>MWBZ01000094.1 GCA_002069765.1 bacterium ADurb.Bin243
GTAAAAGCGGAGCATAAAAAAACGGCCGCAAGTAAAAACGCTGTTTTATAATTTTTCATAATAACCTCCCTGAATTCTTTCTGAATCAATATTATCAAATACGCCCGCCGTTGTCAATCGTTATTAACAATAAAAGATTATTTGGTCTGTTTCATTGTATTGGCCGCGAAATCATAAACAAAATAAGATTTCCACGGCGCGCCGCTCAGCGGTAAAAATATCGGCGGTGTATCTACCGTTTTTTCTTCCCGCGTATAACCGCCGCCGTCGCCATAATAAACCCAATTACCGGTATTATATTTGATTTTAAATATAAAGACGTTTTCTACGGTATAAAAAAGATTCGTTGCGCCATAATTAAATGTAAAACTGGACGTCTGGCCGTTATAACAATAGAACTCGTCCTGCGTGCAGGGCTTGTCGCCGAAGAAAGGTATGAAAAGGGCCATGTTCCTTCTATAAGCTGTAACGAAAAAAGGCCCCGACGGCATGTTCTGCCACGTAATATTAACCTGGAATTCGCTCGGGGAAATATCTGCAGCGGCTTGAACAGCCTTTACGAAGTCCACGACGGCGGAACCGCCTTTCCTGAGAGATATGCTATACGATTGCGTGCCGCCGGCGATTTCATACGCCGCGGTCGATATTTCAGATATATCGCCCGGAACTACGCTGTAATCGCCATCTGGTAAGCCGCTCATCATATAAACGCCGTCGCTTCCTGTAGCGGCGGCGGATATGAAATAAGGCTGAGAAATAACCGCAGCGGCCTGATTGCCGCCTAAGGTAACCGTAGTACCCGAAGGTTTGAATTTATTATCGATAAGCTTTACATTGACTCCCGCTAGCGGCGCCCCTGTGCTTTTATCGGTTATTTTACCAGTTACCGACCCGTTTGCGGAAACGCCGGCAGAGTCATTCAAACAGCCGGATAAGCAGGTGAGCGTTCCAATAATAACGGCCGCAAGCGCAAACCTCATCTTTAAAGTTATAAAAGCCCGCTTCACGCTTAACAACATCGATTGATTTAAAATCGATAATCCAAAAAAATCTCTCTTCATTTTAATATCCTTTTTTAAACAAATTTTTAGGTTTAATAAAAACTTATATCAATTATACAACAATTTTTTTGAAAGTTAAAGGAATTTAAATATAAAAGAGAGCATACTAATGGCCATAAATCCATAAACAAAGCCGCCGAAGTGCGCCGCTAAATATTAAAATCAATATCTTCTGCCGGGGACGTTATATCCTCTTTCGCCGTATGGATCGAGCTTTTCGAACCATTTTTTTTCTATTTTTTCAAGCCTGGTTCTGAAATTTTCATCGTCCTTATTTACGGCCTCGAGCACCTCTACGACAAAAGCGCCCTCGCCGTAACGGTTCCAATCCCTCTGCAATTCCTCGTTAAGATAACTTCCGGTCCTTAGCTGCATCAGCTTTCCGTTTACAGTCTTTAAATCAGGCGTAGCGAGAAGCAATATTTTCTTATTCACCGTGTTTCTGATTTGATAAACGCCGCCTTCCTGTTTCATTTCCTTATACTGCCGCTTCATTTCTTTTTTTGACTCAGGCCGGGATTGACTTTTTGTCCCGCTTTCAGCGCCGGCCGGAATTTCAGTCTTTAAACTTTTTTCAGGTTCCATACTCTCATCGCCTTTCTTTTCATCCTGTTTTATAAGCCAGTAAAGGCTTCCATCATTTTTTCTTCCCATGAATCCGTAATCGATTAAATACCTTTTGAGCGTGACGTAATCGTCAAATATTTCCTGAAGTACTGAATTAACCTCTTTTTCGCTATACATGACGCCGGGCTTAAAATTAGAGGCTATATGACTCAAAACTATCATACGGCTTTTTTCTTTCATGGTAAAGGTTTTTAGCCGGCCAAAGCCGGATTCTGGAAAATATTTTTTTATTATCTTTTCACGCTCTGAATTATCGATAGAACTCTTTATTTCCGAACCCGCACCGATTTTTAAATTCAAATCCCCGTTTTCAAAGCCGTTCACCGGAGCGGTTCCTATTAAACCGGGCTTATGCTTGCTTGGCTCGCTCGAATTCATAAGATCGGCTAAAACCGTAAATATTTTCGCCTGACGCTCTTTTTCCTTTAAAGCAAACCTGTGCTGCCTTATTGTGGAAGCGCTGCCTATCCTCAGCTCTTTTTGTATCTGCGCGTCGCCGAGGCCTTTATAAAAAAGCTTCATCAGCGAACGCTGATGCTCCGATAACCCCGTCAATCTCCTGTCAAGGCCGATTATATATTCAAAAACCGACCCGTGCTCCCTGACTATATGCAAAATTATATTTTTCTCCGCATCACACAAAACGCCGTCATTATTATAAATTACCCCGCGCTCTGAAACGGCCCCGCAAAGAAGGCATATAAAACCTTCAGCAATAGATGAATATCCACGTTTTCTATCGGATTCAGACGATTTCCAGAACAATTCGTTAAGACTCATTATAAACATCTCCAATAAAAGTTTATTTATTAATAAACATTTTATCATTTCGTTTATAAATTGTCAATAATTTTTAGCTCTTTTTTTAAATAAGGGAAGGCGATGGGCCAAAAGCCCCTCCCTTCCCTTAAAATCCCTTCCAACCCCGAATTAGCCTGACGCTTTATTTTTGTGAAGTGCCGGCTTTTCTGCAGGTGCTTTAATTCAATTATGCTCTTTTTGGTGACTGACTCAATTTTCTTTTTCGCTCCGCGAGTCACAGCCTCGGCTCCTGGTCATGGTCATATATCCGCAGACGGCTGAAACACATAAATAAGGAAAGGCGGATTACTTTAATTTGCGAAGCTTTCCGATGAACTTAAAAGATCCGTCCTGAAGAACCAGCGACCATACAGATATACCAGAACTTTCGCCGGGCTTGACATATTTAACGGTGAAAAGCGGACAGGGATTTTTCATTGCGGCAATAGCGTCTTTTTGAAGTCCGGTAGCCTCTCTCATAACGCCTTCCGGAGCTATCATGTAAACCAGGACTTCTCTTTCGCCGCCCTTCACTACTTTTTCGAGAAGTTTGCCGAACTCCTGCTCAAATGCAGCAAGCATTTCGTCATATTCGGCGGTGAGCCCCTTCGCCTTATCCGCTCCGAATTTTTCGGCGAACCATTTTTCGTGGTTCGCAAGTTTAAGGCCGTCGACAGCGGCTTTTACCTTTTCCCGGTTTCCGGCCTTATAGTCCGAAAGCATGTCCTGAAATATCTTTTTGAGTTCGGCCGCGGCTTTCGCGGGGTCTGATTTTCCGGCTGCGGCGACCTCCATCGTGGCTTCAGAAGTGGTCATAGTTCCCCTGGCTTCCTGTGCGAACAAATTCGAATTAAAAAACAACGCCGTCGTCAAAGTCAAAAAAAATACCATAAATAAATTTTTCATATCAACCTCCGTTTATTATCGAGTTTGCTTTATTACGAGCTAATATCAATCGGCGCCTTCCGCCGTAGACCGGCCGAATTCCGATTCCGGTTCCTGTGCATCATCATTTTAACCGATCCGCGGCCTCGCGCCTACTGGCTATTCCTGTCGAAAAGCCTGTCACGCTTGATTTTATCGTCGTGCGCCGATTCAGCGCCGTACACGGATCTCATCATCGGGGCGTTAAGCCCGTTATTGCGCGCGACTTCGGAATAAAACGCGCCGCCTTCGTTAAGCGAGCGCTTCTTCGTTGAGTAATCGACATCGTAGAGCCCGAAGCGCGGCCAGAAGCCTTCGGCCCATTCGAAATTGTCGGTGAGGGCCCAATGTATATAGCTTTTTACCAGAACGCCTTCGTCTATGGCTTTTTTTAGCCACACGAGATGGTCAGATATGAATCTGGCGCGTTTTTTGGCGGTTTTATCGGGTATGCCGTTCTCAGTTATGTATATAGGAACTCCGTAGCGGGCGATCGCTTTAACGGCGCGGTATATGCCTTCGGGATAAATGAGCCAGCCCATTTCGTTGGTTTCGAAAGGCTGGCCAGAATGCGCCGCCGCGCGGGATTTGGTGAACATCTCCATGCCGGCTATGGGTTTGGTTATCGAAGGGCGTACGAAAAAACGTGTGTAGTAATTGACTCCTATGAAATCGAGCGTGTTTTTATATTCGGGCAGGAACAATATGCGCTCGCCGGTTTCGGGCGCGAGTTCCTTTATTCTGGTGCTTTTTCCCATGAGCGAGTCGAGCAGCAGATGGTTTCCGAAGTAGTTGACCTTATCGGCCATTATGACATTGGCCGTCGATTTAGGGTCGTACGGGTCGAATATCCCGTAGTTCATTACGATGCCCACCGCGGCGGCCGTTCCGTCGCCGTCGGCGTCTGAAATGTCGTTAAGCTTGATCGCGCCGTAAGCCTTAGCGTGCGATTTTATGAGATTTGCCAGCGCGCGCCACATCAGCACAGGGTTTTTATGGCCCGGCGCCCATATGCCGAGAAGGTATCCTGAAGTGAGATACACCATGGTCTCGTTCTGGGTCGTCCAGAAATCTATCTGGTCGCCGAGGTTTTTAGCCAGATATGCGGCGTATCTTTCGAAATATACGTGGGACTGAGGATTGGTGAACCCACCCTTATCGGCGAGCCATCTGGGAAGGCAGAAGTGAAAAACGGTCACGAAAGGGATCAAGCCGTTCCTTCTGACCTCGTCTATCACGGCGCGGTAGTGGGCGAGTTCCTTTTCATCGAACCTGCCTTCAACCGGCTCTATGCGGGCCCATTCGACCGACATGCGGAAAATTTTAAGATTGAGCTCTTTCGCAAGTTTTATATCTTCGGCGTAGCGGTTGTAGTGGTCGCACGCGGCGCCGCATTTATCGCCATTGGTTATGACGCCGGGGCGTTTTTCAAATTCGGCCCAGTCGTTTCCATAAATGCCGCCTTCTACCTGATATGAGGAGGTGGCGGCTCCCCATAGAAAGTTTTCGGGAAATATAACTTCGCCCGCCGCAGCGGCCCGCGAAGCGATCAAAATAAACACGAACGACACGATCAAAGCCAGTGAAGATCTTTTCATTTTCCGCCTCCGATGTAAATTAAAAAATAATTAAGCTTAAAGTACATGTTATATTAATCAAAAAGAAAAGCGGCAATTTGCTACGAAATCAGCTTGTCAGAAACCCAGGATAATTATATCACACCGCGAGGTTAAAATCAAACCGGAAAATTTCAAGGATTTCCCAGATATGGTTAACCAGCAAAACCAGCCATTCAGGCCGATTTTGCTGGTTATGACGATGTTATAGCCACGCCAGTTCCATCGTATTTTAATAATAAGTCCAAGGATCACCTATTTTAGTACGTCGTGCGCGATATGATACTACACCATTTGACATATTATAACAAGTCATATTATAAAAGTCAGGACAACTATGTACAGTTCCACCGGAATAATAGTACTGATTTCCAAGCCATTCATTGCAATAATAATTCTGATCCCATTCAAGTTTATCTGGAGTAGGAGTATATACAAATGGGTTCCACCGTTTGTATGAGCCATGCTTATATATCAATGCGCTTTTTGGAGCTGTAAATACGATAGCCTGATATACTTCCATTGTTGTTTGATCACTACAATTATATACTCTCGGGTCATAAAAGGTCTTTATCGTATCTAAAACCGGTCTTAATAATAATATTTCTGCGGTTGCAAGAGCACTCGCATTTTCTTTACATCGCGCTTCTATATAAAGTGTTTCGTTGGTGTCATAATACAGCCTGTCAATACCACCGGTGTAGATAAATTTAAAATTCTGACAGACATCCCACGGTTTAGGAGGGTAATACGAGTTATAAGAATTGCCTGTAAACTCAAATCTTCCTTTACCGCTTGCACTTTTGATAGTCAATTCTATAGTATCGGTTATTGTTCCGCTGACGTACACAGGCAGATAACAATAATCGTTTATTGGATTTGTCGACGGTATAAAACCTTCACTAGTGTTGTAAGCCGGCATGCGTACGCTTCCAATGGGATTTTTTGGTGTTTGCCAACTTTGCCAGAAGTTCAACTTAACTCTTTCATCGTTAACCCTGACTTCCGCCGTTACCTCGATCCCTTGATAGGCTGCTTTAACTATATAATTGCCCCATTGCGCCGGCGCGGTATAAACTCCCGTCTGGGTTATGCTGCCGCCGTTAGCGCTTACAACCGACCACGCAATCCCGGTTTCCTGCGTCGTATCGCCGACAAGCGCTTTAAACGTCATCTGCTGACTGCGATTCAGCATGGCTGACGGCGGGGATATTTTAAGATCGGCGGCCGTAACGGTTACCTCCGCTGTCGCTTCGATAGTTCTAAAAGTGGCTGTTACGATATAATTTCCGGCATGGCCAGGGGCCATGTATAAGCCGTCATTGATGCCAATCAAACCTCCGGTTGCACTCCATTGAATTTCGGTCTCCTGCGTTGTGTTATTCACCAGCAGAGTGAAATTCTGCGTTTCGTTCGTATAAAGCATTTTCATAGCCGGGCAGATCTGCAGGACGGGAGCTTGTACAGTTACTTCTGCCGTAGCCTCGATCCCGGAATATAGCGCTTTAACTATGTAAGTACCGGCGTTATTTGACGCGGTGTAAAGCCCGGCGGCAGAGTCTATTGAACCTCCGGTTGAATCTTCGACTGACCAGGCTATGTTAGTTTCTGCCGTTTCGCTATCGGCCAGAGCTTTAAACTGTTGTTTCTGGCCATAAATTAACGTTGCCGTCTCCGGCGTTATTTTTAATTCACTTTGAAGCACTTTAACTTCGGCCGTTACTTTTACCCCTTCATATTCAGCCGTCACTTCAAAAGTTCCGGGCCCGGACGGAGTATATAAGCCATTCGTAATATTACCAATGTTCGGCAAAACGCTCCATTGCGCCAGTGACTGAACTTCTTCAGTGGTCGATTGCTCGCTGACACCATATTTCAAACTAAATTGAAGAGTTTCTTTCGCTTTTATTTCGCGGCTTGCCGGACTTAAAAATAAAGTTTTAACCAGAACTGCCGCCGAGGTTTCAAGAGTTAAATATTTAGCCGTAACAGTATATGTCCCAGGCTGTCCTGGTGCCGTATATATTCCGGTTTGATCGATATACCCTCCCAGAGGGGCTGACCAGGCCACATTTTTATCTAAAAGAGTTCCATCGGTGAATGCGCTAAACTGCCTTTGCATATTTATGCTGACAGAAGCGGGCGAAGGGAATATTTTTAACTCGCGCGGATTGACCGTTACTGTTGCGGTTGCTATAAGATCGTTGTATTTAGCTTCAATTTCAAAAGTGCCAATATTGCCTACCGGAGCGAATAAACCAAGCGCCACGCTTGGTTCTGACAGCCCGGAAGCGCGATCCGGCATACCGGGGCTCATTTTCGGGGCCGCCGGCTGTATTGGCTTTATTACTCTCCATACGGCTGATGCCGTCACTTCAGAAGACGCTCCATCAGTTCCATAAAACAAACTAAATTGCTTCGTTTCATCCGAATACATGTCGTGGGCCAGCGGAACCATAATGACGCCGTTGACCGTAATTTCAAATGTTATCGTGATATCTTCTTCGACTGTAGTGCTGTCTGGAAGCAGCGTTCCTTTGATCAATATTGCCGTAATCGTATAAACACCAGGCTTTGTGGGCTTATAATAACACATGGTTTCGGTTGTTTCGAAAATACCCGCCGACGCGCTCCAGATAGCCAAGCCGGAAACGTCAATCGCAGAATCATTGTACATACCATATTTTAAGTAAAGCCTGTTTGAATCGTTCATATCCATGATGGGTTTATCCGGGATCAAAAATCCTTTTTTGCCGCTAGATGGGACGTATGTAAATTTTAAGTCAAATTTATCATAGTAATTATTTGAATTTGTTAAATCTATGTCGTTTGAAGCATTATCTGCTACTAGAGCTACTCGCATTTTTATTTCTGTAGGAGTTTTAACATCTCGTCTAAATTTTTCTCCTATACTAATCTTACTGGTTGGAGTTTCTTGTACTTCGAAATTTGAAAAATCATATTTATAATTTGATGATTTAATTGGGACATTAATATTTGTTTTTGCAAATATATTACTGCTCAAAGCTTGATTTCCTTTGTAAAAATGTACGCCGATTTTAGGGACGCTACAACCATATATAGGAATATTTTTAAATTCGAGATTATCAAAATACGAAATATTATCGTTAGTAACGTTTAGCCATTTGCATGCTTCCGGCCTAATCTCTCTTAAAAAAGAACTACTTCCATTCCATGAACTTAAGTCATAATTAAACGTTTCTTGAAATCGAACTATTATTGGTCTATATTCATCTGGAAATTTCCACGAATCCCAAGCAGTCCATGCTTTTTTAATAGAACCATTAACAAAACGAATACATTCAGCATCGCCAGAGTAATTTTTGTCATCGTAAGGAAGATGTATAGTTTTCAAAGTACTTGCAACTTTGCCTTTTGGGGGGGTAGTCACATAATGGATAATATAACCCTTACCTAGATAATTAAAATAAAAATCTGTATTAAAAAAATTTAATAAATTATTCTGATTGGGGCCTCCATCACTTCGAGAATTGTGATAATAAAAAATTACATTGTCCACAATATTTTGAATATTTCTACTCGTTTTATTATATGAATATCCTACAAATAGAACCGTATGAGAAGCAAAACTAACCATCACCGGTGAACCATTATTCAAGCTATTTATAACTGTTGCTACAAATAGTTTATCTGTTAGCAAATGGCTTCCTTTTGTTTGTATGTTAACCAATGATTGTGTAATAGATGGTATAGTATCCGGCTGCCGAAGTGGAAAATAAAAAGAATCTTTTTTATTACTGCCGGATAATTTTTTTATTACATGAGCGTTACGCAATCCATTGTTATATGGCATTTTAGTAGATTTTAAAATTCTATAAATTGTTTCAAATTCGTTATTGATATCTTTGTTATAACCCTTCAATAGCATAAGCCATGAAGTTGCCCAACAAGTATCATGATACTGTGTATAAAAAGGCCACGCAATTTTACATTGGCTGATAATATTTTGTGTACATTTATTTATTATAGCATCGTCATTATCTACAATTTCAACTTTAACTTCTCCATCATCAATTGTACCTTCTATTGAAGTGCTTTTTTCGTTTGTAATTTGAGAAGCATACATAATATTTTTAGGGGAATTTAACGAACTATCAGATGAATTATTTGATTTGATAATGAAAACGCATTCATTGTCATAGAGCGTTCCTTCAGATAATACAATATCCTGACCAGCGTAATATGTATTGAAATACATGAAAGCAAGGGATATATCCTTATTTGTTAGCTTATGTTTAGTAGGTATCCTTATAATAATTTGCTTTATTCCAATTTTTGAATTTATACTCATAAAAACCTGTTGGGGTGCCAAACCTGAATAATCATTAGGTCCAGAAAAATTGATTTCACCTGAACTTTCAATCGAATTAGGCGGTATTTCAATCGTAATCCCATTAGTTAAATGAAACTTAGCCCCTTCCATTGTAACAATTCCGCGGTTGCCATAAATCTCATTGCCGTAGATCGTGAGCGTAAAATTAGCAGACCTAGCGGAGCCATCCAAAGCAGTAAATGCGCCCATCAGCTTAACCGTTGCTACGTTATTTGGCGCAGTATAAGTAGTTCCGGATATAGAGCCGCCGCCGGACGAAACAATCCATGAAAGTGAAACCTCGGCCGTTGTTTTGTCGGCAAACTTGGCAATAGCAATCAGTTTTGATAAATCATAAGTCTGACCTATGCGAACCGAATCAGTCGTATGTGCCAGCGTAAGCCCAACCAGCTCGATTTTTCCGCGTGATGTTGCCGATGATTTCAGCCTGAGCTGCGCGCTCTGCGCTACGCCATTTTCCGTATATGTGGCTGTAAGGATTGCGGTTTCAATTCTTTCGGGCGGAGTATAAAGAGTTCCGGAAAGAATGCCGCTACCATAAGAAAGCGTCCATTTTAAATTTGGATCGTTTCCTGAAATTGACTTTGTCTGGCCGTTCGATAATTTGGCCGTTACAACAATATTAGAAGCAAGATCATATTGAGCCAATATTTGTGCTTCATCGGTTGCCTTGCTTAACTTGATCGAAGCTAGCGCAATAACTTTAAGTCTGAATTGGGCTGTCTTTGTTATACCCGCTTCAGTATAGTTAGCAGTAAATGCGGCAGTTTCAGCCCTGGCAGGAGCTGTATAAGTCATACCCGTAAGTGTTCCAAACCCTGAAACAAGTTTCCAGTCAGTGATAAGCGTTATATCGTTAGTAGCGCCGTTCGATAATTTGTCATTAACGATTATCTGATCTAAATCATATTTAGTACAACTGACAACCTCATCCGTGGTTTTACTCAGAGTTAACGAACTAAGACCGATAACCTTTAATTTGAACTGAGCAGTTTTAGTTATGCCATTTTCCGTATAGCTGCCGATAAATACTGCGGTTTCGGTTTTTGCTGCCGGCGTATAAATCGAACCAGAAAGAACTCCTGAGCCTGATGAAAGCGCCCATATCAAATCAACGCTTTTGGATTCGCCATCAGAAAACTTAACGGTGGCGTTTATTTCAGAAGCCAGATCGTATATGGCAGGAAGCATTATCTCGTCGGTCGTTTTATCCAGAACAACTGAACTAAGACCGGTCACCTTCAGCCTGAATTGAGCAGTTTTAGTTATGCCCGCTTCGGTATAGCTCGCGGTAAAAACGGCAGTTTCAGCTTTGGCCGGGGCTGTATATATCTTGCTATCAAGGATGCCTGATCCCGAAG
Organism: bacterium ADurb.Bin243; assembly: GCA_002069765.1. Lineage (GTDB taxonomy): Bacteria > Muiribacteriota > UBA9980 > UBA9980 > UBA9980 > UBA9980. Next base: position 10,766 of record MWBZ01000094.1, read on the forward strand.
AAAGCGCCCATATTAAATTTTGGCTGCTGGTAATATCATTAGTTGAGCCATTCGAAAGCTTATTCGATACAATTATTTTCGATGCCAGGTTATACGTTTCACAGCTGTTAATTTCGTCGGTTGTTTTACTCAGAATCAGCGAACTGAGGCCAGAAACTTTTAACTTAAACTGAGCCGTTTTAGTAACTCCGTTCTCACTATATGATGTATTGAACACAGCGGTTTCGACCTTCGCTGAAGGCGTATAAACGCCGCCGGTCAGAGTTCCGGCACCTGACGCAAGCGTCCATTTTAAATTTTGGTCGCCTTTAACAATGGTTTTTGTAGTTCCGTTGGATAGTTTAGCCGTTATAAGCAGTTCGGTCAAAAGATCATAAACGGCAGGCAGTTGAATTTCATCGGTTGTTTTATTGAGCGAGATCGAGATCAATCCGGTAACGGTCAGTCTGAATAGCGCCGCTTTAGATATTCCGTTTTCTGAATATAGTGCTTTAAAAACGATTATTGCGGGCTTACTTGTTGCTGTATAGGTTGTCCCATCCAACGTTCCGCCGCCTGAATATATTGACCAGGCGGGCGTTATAACTTCAGCGGTTTTATCAGAAAAATAAGCATTTGAGGCTATTTTAGATAAATCATAAGTCGAACATGTCTGAATTTCGTCGGTTGTAAAATTTAAGACGATTTTTGTTAAACCCTGGGCCGCGCATTTATCAGGAGCCCGGTTAACGTCGAGCTCGTCATTTAACTTTTTTTCGAGAGCTATATAATATGAATCGTCGCTATCGACAACCAATGTACCTTCATCTGAAGCAATAACCGTTTCAGCAGCCGTTAAGATAGCGCCCGGTATCGCTTCGTCAGAATTGCCGCCACAGCCGGCATAAATATTAGCAGCCATAATAACCGCACAAAAAAATGAGAGCATAGTCAATCCCCTTGAAAAAATCGCCCGCTTATTAAAACTCATTATAAACAGCCTCCAGTCTATTATAAATTTGTTAAAAATTCAATTAAAATTTATATTATTATAGCCTAATATTATAAAAAGTCAATCAAGACCTAATCCGGCAGAAATAACTATTTATAGATAATTTGCAAAATCATAATTTTAATAATTCAGTATGGCAGATAATTTCAAATATTATTTTTTTGAAAACCCTCACAGGTAAATAAGTTCAGCCAAATCATCTCTGACTCTTCAGGTCGAATTTAATTTAAACTATAGTAAATTTTTGAGAAGCGCGTTCATAGAATTTTAAGCAGCCTTGACAGTTTTTAATAAATTGTGCTAAACTTTTTTAAAGCAATAGTTTTCAAAAGACTATCGTGCACATTATTTTTTTCATGGATGAATTTTATTATCATGAGGATACCGTTGCATGCTATAATTTACATGCCAGCGGTTATTGTTGTTTCCACAATATAGATTATTTATGAGGCAATTAATTTAAATAATAAAATTCATTATTTTCAGGAGGCACGCATGAAAAAAATATCTTTACTGCACTTTATTTTAATTATAGTTGTCGCGTTATCCGGCTGCGGAGGAGGAGGAGGCGCTCTCGGCCTTCCCGGCGGCAGCTGGGGCACCGGCGATAGCACCGTCCCCGTGGTGAACGGATCCAATAAAACGGTTGAAGTGAACGGAACCTTCAGCGCGCCCGCCGCGCCGGCCGGAGGGCCTTCCTACGCGACCGATCTTTTCGGCGGAAAATATTCCATAGCCGTCATAGATAAAGATAATCCGGCCGTCGAAGCCGGCATAGTCTCCGCGGGCGCCTCATCATTCAAGGCGGCCATCCCCGCCGCCGCGGTAAACCGCTACGCTATGATCGTTTTAACCGACATAAAAAGCAAAAAAGTCCTCTATAGAAATATTCTCGGAAAAGTCCCTAAAGTCAGCGAATTTCCAACTAACGTAAATAAAATAATACTCAAGGGGATAACGCTGAATGAAACTTCCACGGCGCGCGCGTTATTTGCTATCGAAAAAGGAGTTTCAAATATAGCTATAACAAGCTTTTCCACCAGCGAAGTCCAATCCGACGGAACTGTCACAAAAGATTACACTTCTTCAAAAACCGATTTCGATATGGCATCCGAAAATATAGCCGGCGGCGCAGCAAATATATCGCAGATGGCAAACGCCGTTCAAACGGTGGTGGCGGTTCTTACGTCGAGCGGCGTGAACGATTCCACCAAAAGCGCCATAGCGCCGGATCAGATAAACAGCGCAACGTCGCTTCTGACCGCTTTCGCCAACAGCGTCAAAAACCCTTCGGCCCAAACCGTAATAACCGCCGCAGGACTCGCCTCCAGCGTTAAAATCGGAGATTCGACGATAAATTCGAACGCGACTCCCGCTACTATAACTTCCGCCGTCAACACTATTACCCCTATCGCCGCGGCCGCCGCGCCAGTATTTCAGCCGGCCGGCGGTTCCTACGACCAGGACGTTAATTTAATCATCACTACCGCCACGCAGGGCGCAATAATTAGATATACGCTCGACGGTTCCACGCCTTCGGCTACGGCCGGAAATATTTATTCCGGACCCGTGACGCTTTCTAATACCACTACCGTAAAAAGCCGTCGCGGTTAAATCCGGTTATTCAGATTCACCCGTCGCAACCGCGGTTTATACCCTGCCCAATAAAGCCGCCGCGCCAATAATTTCACCCGGTTCGGCCACCTACACCACCGCGCAGACCGTGACTATCGTCACTTCGACCGTCGGCGCCACTATCAAATTCACCACCGACGGTTCGATCCCTTCCGAAACCAACGGCCTGGTTTATACCGGAGCGTTCACGGTAAGCGCGACCGCAACCATTAAAGCCGTCGCTATCAAAACCGGCATCATAAATTCCAATATAGTTTCAGCAAGTTTCGTAATTAACACCGAAAAAGCCGCAACGCCTGTATTCAGCCCTGCCGGCGGAACCTATTCGACGGCGCAGAGCGTAAATTTAACCACATCGACCAGCGGCGCAATAATAAAATACACGACCGACGGTTCGACCCCTTCGTCATCGAACGGCCTCACATATTCCGGCGCGATATCAGTTAACGCCACTACCACCATTAAAGCCGTCGCGACCAAAACCAATATGGCCGATTCAGAAGTCGCCACGGCTGTATACACAATACAGGAGGCCGTATCGGCGCCCGTTTTCAATCCTCCGGCCGGAACTTACGACGGAACGCAAAGCGTGTCTATTATATCCGGCACGGGCGGCGCGACTATTTTTTATACCCTGAACGGCTCTGAGCCCACAATTTTAAGCACTCAATACAGTTCGGCAATTTCAATAACTTCGAATACTACTTTAAAAGCTATCGCCGTTAAATCAGGCATGACCGCCTCGAGCGTTTCAACCGCCGCATACGCCATTTTGCAAAAAGCGGCGGCCCCGTCTTTCAACCCCGCCGCCGGCTCTTACAGCGGCACGCAGAGCGTTTCCATTACAAGCTCGACGGCGAACGCTTCGATTTATTACACTCTCGACAACTCGACGCCGACAACATCATCTACTTTGTATAACAATTCACCCGTTTCTATATCCTCGACAGGAATATTAAAAGCTATCGCCGTTAAATCAGGTATGACCAATTCAGACGTATCCATGGCGGCTTATACTATTTCATTCCCGCCGGTTGCCGACCCGCAATTTTCAGTAGCGAGCGGAACTTATAATCTTAACCAGAGCGTTTCGCTATCATGCGCGACCGAAGGCGCTTCGATTTACTACACGCTCGACGGCGCCACTCCGACTTCGGCGTCATCGCTTTACACAAGCGCCATCTCGATAGCTTCGACCACTATAATAAAAGCTATCGCTATAAAAGCCGGAATGGCCAATTCAAACATTAACGCCGCAAGTTATGTAATAGATAAGCAGGCGCCCTCGTTTACCATAGATTATTACTCCGATTCCGCGCTGACGCTTTCATTGGGAACAAATCCAAGATTGAGCGCAGGAACATATTATCTAAAAATAACGGCCAGCAAAACGCTTCAATCTGCACCCACTATTTCCATAAGCGCCGAAGGCGCGGCTAACGATAAAACAAATGCCGCCACCACTGCTGTTTCCGGCAACGACTATAAATATACGCGCGTAATAGCTTACGATGCGCTGGCAATAGGAGCCGTAATCGAAGATATATCGATTTCGGCCACCGACGCCGCGGGAAACGCCGCTTCAAACATAAGCCCGACCAATGAAGCCTCTAAAGCGGCCTATACCGACACTGTTGCTCCGGTAGCGACTTTGACTTATTCTCCGTCAACCGCGGTAAAGCAGGGCGCGACGCTTGTTATAAACGCCGTTATAAGCGAAAGCCTTATGAATACGACGTCGCTTAAAATAGCTATATCCGACGCCAACACTCTCACGGCAACCGATATGACCCGGACCGACGCCACGCATTACACCTATTCCCACGCCGTGGGAGCGGGAAACGGCAACGCTACCGCGGCCCTTTCAAACGCGAAAGATCTCGCCGGAAACGCCATAACGGCGGCGCCTGTGAACCCGACCTTCGCCGTGGACAACACGGCGCCTACCGCG
>MWBZ01000095.1 GCA_002069765.1 bacterium ADurb.Bin243
TTTCGTAAACTTCGTCTATTTCGTCGTAGGAACATTTTTTACTTATTTTGATAAGCGTCGGTGCGAAAAACCATAAGGGAGCGGCGCCGGATTCGACGCATTCGATAAAAAGGGAGAAAGACGCCCGTTCTTCGCCTTCTCTAAGGCTTAAAAAATCGTTGGTTATGCGTTCGGGAAGAATGTCTATCTTTCCTTCGGCCAGGTATATAGCGGAAGCCCTTTCATTGGCAGCGCGGTCGAGAACGCTTCCTTCTGCGATGAATTCGGACGCGTCAGAAACGTGTATTATTAAAATGTCTTTGCCGTTATATTTAAAAAGGCTGACCGCGTCGTCGCAGCATTGGGTATATTCGCTGTCGATAGTTATTGCGGCGGCTCCGCGCAGGTCTATACGGCGGCCGCCCGAAAAATCGAATTTAAAACCAGGCCGCGCGCCGGGACCGAAAGCCGCGTTTAAAAATTCTTCCGCCGCGGCCGGAACGAACCTGTCAGAATTGGAGCCCGAGGCGATCCGGGAAGCTTCATCGAGGACCGGGGCGCCGAATTCCCTGCTGAAGTTGAATCTTCTGGCCGCAAAATTTTCGTGGCGGCTGAATATTTTAAGCCTGACAAGAAAATCGAAAATTTCTACTTTACGGTTTATAAGCTCGGATATCGTCTGTTGAAGCTCTTTAGCTTTTGAAACATAAGCGGCGTTATCTTCGAAAAGGATGGAATTTTTTAAAAGCTCGATTTTCTGCGGATGTTTTTTAACGAAAAGTTCGCACGCGTCAGATGCATAACCGCTCGATTCGAGATCCGCCACGTCGCGCGCGAACGCCTCCTGCTGGCGTTTTTGAAGCAGCTCTTTCTCCTGCTGTTCGAGAAACCTCGCTACGTCTTCGTCGGAGGCCGGAAAAAAATAATCTTCTTTTCTCTTGAAATATGGATTTTTTACAAAAATATTCCTCACGACTGCGGACGCTTCGTCGTTGGTGAAGTTAGCGCCGTAATAGGCGGCGGCTATTTCGCGCGCGCCGAACGCCTGCTGAGATTCGAGCATTATCAGCTCGCGTATTTCGGCGAGCGGCACCGATTGCGCCATCTGGCGGCGCCTTTCGCGCATCTCGATAAGCCTGGATGCGATAGCCGCCTGATCGGTCTTTTCAGATATGTGCGACTGTTCGCAATTAATTATTTTACTCGCCGTAATATTGGTTATTTTATTTTTTTCGGTCACGATACGGAAATTTTCTTTTTTCCGTCCGGCCGCGCTTACCGATTCGACGCTCAAAATATAGCCTAACACTATATTTCCGTCGTCGATGTACTCTATTATATTTCCGCTTTTCATTTTAATCCGTTCACTTTCATGTTATTGATAAAAATACATTTTATCATTATTTTTGGCGATTTGTAAAGGAAAATATAAGCGCGGAGAGCTATTTTTTTTGCATCGGGCGCCTTATTTTAAAACGCGACTTCGCGCGTCCTGTTTTTAAAATTTAATGCTTAGAAAATCCAACATTTTATTGACAAGATAATATTTATTTGCTAGAATTGACAAAAATAATAAAAATATCCATGGCATGATATTTGAAAAACATTTATGCAAAAAATTTAATATACGTGTAAAATAAAAACGGGGGTAGCAAAATGCCTAAAATATCAGAAAGCACACTTTCACTAATCCTGGCAGGCGGCAAGGGCGAGCGCCTTATGCCGCTCACGATAGACCGCGCAAAGCCTGCGGTACCGATCGGAGGCAATTACCGCATAATAGATTTCACGCTCAATAACTGCGTCAACTCTCACATACGCAGAATTTACCTTCTCACGCAGTTCAAGTCCCAGTCGCTCGACCGCCACGTAAGAAGCGGCTGGAACATGTTTTCAGACCGTTCCTACGGGTTCGTAGAAACGCTCCCCCCTCAGCAGCGGGTTTCCGAAGACTGGTACCGCGGCACGGCAGACGCCGTATGGCAGAACGTTTATTCGATCAAACGCGAAAAAATGCCTTACACGCTCATTTTATCCGGCGATCACATTTACAAAATGGACTATTCGGAAATGTTCCGCCAGCATCTTGAAAACAACGCCGACCTCACCGTCGCCACCATAGAAGAGCCTATCGCCAACGCTTCCAGCTTCGGCATAATAGAAGTTGACACTCAGGGCCGCATTATCGGCTTCGAAGAAAAACCGGCCAATCCAAAATGCATCCCCGGCGATCCCGATCATTCTCTCGTTTCTATGGGAATCTATCTTTTCAACACCGAAACCCTTCTTGAAACTCTCAACATGGAATTCGGCGGCGAAAAAGAACTCGTAAATAAAAAAGTGCTGTTCGAAAAGTTAAAAGAAGACGCCGGCGCTTACACAAGGTTTACCACAGGCGATTTCGGCTACGATATCATATCCAACATGGTGCGCATCAACAACAGCCTTCTGGCGAACGGCTCGTCTATGAAATATAACGTTTTTTCGTATAACTTCCGCGACGAAAACCGTAAAATGGCCAAATACTGGCGCGACGTGGGTACCATCAAGTCTTACTGGGAATCCAATATGGACCTCAAAACGCCCGAACCCGAGCTCAACCTTTATAAGCGGCATAACTTCAACGAAGATATAAGCGGATGGCCTCTGCGCAGCTATAAAAACCCTTTCCTTCCGCCGGCAAAGTTCGTTTTCTCGCCGGTGGTCTCCAGCTCGCTCATCTGCGACGGAGTGATAATCTGCAACGCCACTGTGCGTGATTCGGTTATCAGCACGTGCGTTAACGTTCAGTCCAATTCCATAATAAGCGATTCAATCCTTTTCGACAACGTGCGCGTCGGTCAGAACTGCAAACTCAACAGAGTCATAATAGATAAAGACGCCATAATCGGCGATAACCAGCAGATCGGTTTCAACGCCGACGAAGATCTGGCGCGCGGCTTTACCGTAATCGACGGCATAACCGTAGTTCCCCGCGGAACCCGTATAGGAGAAACTTACAGGGGATTCAACGTCCAGACCGTAATAATATAAAAAACTTTTTCGGCTATATTAAAAGCGAAAAACGGGGCATTAAAATTTTTAATGCCCCGTTTTTTTATTTAAGGCTTTTTCAGCGTATAAAATAACGCTTTATTCGGCCCGGCTTTCGCCGCCATTGTCCTGCGGCCCGCCGCCCTCTTCAGGCAAGCTTTCCGAAGAAAATTCCGGGTTCTGGAGTTCGAAGTTCTTGAGTTCCTCTTCGGCTTTAGTTTTTTCTTCCTTTAAAGCCTCGAGTTCTTTTTCTACGGATTCGCGCTCGCTTTTAGCCTGACGGTAACGCCTTCTGTATGTGTTCTGGTAAGGGTCGCTTTTATCCACCAGCGGGTCTACCGGTTCGGTATTGCGCCAGTCGCGCTTGAAATCTTCGCGGCCGCTCCAGTCATTTTTGGATTTGCGTTCTTCTTTCTTCGCCTCCGCGGCAGTTTTTTCCAAATCGGCGATTTTACGGTCGATTTCTTCGATTTTATCCCTGTAATCGGCTATTTTACTTTCCCGGATTTTCCTGGCGGTTTCCGCTCCGCTATTGTCCGGTTTCTTGCCGCCGCCGTTTGCGCCGGTTTCTTCGGCCGGAGGCGGCGCCGGATCTTCGGTTACGGCCGCGGCGGACTGCGCGCCGAGCTTTTGATAATAACCCCTGTCTTTTTTAACCGCGTTCAAAAGCGAGGTTATGTGCTGCTTGATAGTATCCGTAGTAGCCAGTTCCAGCGCGGTCGAATAATTCTTTTCGGAGCCTTCCAGATCGCCGGTAAGGTCCATTAAATAAGCCAGTTTATAATAAGCTTCTATTTCTTTGTTTTTCTCGCTCAACGTCCTGTATTTTTCAAGCAGCGCACGCTTGAGTCCCGCGTCATCCTTCGAAAGCAGAATTCTTTTAGAAACGATCGCCGATTCGAATTTTTCAAGAGCCGAGTCGAGGTTTCCCGTTTTTTTGAAATCGAGGGCCTGCTGATAATATTCTTCGGCCTGTTCTTGCGTGATTAATTTAAAATACAGCGGCTCGTTTTGATTTTGCCCCGCGGCCGCGCCGGCGAATATTAAAACCAAAGCCGCGCATATCGCGGCCGCTTTTACTAAAGCGTTAAGTCCCGGCTTATTTTTTGTTTTCATAAACCCCTCCAGGATTTTTATTTTCGTGATGCTTACTTATTATAACTCATTATCCGCCAATAATAAAATGTTTTTTATTTTTTTATTTCACTTGACAAAAAAATATATCTTTAATATAATTTTTTCAAGCTGTATAAGGATACTCTAAATTATTAATTTAGAATTTAGGTTTTTTTTCATGTCGTATGGGTAATATATTTAAATTAAGTTAAGAGTTCAGAGTGGAGAGTTGAGAACTAAAGAACTTTTGGAAATTTCGATAAGGCGTTGTTAAATATTTTATATATAAAGCTCGCAGGGCGAGCCCCAGCCTCAACTATTCACTATCCACTCTACACTGTTCACTGATAAACTTACCCACATTAAATGAATAAGAGCCAGAATTTACTTAAAACGGCCTGCGCTCGTTTTCTTTGATAACGCTTATTTGCTATAAAGGCGCATCCAGTTAAGCATTGGGGGAAAGTGACCATGTCGGACCTGCAGGACAAAACTTTAGTGTGCAAGGAATGTAACGCCGAATTTATTTTCACCGCGTCGGAGCAAAATTTTTACAGGGAAAAAGGATTTGAAAACGTGCCTACCAGATGCGCCGAATGCCGCTCCAAACGACAGAAACATACTCTGGGCCGTCTCAGCGCCGCCGGCAAAGGGCTCAAGGAAACCTTCAGCGTAAACTGCTCCCAATGCGGAAAGCAAACCACGGTTCCTTTCAAGCCGGTCCAGAACAAACCGGTTTACTGCCGCGAATGCTATCAGGATAAAAAAGCGAGATAATCTAAAAATGTCAAACACTTTCGGAACGTTATTCAGGGCCACCACCTGGGGCGAGTCTCATTCAAGGGCTCTCGGCGCGGTAATCGACGGCTGTCCGGCCGGCTTAAGCCTGAGCGAAAAAGATATCGAATCATATATAAAAAAAACTTCGGTTTTCTTCAATTTCAGCACTTCACGCCGGGAAGAAAATAAAATCGAAATACTTTCAGGCGTCTATAAAAACAGGACTCTCGGTACTCCCATTTCTTTAATCACCTTTAATTCTTGCGCCGATTCTTCGGAATATCTTAAGCTCGAAGGCGTGGCAAGGCCTTCCCACGCCGAATACGCTTATTACAAAAAATACGGAATATACGACCCGCGCGGAGGCGGAAGGGCTTCGGGGCGCGAATGCATAGCCCGCCACATGGCCGCTGCCGTGGCCGATAAAATAATTAAATTAACCGATATAAAAATAAGCGCGGCAATAATCGAACTCGCCGGCATGCCGGCCCGCACTAAAAAAGAGATGGAACTCGCCGTAAAAAAAGCCGAAAAAATAAAAGAAGAAAAAGATTCGTCAGGCGGCGTTTTTGAAATAACTCTCACCGGCGTTCCCGCCGGAATGGGTTCGCCCGTATTCGGAAAGCTTTCCAGCCAGATTTCTTCGTGCCTTTTTTCCGTGGGCGGAATCAAATCGGTTGAAATAGGCGCTGGAAAAGATATCGCAGCCATGAAAGGTAGCCGCGCCAACGACAGCCTTTATTTCGACGGCGGCGGAACGCTCAAATACGCTTCCAACAATTCCGGCGGAATAAGCGGCGGAATATCCACTGGCGCGCCTATCGTAGTTCGCGCGGCCGTAAAACCTACGCCTTCCATATATCAGAAGCAGGCTACGATCGATTTTTACAAAAACGTAAACCGCGAAATCGAGTTAAAAGGCCGTTTCGACTCTAATTTCACTCCGCGCGCCATGGCGGCCGCCGTTTCAATGATCAGAATAATGCTCGCCGATAATCTTTTGCAGATGAATTTTATAAAATTTTAGCGCCGATCCGATTCGTCGGCGCTAAAATTCATGAGCTTTTCACGCCGGCGCCTTCGAGGCTACGGCCTGCCTATCGAATAATAAGTAAAGCCGAATCCTCTTACGAATTTAGGGTTATATAAATTTCTGCCGTCGAATATGACAGGCGCGTTCATTATGGTTTTCATCTTATCGAAATCTGGCTCGCGGAAAGAACCCCATTCCGTGACCAGAATCAGCGCATCGGCTTTTTCCAGGGCTTTATATGAGGTTTCAAAATATTTGACCGACGGCGATTCGGGAATTATCTTTTTAGCTTCCTTAACGGCTTCGGGGTCGAACGCCTGAATTTTCGCGCCTTTTTCTATAAGCTTATTGATTATGACCACCGACGGCGCTTCGCGCATGTCGTCGGTTTTAGGTTTGAATGCGAGGCCCCATACGGCGAAAGTTTTTGATTTTACGTCGCCGCCGAAATGCTTCAGCACTTTTTTTACCATGAGCTCTTTCTGCTTATCGTTGACTTCTTCGACGGCGTTCAAGATTTTAGCTTCGTGCCCTAGCTCCTGAGCGGTTTTTAAAAGCGCCTTTACGTCTTTTGGAAAGCAGCTTCCGCCGTAGCCGGCGCCGGCGAATAGAAAATCATGGCCGATTCTTCTGTCGGAGCCGATGCCGTTTCTTATCATGTCTATATCCGCTCCGCAGAGCTCGCATATATTGGCCATTTCGTTCATGAATGAAATTCTCGAAGCCAGCATGCAGTTGGCGGCATATTTGGTGAGTTCGGCGCTCCTGATATCCATGGTGATTATGCGGTAATTCTTTCTCATAAACGGCGCGTAAAGCTCTTTCATAAGTTCCGCCGTCCTGACGTTGTCGGTGCCGATAACCACACGGTCGGGTTTCATGAAATCTTCGATGGCCGCGCCTTCTTTTAAAAATTCCGGATTCGACACCACGTCGAACTCGAAATTGGCGCCGCGTTTAACGAGTTCGCCTTTTATGGTTTCGCGGACTTTTTCGGCCGTGCCGACCGGCACCGTAGATTTATCGACGACGACTTTATATCCGTTCATGTGTTTTCCGATTTCGGCGGCCACGTCGAGAACGTATTTAAGGTCTGCGCTGCCGTCTTCGCCGGGAGGCGTGCCTACCGCTATAAAACAGAAAAGCGAATTTTCGACGGCTGTTTTTATATCGGTCGTAAAAGTCATGCGCTCTTCTTTTATATTGCGCTTTACCATTTCTTCGAGCCCCGGTTCGTATATTGGAATTACGCCTTTTTTCAATCCTTCGATCTTTGAGGAATCTATATCCATGCATACGACGTCGTTTCCCATTTCAGCGAAACATGTGCCGGTCACCAGGCCGACATATCCCGAACCGATTATAGTTATTTTCATAATTTAAAACCGCTCCTTATATAAAAACATTTGAATATTGCCAAAATTACGCAAGTATGATATCACTGTAACCATAATATGTCAATAGGAAAATAGCAGGTTAAATAAAATGTTGACATAGAAATTTAATTTATGTATAATGTTTGAAAAAATAAAACAGCATATTTAGCCTTAATAAATTTAAAAGTATGGAAGGGCAGGTAATGAAATGGCCGAGAGAAATATCGATACTCTCATCAAGGATTTGTACCAGAAGAAAGAAGTTATAATGGACGCCGACGGAAAGCGCGGCGACAAGCAGCATGCGAAGGGAAAGCTTACCGCGCGTGAAAGAATCGCGTCTTTATTAGATCCGGGTTCGTTCGTCGAAACCGATATGTTCGTAAAACACCGCTGCGACAATTTCGGAATGGAAAAACAGGAAATCCCCGGCGAAGGCGTAGTAACCGGTTACGGCCACATAAACGGCAGGCTCGTTTACGTGTTTTCACAGGATTTTACGGTATCCGGCGGCTCCCTGGGCGAAATGCACGCCTTAAAAATAACGAAACTGCAGGACCTCGCGCTTAAATCGGGCGCGCCGATAATCGGCATAAACGACTCGGGCGGAGCCCGCATACAGGAAGGCGTGGATTCGCTTCACGGCTACGGCCAGATATTTTTCAGAAATACCAGAAGCTCGGGCGTTATTCCTCAAATATCCGTTATATTAGGCCCGTGCGCGGGCGGCGCGGTTTATTCGCCGGCGCTTACCGATTTCGTTTTCATGGTAGACAAAGTCAGCCAGATGTATATCACCGGCCCGTCAGTCATTAAAGCGGTCACGGCCGAAGACGTTACGGCGGAAGAAATCGGCGGCGCATACACGCATAACGCCATATCAGGCAACGGCCACTTCATCTGCAACGACGAAACCGAATGCTTTTCACAGATCAGAGAATTATTGAACTTCATCCCTTCTAACAACCTCGACGATCCCCCGCACACCGAAACAAACGACGACATAAACAGAAAAGACCCCGAACTGCGCGCCCTTGTGCCGACAAATTCAAAAATGCCCTACGACGTGCGCGACGTAGTGCGCAGAATAGTCGATAACGGCTACTTCTTCGAAGTAATGCCGCTTTACTCGCAGAATATGGTGATAGGCTTCGCGCGCCTGGCCAATCAATCTATCGGCATTATCGCCAACCAGCCCAACGCTCTCGCCGGCTGCCTGGATATCAACGCGTCAGACAAAGCCGCCCGCTTCATCCGCTTCTGCGACTGCTTCAATATACCTATACTTACCATAGTAGACACTCCCGGATTCCTTCCCGGCAAAAACCAGGAATTCGGCGGCATAATAAGGCACGGCGCCAAATTATTATTCGCTTACTCCGAAGCCACGGTGCCCAAGGTCAACCTGACGCTCAGAAAGTCCTACGGCGGAGCTTCGGTTGCAATGTGCAACAAAGACCTCGGCGCGGATTACGTAGTGGCATGGCCGCAGGCGCAAATCGCCGTCATGGGCGCCGACGGAGCGGTGCCGCTCATATTCAAGCGCGAAATCGAAGGCTCCCCCAATCCCGCCGAAAAACGCAAAGAACTTATAGAAACTTACGAACAGCTTACCTGCAATCCTTACGAAGCCGCCAAACGCGGGCTTTGCGATTTCGTCATAACCCCCGAAGAAACAAGGCCTTTTTTAGCCTCGCTTTTCAGCACGCTTCGCACGAAACGCGAATCGCTGCCCAATAAAAAGCACGCTAACATCCCGCTTTAATCCTACAGACTCAGGTTAAAGGTTACTTAAAGCGAACTTAATTCGGTTAATTAAATTAAGAGGTGAAAAAATGGCTGACAAAAAAATAGATTCTTCCGCGGTAAAGAATAAAGTCCCGAAAAAGACCATGGCGGTAATAACCGCGGCGCTGAGCATGTACCTTCAGAACGAAAAGCTCAACTTCAAAATACTTGACATTAAGCCGGTACACTCGAGCGATTTGAATATATGGGGTCTCTTCAGCCGCATGACCGGAATGCAGAGACTTTCAAGAAACAAATGGGGAAGACGCTAATTAATTTTTATACATAGAAAGAAAGGTAGGCATATGATTAGAAAATATATCGTTAAAATTGGCAAAGAATCTTTCGAGGTTGAAGTTCAGGAAATGCAGACCCAATCGGCCGCTCCGACTTTTCAGCCTAACGTGATAGTGCCGCCGACGGTTCTTACGGCTCCGCTTCCGACGCCTAAACCTAAAGTTCCGCTCGCCGTGCCCCGCCAGAAATCTCCGTCAGGCGGTAAAACCATCAACGCGATTATGAGCGGCAGCATAATAGCGGTTTTAGTCAAAGAAGGCGACGAAATAAAAGAAAACGACGCGGTCGTTAAACTCGAAGCGATGAAAATGGAAACAATAGTGAATTCGCCTTTTACCGGCAAAGTCAAAGAGATACTCGTCAATGAGCGCCAGGCCGTCACGGCGGGCGACATGCTCATAGTGGTCGAGTAGTCAAAACTATTTTCAGATAACGATCAGATAAGGAGAATAATAAATGCCAAAAATAACCGAAACCATATTCAGGGATGCGCATCAATCGCTCGCGGCCACCCGCGTTGAAACATCCGATATGATACCCATACTCGAAAAAATAGACCAGGTAGGCTACTGGTCGCTTGAAATGTGGGGCGGCGCGACGTTCGACACGTGCCTTCGCTTCCTCAATGAAAACCCCTGGCAGAGAATACGCGAATTTAAAAAATATATTAAAAAAACCAAGCTGCAGATGCTTTTACGCGGCCAGAACCTCGTCGGCTACAAGCACTACGCTGACGACATCGTAGAAAAGTTCATCCAGACGGCTTTTGAAACCGGCATCGAAGTTTTCAGAATATTCGACGCCCTCAACGATATCCGCAATATGGAATATTCGATCAAAGTCGCAAAAAAATGCGGCGCGATAGTCCAGGGAACGGTAAATTATACCATAAGCCCCGTCCACAAGCTCCAGTCGTTCATCGACGTGGCAAAACAGCTCAAAGACTGCGGATCCGACATTATATGCATTAAAGACATGGCAGGACTCATTTCACCAGCCACGGCTTACGAGCTGATTTCGAAGATGAAAAAAGAAACCGGCCTTCCGGTCTGCCTGCACAGCCATTGCACGACCGGCATGGCGCCTATCAGCTATTTCAAGGCGGCCGAAGCCGGCGCCGACCATCTCGACACCGCGCTTTCGCCGTTTTCATCCGGCACCTCGCAGCCGACCACCGAAACTCTCGTAGCGGTCCTCGACGAAGCCGGCTATAAAACGGGCGTCGATTCCAAACATTTCACCGATATAACCCGCTATTTTGAAACGCTGAAAGAAAAATATCAATACCTCATATCGCCTCTGGCCGAAAAAATAGACGTACGCGCGCTTATTTATCAGGTGCCCGGCGGCATGTTCACAAACCTCGTTTCCCAGCTCGAAAAACAGGGCGCCATGGATAAATTCGAAGCCGTTCTGGCCGAAATCCCTAAAGTGCGCGAAGACCTCGGCTGGGTGCCGCTCGTAACTCCCACCAGCCAGATCGTAGGAACGCAGGCCACCATGAATATAATCATGGGCCAGCGCTATAAAGTGATAATCCAGGAAGTAAAGGATATCTGCAAAGGCCTCTACGGCAGGACTCCCGCGCCCATCAACCCGGAAGTCATAAAACTCGCCATCGGCGATCAGCCGCGCATAACCGGCCGCCCGGCCGACACCATCGCCCCGGAATGGCAGAAATGCAAAGACGCAGTCAAGCAGTATTCCGATAAAGACGAAGACGCTTTGAGCTACGCTCTTTTTCCGCAGGTGGCCGTCGAATATTTCGAAAACCTTAAAAACCCGATGAAAAAAGAAAAAGCGGCTGAAGGAAACAAATCCGCGAAGCCCACGCATCCTGAAAAGCAATTCGTGCTCAATATCAACGGCGAAAAATACGAAGTGGGAATCGCCGAAGTGGTAATGGAAGGCGGCGTAGCCGGTACCGGCTGCTAGCGAGGCTTTTGAAAGTCAAAATTTAAGTATAGAGAATATAAAAAATCTGGAATCGAAAACGGAGAGTGCATAGTTAAAGGAGTTTAAAATATAAATTCAGTTGACGGTTACGCGCCCTCCGTTTTTCAATCTCCATTCATCTTATCGGACAAGGGGTAGATGTTAAAAATGAGTAAAAACGAGTTAAAAAATCAATATCAGCACTGGTTTGAAAAAGTTTATAAAAAATCGATAGACAAATTCCCCGAAAGGTGCAAAACTTTTAAAACGCCTTCGGGCGCGGAAGTAAACCCTATTTACACTCCGCTGGACAACGATTTCGATTACCTCGAAAAACTGGGCCTGCCGGGCGAATATCCTTTTACGCGCGGCGTTCAGCCCAATATGTACCGCGGCCGCTTCTGGACGATGCGCCAGTACGCCGGTTTCGGCAACGCCGAAGAATCCAACAAGCGCTATAAATATCTGCTCGCGCAGGGCCAGACCGGATTATCGATAGCGTTCGACCTTCCCACGCAGATAGGTTACGATTCCGACCATTCCCTGGCTTCCGGCGAAGTAGGAAAAGTCGGCGTGGCCATCGATACTCTCGCGGATATGGAAACGCTTTTCGCCGGAATACCGCTGAACAAAGTGTCCACTTCAATGACCATCAACGCTCCCGCGTCCGTCCTTCTCGCCATGTATATAGCCGTCGGCGAAAAGCAGGGCGTCGCGCGCAAAGACCTCGAAGGCACCATCCAGAACGACATTTTAAAAGAATATATCGCGCGCGGAACCTATATTTTCCCGCCGAAACCTTCGCTTCGCCTTATCACCGATATTTTCGACTTCTGCACTCGCGAAGTTCCTAAATGGAACACCATTTCCATTTCCGGCTACCACATCCGCGAAGCGGGTTCCACCGCCGCCCAGGAAGTCGGCTTCACTCTCGCCGACGCGATTTGCTACGTGGAAGCGGCTCTCAAAAAAGGCCTCAAGCTCGACGAATTCGCCGCGCGCCTCTCCTTCTTCTTCAACGCGCATAACGATATCCTTGAAGAAGTCGCTAAATTCCGCGCCGCTCGCCGCCTGTGGGCAAAAATCATGCGCGACCGCTTCGGCGCCAAAGAGAAAAAATCCATGATGCTTCGCTTCCATACGCAGACGGCCGGCTCCACGCTTACCGCACAGCAGCCCGACAACAACATCATGCGCGTCGCCTACCAGGCGCTGGCTTCGGTCCTCGGCGGAACGCAGAGCCTGCACACCAACTCCCGCGACGAAGCGCTCGCGCTTCCAACCGAGCACTCGGTCACGATCGCGCTTCGCACTCAGCAGATACTCGCTTACGAAAGCGGCGCGGCCGATCAGGTAGATCCTCTCGCCGGCTCCTACTACATAGAAGCCGCCACCGACCGCATCGAAAAAGAAGCCATGGAATATATCGAAAAGATCGACCAGATGGGCGGAATGACGGCCGCCATCGAAGCCGGCTACGTCCAGAAAAACATCCAGGAAGCTTCATACAATTACATGCAGTCCATCGAAAAGAACGAACGCGTAATCGTCGGCGTCAATAAATTCGAAGCTAAAGAAGAAACGCCGATTCCGCTTCTCAGAGTGGACCCGATCATCGAAAAAAACCAGACTGAAAAACTTAATAAAGTCAAAGCTTCCCGTAATAACGACAAAGTTAAAGCCAGCCTTAAAGTCCTTCAAAACGCCGCTTCAGGCAGCGACAACCTCATGCCCCACATCATCGACTGCGTAAAAGAATACGCGTCGCTCGGCGAAATATGCGACACGCTCAGGGGCGTTTTCGGCGAATATAAAGAAAATGTCGTAATTTAAGGAAGGTGAGTGACATCATGCTTAAAGATAAAAAAATAAGAGTTTTAATAGCCAAACCCGGCCTCGACGGCCACGACCGCGGCGCCAAATACGTCGCCAAAGCCCTCGCCGATCACGGCATGGAAGTTATATACACCGGCATCCGCCAGACGCCGGAATCGATAGCCAACACCGCGCTCCAGGAAGACGTAGACATAGTTGGCCTTTCCTGCCTTTCCGGAGCCCACAACAGCCTTTTTCCAAAAGTCGTAGAAGAGCTTAAAAATAAAAAAGCCGGCGATATAGTAGTTTTCGGCGGCGGAGTAATTCCCAAAGACGACATACCGTTTTTGAAAAAAGCTGGCATTTCAGAGGTTTTCACTCCGGGCACCCCCATCAGGACCATAACGTCCTTCATCTATAAGGCTTTGAATATAGAAACCGCTCCCGCGGAGCAGTTCATTAAAAAGCTCGACCACATAG
The DNA here is from genome assembly GCA_002069765.1 of bacterium ADurb.Bin243. Classification (GTDB taxonomy): domain Bacteria; phylum Muiribacteriota; class UBA9980; order UBA9980; family UBA9980; genus UBA9980. The sequence continues at coordinate 13,633 of MWBZ01000095.1, forward strand.
GCGTCGCCGTTACAAGCCTCGACGAAGGCATAAAGCTTTACGCCGAAGGAATGGGCCTCGCGCTCGGCGGCGTGGAAGAAGTGCCGGAGCAAAAAGTCAAAGTGGCTTTTTTCAAAGTGGGCGACACTAACATAGAGCTGCTCGAGCCCACTTCGCCCGACAGCCCCGTGGCTAAATTCATGGAAAAGAACCAGGGCCCCGGAATACATCATGTAGCCTATGAAGTCACCAATATAGAAAAAGCCCTCGAAGCCGCAAAAGCGAGAGGCATGAGGCTCATCGATGAAAAACCGCGCACCGGAGCGCACGGCAAAAAAATAGCGTTCCTGCATCCGGCATCCACGATGAAAGTGCTTACGGAATATTGCCAGAGCTGCTAATATAAATTTAAAACGGGGGAAAGAAAGGCCGCCGGCCATCTTCTTTTCCCCGTTTTCTTATATACTTTTCGCAAATATCTTTTTATTAGAAAGCGGGTCAATTATGAGAATTATTACAACTGCTTTATTAATCTTTATTTTTTCGTTAGCTTTATCTTCGGCCGTTTTCGCCACTAATTTTTCAACGCAAGATCTGCAGTGCCCGGTATGCGGCAATAAAACCTCTGCAAAATCTTTAATGTCCACCAATTCCTTCGGCGGCCACGACCGTGATTTTTTATCTTACGCCACCGGCGACCAGCCTGTCCTTATTCTCCCCGTCAGCTGCGAAAAATGTTACTATTCAGGCTTTGAAAGCGATTTCGGCACTATCGAAACGAAGACGCTGTCTAAATTAAAGGACGAAATATTGAATAAAAAGGGCATAAAACCTCCGGAAACGATCTTATACGACATGAAATCGACGGTAGCGGTAAAGACGATACCTGCTTTTATCAAATACGATATGATCGCGCAGACGTATAAACTTTTAAACAAGAGCACGAGCGAGATATTCGCGCAGTATATCGGCGCCGCATGGGCGGTAAGGCTTGAGCGCGAATTATATTTCGATATGATGGGTTCAGAAGCTCAGCGGACCATGGAATGGATGCGAAAAAATATCGATATGGCGTCGATAGACACTTCCGAAAATAATAACGCGGCCGCGGAACTGGCTACAGGCAGGCTTCTTATGAAGCGCGCGCAGGGGCTTTCGGGCGAAGACCTTTTATACTGCTCGCTCGGCGCATTGTTTTTTTTGAGAAGCCACGGCGAAAACCGCGAAGCCGAAAAAGTCCTGGAGCTCGTCAGGCCGTCTTTAAACGGCGAACGCTATGAACTGATGGAAAAAAAGATCAGGGAATCGATAGCGCTCGAAAGAAAGTATATGCGCATGGCGGCCGACGCTCTGGAGGCTGATCTCGCGGCCGGCGCGATCAAGGGCGATTCGCAGCTGACGCAGATGTATTATATGGCGG
>MWBZ01000096.1 GCA_002069765.1 bacterium ADurb.Bin243
TTTCGTAAGCTGGGGAGGAAAGAATCGAACTCTCACGTACAGATCCAGAGTCTGCTGTCCTACCATTAGACGACTCCCCAAAGACATCTTTATTATACTACACTTTTTTTTTTTTTGCAAGTACTTTGTTGACTTTTTTTAAAAAATGTTGTAAAATTTTTTCATATATTGATTAAATAGCAAAAAAGGAGGAAATAATGAATACTATAAAAGAAAGTAATTTCGACGGCGAAGTATTGAAAAGCGGCGTTCCCGTAGTGGTAGATTTTTTCGCTACATGGTGCGGCCCGTGCAAAATGATCGCTCCTTTATTTGAAGAGCTCGCAAAGGAATACGAAGGAAAAGCAAAATTCGTAAAAGTAGACATAGACGAATCGCCCAATCTCGCAAGCTCTTATAAAGTCCGCGGCGTTCCCACGCTTATGGTCTTTAAAGGCGGCGAAATAAAATCTACCATGGTCGGCGCGCAGCCTAAGGCAAAGATAGCCGAAGAAGTCAATAAAGTCCTTTAAACGCGCACCGCATGAAATGTCGCGATCACAATAACATAAATATAAAATAGTTTTGGAGGTGTTTTAATGAGTATTTTTTCGAGGATACAGACCATTATTTCTTCTAACATCAACGCACTGCTGGACGGCGCGGAAGACCCGGAAAAAATGATAAACCAGACGCTTGTGGAAATGCAGGAAAGCCTTCGTGAAACCAAAGTAGCCGTGGCGCGCGCTATACGCGATAAAAAAATGCTCGAAGACAAATACGAAGAAACCGCCAAGCAGGTGGACTACTGGGAAGAAAAAGCGGTCATAGCCGTCGAAAAGGGCGACGACGCCCTCGCCAAAGAAGCGCTGAAACGCAAAAACGATCAGAGCGAAGCGGCCGCCGACCTCAAAAACCAGCTCGAAACCATGACGAAAAACGTCGATGCGCTTAAAAGCTCTTGCGCCGCGCTCGAATCCAAAATGGAAGAAGCTAAAAGAAAAAAAGAAGTCCTTCTCGCGCGGCTTAAAAACGCCGAAACGTCTAAAAAGATAAACGAAAACGTCGGCAAGTTCAACGCCACCTCCACTTCAGCTTTCGAAACCTTCGACAGAATGGAAAAACAGGTCAACTACGCCGAAGCCGAAGCCGAAGCCGTACAGGAATTAAGCGATCCCGACACCGATATAAAGAAAAAATTCGAGCAGCTCGAATCCAACGACAAGGTAGACAACGAACTCGAAGCTTTAAAAAAGAGGCTCGGCAAAAGCTAATCAAGCATACTGAATTAAGAATAACGGTTTAAAAGTCCGAAATAAAAGCGCCCGGAAATCTTCCGGGCGCTTTTATGTTTATCGGTTTATAGAATTATTTTTTATCGGTTTACAAACCCGCGCGCCGCCGGAGCGGGCCGCGCGGGCAAAAAAGCTTAACGAAGGCCGAGCATAGCCTGTATAGCGGGACCGAATTTAAGAAATACCGGCGTCGAAACGATAGCTACCATGCTCATGAGTTTAACCAGAATATTGAGCGAAGGGCCGCTGGTATCCTTGCAGGGGTCGCCCACCGTATCGCCAATAACGGCCGCGCCGTGCGTCGGGTTCTTGGTGCCGTCGGCGAGTTTCTTGCCGCCGAGGTTGCCTTTTTCGATGAACTTCTTGGCGTTGTCCCATGCGCCGCCGGCATTGTTCAGCATGGTGGCGAGCACGAAACCGGTGGAAAGTCCGCCGGCGAGAAGGCCGATAAGGCCGCTGATGCCGAGAATGAGACCCGTGGCGACGGGAATAACTATAGCCAGCAACGAAGGAATGATCATTTCACGCTGAGCGCCGGCGGTGGAAATGGCCACGCAGCTGGCGTAATCCGGGCGGGCTTTATCTTCGAGTATGCCGGGAATTTCACGGAACTGGCGGCGCACTTCTTCTACCATGGAGCCGGCGGCGCGGCCGACGGCCTTCATGCTCATAGCGCAGAAAAGAAACGCCATCATGCCGCCGAGAAAGAGGCCGCACAAAACGTAAGGATTCAAAAGCTGAACGTCGAACACGCGAACGAAATCGAGAACGCCCATATGTTTGAGCTGGTCGATAGCGAAAGCCTGCCCCTTAAGGTGGAACATTTTGTCAGCCGACTGTTCGGCATAGCGGATCGCCCATATTTTAACTTCTTCGAGGTTGGCTGCAAGCAGCGCCATGGCGGTCAGCGCGGCCGAGCCTATGGCGAAGCCCTTACCAGTAGCCGCGGTAGTGTTTCCGAGAGCGTCGAGAAGATCGGTGCGCTGACGGACTTCGGGAGGCATATGCGACATTTCGGCGTTGCCGCCGGCGTTATCGGCGATGGGGCCGTACGCGTCGGTAGCGAGGGTAATGCCGAGGGTCGAAAGCATGCCGACGGCGGCGAAGCCTACGCCGTAAAGGCCGAGGCTGAAATTATCGAATCCGCCGGGAAGGCCGAATGAAAGAAGTATGCCGACACATATTATAACGACAGGCCAGCCGGCTGAAAACATGCCGACAGCGAGGCCGTCTATAATAACCGTCGCGGGTCCCATTTTAGCCTGATTGGCTATGCCCTGCGTGGGAGAGTAAGAATCTGAAGTGAAATATTCGGTTGACTGGCCGATAAGCACTCCGGCGAAAAGGCCGGCGACTACGGAACCGAAAAGGCCCCAGCTTATCATGCCGGTATGCGCCATGCCGGCGACTACCGCTACTATAAGAACCGAAGAGCCGAGCGTGCCGAAAAGCAGAGCGCGCAGAAGTTCGACCTGATCGGCGCCTTCGCGGCAGCGGACCATGAACATGCCTATCACGGAAAGAATGGTGCCTATGCCGGCTACTATCATCGGAGCTACGATATAGTTTATGGAAGCGGCGGGGCTGCCCATTTCGGCGCCGATTGCCGCGCCGAGTGCCGCCGTTGCGAGTATGGAACCGCAATACGATTCGTAAAGATCTGCGCCCATGCCGGCCACGTCGCCGACGTTATCGCCGACGTTATCGGCTATGGTAGCGGGATTACGCGGATCGTCTTCGGGGATGCCGGCTTCTACTTTGCCCACGAGGTCTGCGCCTACGTCGGCCGCTTTGGTGTATATGCCGCCGCCCACGCGCGCGAAAAGCGCCTGGGTGGAAGCGCCCATGCCGAAGGTAAGCATGGTGGTGGTTATTTCAGACCATTTCTGCACTTCGGTGCAGCCTGCGGGAACGAATGTAAGGCCGAACATGCGAAGGCCGCTGGCCATGTGCTCAGCGGTAAATACGATTTTATCCAGAATCCAGAACCAGGCGCAAATGTCGAGAAGGCCGAAGCCGACGACCACGAGACCCATGACGGCGCCTGAACGGAACGCGACGGTAAGGCCGCGGTTAAGGCCTTCGCTCGCGCCCTGGGCGGTACGCGAAGAGGCGTTGGTGGCCGTTTTCATGCCGAGATATCCGCAAAGCCCCGAGAAAAAACCGCCGGTAAGGAAGGCGATAGGAACGAAGGGGTTCTGAGCGCCTATATATGCAAGAACGGTAAGTATTACTACGAGGACGACGAATACTATTGAGACGATTTTGTACTGACGGAAAAGATACGCCATAGCGCCTTCGCGGACGAAGCCCGCGATCTCCTGCATGCGCGCGCTGCCGGGATTGGCGCCCATCATCGCGTTATAAAAATAAATCGCGAAAACGAGAGCGAGCAGCGAAGCCACGGGAGCGATCCACCAGAAAACGGGGACTTTAGCTTCTTTGACGGGAGCCGTTGCGGGGGCCTGTTCTATAGAGGCCGCTGCGGGAGCGGGAGCGGGAGCGGCGGCTGACTGAACGGCCGCGGGAGCGGGAACGGCGGCTGGAGCCTGTGTTTCGACTGTTCCCTGGGCCTGTATGGGCGCGTTAATGTTACCTAAAAAAAATACGAGAGCCAAGCTCAATAACACAGTGACTGAAAATAAACTTTTCTTGAAGAAACCTTTTTCTTGGGGTTTACGGTTGATAAAATCGTTTTTACCAGACTTCGGCATAAACTCCTCCTTATAATTTTAGTGATTTTCTCACCAGTCTTCGATTTTAACGCATTTGCCATTTACGCCGAACCGAAGAACGCAAAAATAATATCATAAATTTCTATAATTGTAAAGAAAATAATTCAGCGCCGATATTCGAAAAAACGCGTACGCAAAACCAAAAATAAAAACCGGTATTTTTGCAAAGCAAAAATACCGGTTTTTAAGGCTTTACTCAGCTCAAGATTCCGGGGAAATAAAACGGATTACTTTTATCCAGCCGTCATCGAAGCTTTTAATTTGAATATTAAAAATTATGAATTCTTTTTTTCGAACTCGTCCATGAAATCAACCAGCGCTTTAGCCGATTCGATAGGGAGCGCGTTATAAAAAGAAGCTCGTACGCCGCCTACCGAGCGGTGGCCTTTAAGGCCTATCATACCGGCAGCTTTGGCCTCTTTTATGAACTTTTCTTCGAGCTCTTCGGATTTAAGCCTGAAAGGGATATTCATGAGCGAGCGGCTGTTTTTTTCTACCGTGCCGCGGTAAAAATCGTTTTTATCGAGTCTGTCATAAAGCACTTTGGCTTTTTTGACGTTGACTTCCTGCATTTTAGCGAGTCCGCCGTTCTTTTTGAGCCATTTGAGCACCAGGCCTATTATGTAGATCGAGAAACAGGGCGGAGTGTTGTAAAGCGAAGGCTCTTTGGCCATTATTGAATAATTGCACATTGTGGGTATGTTTTTAGGGCTCTTTGCGAGAAGGTCGTTTCTGATTATAACCACGGTGCAGCCGGCCGGGCCGACATTTTTTTGCGCGCCAGCATAAATGAGCGCGAATTTTTTAATATCTACCGGACGCGAGCAGAAATCGGACGACATATCGCAAACCAGATCGGTGGATCCGGTATCGGGATAAGACTGCCACTCGGTGCCGCGGATGGTGTTGTTCGAGGTAATATGCAGATAAGCCGCATCGGGGGTTATTTTGAAATTATCGGGTATGTAGGTAAAAGCTTTATCTTCGCTGGACGCTATTACGTTCACCTTTTTACCTAGTTTCTGCGCTTCTTCGATAGCTTTGGTCGCCCAGACGCCGGTATTGACGTAATCGGCCGACCGGCCGTCGGCCAGCAGGTTCATGGGCACCATGGCGAACTGTAAAGTAGCGCCGCCCTGCAGGAATAAAACCGTATAGTTATCGGGTATGGAATAAAGCTCTTTCAAATCTTTTTCGGCTTCTTTTAATATGTTATCATACACCTTGTCGCGGTGGCTCATTTCAAGAACCGAAAGGCCGTTCCCTTTATAATCTATGAAATCTCTCTGCGCTTCTTCGAGTACCTCGAGAGGAAGCGCGGCCGGGCCGGCGTTAAAATTGTGGATTCTTTTTGTCATACCATATCTCCCCTTACTTTATTATAGTGATGTTGCAGCATGCTCTATACTTATCGCTCGTTAAATTATAATCAAATTTCAAATAAAAGTCCAGAAAAATATTGAAAAATTATCCCGTATGCAACATCTATATAATACCCTTGACATATTTGCATATTTTTTGTATAATCAATCCAACAGAGAAAATAAGGCGGGTGATAATCATGTCGACAAAAAAAGCGTTTTATTCATCATTATTTTATTCATTATCATCGTCACGTCCGTCGCCAAAAACAACGGATAAATCCGGCTCCACCATGATATTTACCATGATCATGGTTCTCATATTAATGCTTCTCGGCTTTTCTATAATCTATATGATGCGCAACGAATCGCAGCAGGCGTTTAATTACGTAGAAGCTTCCACGGCGCATTATCTGGCCGAAGCCGGCGTCGAGCACGCCATGTATGTGCTGCAAAACAACGTAAACGATTTCGTCAACGACCCGGCGAATGTCGGCTGGAATAAGCTGTTCGCTACCAAAAAAGAATTTTCTTTCGATATCCCTTTCATCGACCAGCGCGACGAAATGTCGGCCTACTGTCCCGAATTAAAAAAAGCGCTCGACGGCGAAGTGGCGTCCAAAATACCGGGCGGCGCCATATTATCGTTAAGCGTTTCTTACAAGCTGTCCGAAGAAATAGACGAATACCGCAAAATCGGCACGCTTAAAATCGGTTGCACCGCAAGATATAAAAGCATCAAAAGAAAAGTCGAACTGGAAAAAGAAGTCTTTTTATTTAAAGACATCCCCATTCAGTTCGATCACGTTTTGTACGTCAACAACACGTCGCCCGAAACGCTCCCCGCCCGCCGCGACAAAGGTAATTCCGGCCTCTGGAGAAAAATCGCCAATTTTTTTAACAGCCGCTACGTGCCGCAGCACTTTTTCGTAAACGGCCTGAAAGTCTTTATGAGAGATTTCACGATTCCTATAAATAAAGAAGCCGATCCCACGTGGTTCGGCGCGTTCGAAACCCGCATATCCATGATAGACAAGCTGTCTAACGTCAAAGTGGACGCCAACGTGGACCTCACGCCTTTAAAAGAGCACCGCAAGCTTCTTTCCACCCTTACCAACCTGATAACGGGCGGCATGTTTTCACCGATCAAGGAATTCGACGAAGACCTCAAAGACGGCGGCAGCAGAGGAAACACTGACCTAACCGGCTTCGACCCGCTCAACTCGCTTCAAAAATTCTTCGTTTCGATTGGCTTCAAAAGCAAGAAAGACGTAACGCCGAACCAGCTCTACGGCGATATAAAGCGTAAATACAAATACGGCAGCCAGATTATCACCGAGCCCTATATCACTCCCGGATCTCCCGGCGACAAAAACTCCTGGTATAACGGTCCCGTAGACGTCAAACCGGAACTCGACGCAAAATACCCGAAAGATAAAATCATAGGCGTGCTCGAGCCTTCGGTATATAAGCGCGTATCTCAAAAGCAGCACACGGCTTCCGACACGGTGACCTATAAAATAGGCAATAAAGAAGAATCCAGAAAGGTTAAAAAATATTACGGATGGGGCCCGTGGCAGGCCGCTCCGCCTTCAAAAGGGCTTTTAGGCCCCATAAAAGACTTGTTTAAAATAAAAACCGGCAAGCAGGCCGCTCTCGCCAATCCTTCTTATGCCATACAGCTTAAAGGCTACGAATTCGTCGACGGCGACGTGCACATAGAAGGTTATTATCAGGGGCGCGGCGTTATCGTCGCCACCGGAAATATTTACATTGGAAACGAAGTTTTAAGGCACCCCGACGACCGCTCCGGAATAGCCGAATCATACGAATATCCCGACGGGACATACGCCGCTAATTCCAGGCATAACGGCGCCTACAATTCGCTTCAGCTCGTGGCGCTCGGCACAAAACCGCCTTCATATCCCGGCGAAGAAAGCGGCAAAATAATCTTCCGCTCTACCAAAGACGATAAATTCGCCGAAAGCAACGTATTAAAATCGTTATTCTCCACGCGCGACAAAAATATGGAAGCACAGGTTTATTTATATGCCAAAAACGGCATTAAATCCGAATTCGGCGACGATTCATGGTTCGGAAACGATATGAATAAAATGTACACAATCGTCCGGGGCAATCTGGTAGCCGAAAAAATCGGCGCCACCGATCAGGTGCAATACCTTCCCGACGAAATGGCTTTGCTTGAAGATAAGGTATGGACGCAGATATTCGACGATCTCGCCAAATCTCAAGATAAAATAGTCGTAGCGATAACGCCTAAAATAATAAGCTACACGCAGGACGCTATAAAGTAATAAAAGGTCGGTCTTATGGAATCTAATAAGCCAATAATTTTCTTAGTCCTTATATTCGCCGTCATACTGACGAGCTACATTATAATTAAAACCATGGCTCCTTCACGCGACCGCATGAAAAGCGAGTCGCGCCTGGTGAACATAAACGAGCTCGACGAGGCGGCAAAAGCCAAAGCGACGGCAAATAAAAGCTCCGGCTGGGGCGGCGGCTCCGGCGCGGCGTCATCGCCCAGGCTTCTCACTTACCAGCAGGCCGAAAATCACTTCGAAAGCTACTATCAGGAGTACGAACAGCAGCAGCAGATACTTCAGGAGTCCGAACAAAAACGGCGCGAATTCATCGCCGGCATGAACGGGCGCGCCGGACGCTATTTCAAAGACGGACTGGACGCGGCCGGCAGGCAAAATTACGACGACGCCATAGACGCGTTTTTACTGGCCATAAAAGAAGAGCCCAACAACATGACCATAAGGCTTCTGGCCTTTAAAAAACTGGCGGCGCTTTACAAGCAGAAAAACGACGAACGCAAGTATTACGTTTCGACTTTCAAATACCTCGAAGTGCTCGAAAAGGTAGAAAAAAATCCCGCCGAAGTCGAAGGCATAAGGCAGCTCAAGAGTGAAATTAAAGGCAAACTGGCTTCCCTTGGCGAATAAATTAACGAGCGGTGAATAAAGATGCATTTTATCAGAACCGGATTAAAACCATATAAACTACTATTCGGCGCGAAAAATCGCGGGCGCGGCATCACGCTGCTCGAGATTCTTATGGCGATAGCCATTTTTTCGTTTTCAATAATTCCCATAATTATGTTTTACCGCTATACGACCCAGGCCAACTTAAAGAGCGTCAACGCTCTTCATGCGGCAAACCTTGCGCTTACAAAACTCGAAGAGTATAAATTCGGCGGAGTCATCGCGCCCATGTCGCCCGCGGCCGAAGTAAAAAAATGGGGCGAATACGAAAGGCTGCTCGAGCTTATAAAAGAAGAATCCAACCCCGGAACCGACTGGTCGCCTTTCGCGCCGGCCTGGAAAGTTTACGAGCGTTTCGAAGATTATGAAACTATACCTTATTTTCCCGATTTTAAAAGATATGTCCGCATCTCTTTTTTCCCCGAAGAAAAACCCGATCCGGCTAAATATCCCGGCGGCTACTTTTCGCCAGAATACAAGCGCCTGATTTCAAGAATCCAGATATACGTAGAAGTTAAATGGGCCGAAGCTAAAATAGACCGCAATAACGCGCAGCGTGAAAAAAAATATACGCTTTATACCATAGTGACCAATAAAATATACCAGTGATGTTTTGCCCGATATAAAAATAACCGCAGCGGTTTTTAAGGAAAATATTATGAACACAGAAAAATTCAACCTGAAATTCAGTAATTTTAAATCCTCCGGCAAAGCCTTTACTCTGGCCGAGCTTTTAATAGCGATCGCCGTTTTTTCGATATTTTTTACGATACTCATAGATTTTTTCATGGGCGGCCTGCGTCAAACCGACACGGCCAGCACTCAGGCCGATAACCTCCGCGACACGCGCCTGGTGCTTCTCAACTTCGAAAAAGACATAAGAGAAGCTATCGACATATTGAATTTCGACGACAACGACCGTTACACTAACATCCAGATCAAGCGGTATAAAACTAAAGACATAAAAAAAGAAATCGAATACGTCATTTACACTCTTTACAAAGACAAGCAGGACGTAGGCGGCCTCACCATACCTTTCGCGCTTTGCCGCAACGCACTAAACGACGAGCCCCAGCCCACCGACGTAGCCATCGAGCCCTTGATAAAGGGCGTGATGAAGTCTTCCGGCCAGGTCGGAATAATCAAAAAAGCCGTGGAGCCGACCACCGGCCGCGAAATAGAAACCGAAATCGCCGCCTATAACATGCATTACGACCCTTCGTATCTAAACATACCTTTCCTCTCCTACGAAGACAAGCAAAAAGAACGCGCCCGCTCGCGTTACAACGGAAAATTCAACGGCGCGCTGCTCGGCTTCACCGACAGGAAAAAAATAGTCGCGATCGAAATCACCTTCATAACTAACGACCAGCACAATATAGTAAATGTTTACAGGTCTTTCATATATAACCGCAAATCATTTTACGATAAATTGACCGACGAAAATTTTTAAGGGGCTTATTTTTAAATGACAGGAAAAGAAAACGAAAACAACCTCTCCGGCAATGAATTTTCAGGGCCGCCCCATTCTTCACCGCGCGGTGAAGAATTTTTTTCATATAATTACGCTCTTTCGCTTTTATCGAGCGTAAACCATGAGCTCAGAACCCCTTCGAGCGCCATAACCGGCTATCTTCATCTCTTAGAAAACGCGGGGCTCGATTCCAAACAAAAAAAATTCATAGAACTAATAAAAAAAGCCAACGACAAAATAAATAAAATAATAAGCGGCGTTTCCGATTTTTGCGAGTACAGCTGCGGCGAAGTTACATTGTGCAAAGCAAAATTCGATATTTCTAATATGCTTCGTCAGTTGTCGTCGTCTTTCGAAGACAGCGTCCGCGAAACCGGATGCAGCTTATGCATTCCGCATCCCGCGGCCGAGCCGCTGCCAGTTTACGGCGACGAATACAAGCTAAAGCAGGCCCTTTCGCAAATTCTTTCAACGGCCCTTGCGCACTCGAAAAATTCCGGAATAGTAGTCGCGCTCGAAAAAAAAATACGCGAAGACAACGAAGCCGATTTCATGTTCACCATTTCATACGAAGGCATCAAAATGCGCGAAGACATAGCCGCGTCGCTTTCGCATAAAACGCCATCGAATCTGTCTATCGCCGACGACCTTATATTCAAGATAACTTACGCAAAAAAGATCATATCCGCCATGGGAGGCGTTATTGAATTTAACGAAAAAAAATCCGGCGGCATGTTCATACTTACCGTGCCGCTCTCGTTTTGCGCGGCGGCGGAAAAAGAATCCCCCTTACAGGCCGCCGGCTCCGCGCCCCATGCAAATTCAAAACTGAATGAGTTATCCGGCGCTTCTTTTCAAATATTGCTCGTAGAAGACAATTTCATCGGCAGAAAGCTCATCAAAAACATCATAGAGAGCATAGGCTGGAAAATAGATATCGCCTGCGACGCTTTTGAAGGCCTTAAATATTTCGAAAGCCGCAAGTACGATCTTATTCTTCTCGACATCCAGCTTCCCGACATGAACGGATACGAATTCACAAAAAAAATACGCAACGGCGAGGCGGAATCCGGCAGCCCCGAAACGCCGATCATAGCCGTCACGGCGTATTCGCTTCCGTCTGACCGTGAAAAATGCTTTGCGGCGGGCATGAACGGATATATTTCCAAGCCCATAAGCATCGAAAATTTTTATACCACTATAAGCGAAGTGCTGAAAAACCATTTGCATAAATTATCCCGGTAAAGACTTACAGCCTTCTTTTGACGGCTTTTCGCCGTCTATTTTTACGCTTATTTTTGTTGACAACATCAACGAAATGGTATATAATATTATATAAATTATCGGATTTAATAAGAGCTTAGCGCGCTCTTTCGGTTTTCGATGATTAATTAATTAGAAAGTCGGTCGCAATTATGACAACTTACGGTCTGGATATCAATAAGCTGGTTGAAGAAAATAAAATTCCCGTCTCCGGCTCGAACCGTCACATTCATTTGAGCCCATCGGATTTAGAAATTCTTTTCGGAAAAGGCTATCAGCTCACTAAAATGAAAGATCTTTCGCAGCCCGGCCAGTTCGCGGCAAAAGAATGCGTTAAAATAAAGACCGATAAAGGCGAAAAAGATTCAATCAGGATACTCGGCCCCGTCAGAGGAAAAACTCAGATAGAACTTCTCGCTTCAGACTGCCATTCGCTAGGCCTCGCCATATCGGTCAGAGATTCCGGCGACATAGCCTCCACGCCCGGATTAGAAATCATAGGCCCCGCCGGCAGCGTTAAAATAAAAGAAGGCGTTATAGTCGCCGCGCGCCATATACACATGCACACCAGCGAAGCCAAAGCTTTCGGATACAAAGATAAAGACCGGGTTTCAGTCAGAATAGACGGGCCGCGCAGTACGACGTTCCACAACGTGCTTATAAGAGTGCACGACGAATACGCCCTGGACATGCATATAGACCTGGACGAAATAAACGCCTGCAACATAAAAAACGGCGATCTCGCCCAGATAATCAGATAAGACCGGATTAGCCTAAAAATTATAAAGGGTGATTGAATTGATAATCGGAAAAATAGCCGGAACTATAGTCGCCACAAGAAAAGACGAAGGCCTCAACGGCATGAAACTTTTAATCGTCCAGCAATACAGCGTGGAATTAAAGCCTACGTCCAATTATCTCGTCGCCGTCGACGCGGTTGGCGCGGGCGCGGACGAATTCGTACTGGTAGTTTCAGGGTCTTCCGCCAGGGCGACCAAACGCACGGAAGGCAAGCCCGTCGACGCTTCCATAGTCGGCATTATCGATTCGCTGTATTTAAAAGAAAATAAAAGCGATAAAAAATTGCTTTAAAATATGCTTCATACGGGCAAAAATGCTAACGTTAGTATTTGAAATTTATAATTTTATTTTTGAAAGCGAGGGCTTTAAATGTTCGCAGATGAGCATCAGATAAAAAAAATAGTCGAGGACGTAATTAAGAAAATCAACACCACGGGGATCAGCTCAGCCTACGATCTGAACACCCAGAACCACTCTTCGGCTCACGGCATTTTTACCACGGTCGAAGACGCCGTCAGGGCGGCGTCGCTCGCCTATCGCGAATATAAGAAAGTGACACTGCAGAAAAGGCACGAGATCATTAAAGCCATGCGCGACGCGGCGGTCAGAAACGCCGAAGTAATGGCGCGCGAAGCCCATGAAGAAACTAAAATGGGCCGCGTAGCCGACAAGGTCCAGAAAAACCTTCTTTCGGCTACTAAAACTCCGGGGCCCGAAGCGCTTCACCCGCGAGCCGTCTCCGGCGACCGCGGCCTTACGCTCGAAGAACGCGCACCGTACGGAGTAATAGCTTCCATAACGCCTTCCACCAATCCCGTGGCCACGGTTATCAATAACTCAATAACCATGCTTTCGGCCGGAAATACCGTCGTGTACAACTTCCACCCTTCGGCAAAAAAATGCTGCGCTAAGATGGTGAGCATATTAAACGACGCCATAGTATCGGTGGGCGGGCCTAAAAACCTCATCAACGCCATAGAAAACCCAACCATGGAATCTTCTACGGCGCTCATGAAGCATCCCGACGTAAAGCTCGTGTGCGTCACGGGCGGCCCCGGGGTTGTAAAAGCTGCTTTCGGCGCAGGCAAAAAAGTCATAGCCGCCGGCCCCGGCAACCCGCCGGCGGTAGTCGACGAAAGCGCCGACATTGAAAAAGCTGCGCGCGATATAGTAAACGGCGCATCCTTCGATAACAACGTTATGTGCATCGCAGAAAAAGAATGCATAGCCGTCAATTCCATATTCGATAAGCTCAAAGACTATATGAAACGCCATGGAGCATTCGAATTGCGCGGCGAAGAGATAAACCGCCTTATGCGCGTCGTTTTCGACAAAGAAGGGCAACTTATAAGAAAATGGTGCGGCAAAGACGCCAGGGTAATATTAAACGAAATGGGTATCCACGTATCGGACGAAATAAAACTGATAATAGCCGAAGTGGATAAAAACCACCCGTTCGTAGAAGAAGAAATGCTCATGCCCGTGCTTCCGCTCGTGCGCGCGCGCGACGTCGACGAAGCCATAGAAATAGCCATAGAAGCCGAACACCACTATTACCACACGGCCATGATGCATTCGCACAATATCGAAAATCTGCATAAAATGGCCTCAGCGATCAACACGACGATATTCGTCAAAAACGGCCCTTCATACTCCGGGCTGGGTTTCAACGGCGAAGGCCACACGTCGCTTACTATCGCGGGCCCAACCGGTGAAGGCGTTACCACTCCCGTATCCTTTACGAGAGAGCGCCGCTGCGTGCTTATAGATTACTTCAGAATAGTATAAGCGCAATAAAAGAAAAAAATTGACTTAAAAACTCAAAGATAACAGCTCAAAAAAGAGAGGAAAAGCTTCACGCCATTCCTCTCTTTTTACATTATGAAACGCCGATATTCTATTAAATATAATTTCGGATTTTACTGCAGTATTTCGACTCTTCCAAATTTATCGGTCCTGAGCAGGCGGGTATAAAACCTCGCTAGTTCGCTATAGGCGATAGGAACGCCTTTTTCTTTAAAGGCCGTGACCGACCAGAAATATTCCAGTTCGCTTTCGAGCTGTTCCGGCCTGGTTATAAGATAATCCTGCGGGGCCGGGTCGGTGCCGTAAATCTTGGACGTAGCGGGAGTATCGATTATCCAGAAAGATTTCTGGCGCGAAGTTATGCGCAGCCGGTAAAACGCCGCGCCCGAAACCGCGGCCCATGAAAATTTCGGATCGAGGCTGACCGAATTAGTGCCGTTTTCTATATAATTCAGTTTTAACGGAGCCAGAAGCGGTACGTCCAGCACTGTATTCTGCGCTTCTTTCACTTCCACGTAGTAGCTGTTATCCAGGTCCCAGTGGTCTACGAGCTTTCCGCCCAGATAATCTTCGCCTATAGTATACGCCGAATCGTTTTTCATATCTTTAAAGGCCGCCACATAGTAATAGCCGGGATCGATCCCGTCGAGCGAATATCCGCCGGACGCGTCGAGTTTTTTCGATTTGATCGAGTTTTTAAGAAGGTCGTCCGCGGCTATAAAAACTACCGCGCCGGCGGTGGACTCGCCGTCGAAAGTTTTTACCGTGCCGGAAATCGCGCCGGGTATGACGGGCGAATATGTTTCGATATGCTTGTGCGGGCAGCCCGAATTGATGGTCGCAAACGCAGCAAAAACAATAAGCATGAATATAAAACTATTATTTTTCCGATAACCGTAATATGCCATATTAATGTTATCGGAAAAATAATTAAAATATAAAATTTTTATTCTTTTTTTACTTTACGAATGTAAAGGAGCATGGATCTGAAATCGCGCCCCTTACTTCGGTAGTGTTCTTTATGGCGGCGG
>MWBZ01000097.1 GCA_002069765.1 bacterium ADurb.Bin243
GGCGAAGAGCTTTCGGCGCCTAAAATATTATCCACGATAGGCCTTCTGGAAACTTTAAGGCTCGCTTCCGATTACAGCGAAGAATCCTGCGTTGTAAAGCCGGGAATGCTTTCGTTCACCGAAGCTATATTTATACTTAATAGAGACGCCATATCAGAAAGCGGTTACGATAAAACGATCATTTTTTATAATGATTCCGATAAATTCGATTACAAGCGGCCTTCCGTTATAACCGATTACAGCAGCGGCGTGTTGTGCTGCCCGAACAACTTCGTATATGAAAAACCGCTCGGCGAAGTGATGCTGCGCGTTACAAATATGGCCAATAGCGACATCTGGCACTCGCTTTCAAAAGACGAATATAAAGCGCAAAAAGATGACGTCCTTAAAAACGCCGGGAATATAATAAAGCGCTTTATACCCGCCTTCGATGACGGGTGCGTAAAATTTTACGATATTTTTACGCCAAAAACGGTAAACCGCTTCACCGGCCATATAAACGGCGCCGTTTACGGAACTCCGGATAAGAGCAAGAACGGAACCACTCACATTCAAAATTTATTCATAGCGGGGACCGATCAGGGCTTTCTCGGTATCATAGGCGCCATATTAAGCGGAATTTCCATCGCGAACCTTCATTTTTTGATGAAAGATTAACGGCCGTTCCTGCTGAAGCAAAATAATACGGCCGAAGGGATTAAATCGTATGAAACTGAAAAAAACTATGCTCGTGCTATCGGCGATAGTGCTGTCGCTGGTTTTTATTTCTAAATGCCATTCATTCGAAGGCGAAAAAGCCGTTCTTACGGTGGACGGCGTCGAACGCAGCTATATAGTTTATCAGGGGCAGGCCCGGGATAAAAAAATTGCGGCCCCGCTTCTTGTCGTGCTTCACGGCGGCGGAGGCAACGGCGCGCGCATGCAGAAACTTTGCGGGTTCGACGCTATAGCCGCCCGCGAAGGTTTTGTTACGGCCTATCCCGACGCCCTCAAAAATAATTGGAACGACGAACGCGGCGATTTTAAATCGTATGCTCATCAAAACCGCATCGACGACGTTAAATTCCTTTCGCAAATGATAGACTCCATATCTTCCAGCCATAATATCGATAAAAACCGCGTTTATCTGGCCGGCGTTTCTAACGGCGGCATGATGAGCCATCTTTTCGCCATGAGAAAGGGCGATAAGATAGCCGCTATGGCGGCTGTTATCACAAGCATTCCCCATACGCTCAAAAACGAAAAGCCCGTGAGAGCGCTTCCGGTTTTAATGATGAACGGCGATAAAGATAAGCTGGTTAAATGGGAAGGCGGAGTGGTGGCGAATAACCGCGGCAGCGTGATATCCGCCCGCGACAGCGTTAAATTCTGGGCCGAAAATAACGGATGCGCCAAAACGCCCGAGGTTATAAAACTGCCGGATAAAGCTCCCGGCGACGGCGTGACGGTCGAAAAAGAGATTTATAAGTCCGCACCTGAAAACAAGGCCGGGGTTGTATTTTACATATTGCACGGCGGCGGCCATTCATGGCCGGGTAAAAAGTTCGGCCCGCTTTACAAATGGATTATAACCCGCGACGGCGAAGGCGGAAACGCGTGCATGGACATTAACGCCGCGGACGAAATATGGTCGTTTTTTAAAGATAAAAAGTTAAACGCGAAATGATAAAAAAAATAACTCTATTAACAGCCGCCATAGAACTTATAACGGTTTTCTTCCGTTTCGCGCTTGAAATGAAGGCGGGAGAAACTACTAAAGCCGTGTCCGCTCTTACGCTCGGCATCAGGATCCATCACGGATATGCCGGTCTTGCGTTAATTACGGCCTCCGCGTTTTTTAGCGAAAAATATAAAAAAATCGCTTTTATAACAGGCGCTTCTTTGTTTTTATCCGATCTAATACATCATTTCGTGGTATTAAAATTAATTACCGGTTCTGCGGAGTTCGATATTTTTTACAGATGATTTTGTTTTTTTCTTTTCCGGTTAAAAAAAGCGGCGCGGCCGCGTCTGGAGATTGTGATATTTATGGGATATAAAGCCGTGATTTTCGATCTGGACGGCACGCTTCTCGATACGATCGGCGATCTGGCCGATTCCATGAACGCCGTTCTCGAGCGCAACCGCTTTAAGGCGCATCCCGTTCAAAGTTATAAGTTTTTCGTGGGCGACGGTATGAAAAATCTGGCTTTAAGGGCGCTTCCCGAAGCCGCGCGCGACGAAGACACCATATTACGAATAGCGGCCGAAATGGAGCGTGAATACGGCGCCAAATGGGATAATAAAACCGAGCCGTACGAAGGGATTATGCAAACCCTCGCCCGGCTCGCCGAAATGAAAGTTAAAATGAACGTATTATCGAATAAGCCGCATAAATTTACCACGGTTATGGTTGAAAAATATTTTAAGGGAATTAAGTTCGAATATGTTATAGGCGCGTCCGATACATTCATTAAAAAACCCGATCCGGCGGCCGCGCTTTATATAGCAAGCGGCCTCGGCATACCCGTTTCGGGTTTTATTTACGCCGGAGATACTAATACCGACATGGCCACCGCTCGCAACGCTAAAATGTTCGCGGCCGGCGTTAGCTGGGGGTTTCGGCCTGTCAGCGAACTTATCGGCGCCGGCGCAGATATAATTATTCAAAAACCGGCGGAGATTTTAAACTTTTTTGAAAACGCATGAAAAATTAAGGAACATTTTCGGCGGCCGCGCCGTATAACTAACAGGTGCGGCAGTACGACGATTATTCGCGCCGCCGTTTTTTACGTTAAACGATAATTAAAATTTATATAAACGAAAGGAAGAACCGCTATGACGAAAAACGCCGATTTAAAAAACTTCCGCCGTCTGGCCGGATTTAAAATTTACTGCCTGATTTTATTTTTAGCTATATGCCTTACCGCGGGCGCTTCTTCGTTTGCCGCGAGCATCGGAGATCTTAAACAGGACATTTCCGGGGGCGAAGCGGTTTCCACTCAGCAAACTTCTTCTTCGTCCGCGCTCGACGATTCCGCAAAAGCCGCAGCCGAAGACAAATACGAAATGGCGCTTCTGGCCGACCTGCATATATGCGAATCAAATCTAAAAGCGGTAACTCAGGCCATAAACGCGGCTAACGGTTTCGGCGTCAACGCCACCGCTATTCTTGGCGATTCATGCAAGGAGATCGCGACCGAAAAAGAATTCGATATAGCCGTTAAAACCATAAGAAAGCTCAAAAGCAAAGTATTCGCCGTCACGGGCAACCACGACTGCATTTACGAAGACCATAAAACGGCGGAAGGTAAAAAAATAAGGGCCGGCGCAGCGGTGAAGAAGCATAAGCTCGAAAGGTTCAACGAAGCGTTCGGACAGAAATCAAATTATTTCGCTCATAAGGCCAACGGCTACCTGCTGGTTTTTCTTTCGGCCGACGCGCTCGACGCGAAACATCTCGTAACCCTTTCGGCTCACTCGCTTAAATGGCTTGAAAACACTCTTTCAAAGAATAAAAATATGCCCACTATAATTTTCTGCCACGCTCCGCTCGAAAACACTTTCAAAGCGTCGGAAAAATTGGGCATGGCCAATTCAAGCGTTCAGCCCGCCGATAAAGTCGAAGACATTTTAAAAAGCAATAAACAGGTTTTCATGTGGGCGTCCGGACACGCGCACATCAGAACTTCGAACAAGCATTTCGCGTCTTCGGCTAATATCTGGAAAAACCAGGTGCATGCCGTCCATAACGGCAACATAAATAACGATGCCAGATGCTTCAACATGCTTACGCTTACATCAAAATATGTTCTCGTGCGCACTTACGACGCTAAAAACGACAAATGGCTTAAAAAATTCGACCGCAAGATCGGCCATGACGGAAAATTGATAGCCGACGACGGTAAAATAGAAGACGAAGAAAAAGACGAACCTCAAAAAGACGGCGATGACGAAGACGAAGACAAAAACGAAGACGGCCCCGACGGCGCCGCCAATAACGATAATAAAGACGGCGATAAAAAAGAGCCCGAAGATTTAAAGGGCATCGTTACTCCCGGCCTCGGCGAGGTCAAAGTCCGCGACGGAGCGTGGGGTAATGTTATAGGCACGCTTTTTTCGGGTAAATTCGTAGATATAAAATCGGTAGAAGGCGACTGGTATATCATAGACTACAACGGAAAAAAGGGTTATATTTTGAAGCAGGCCATGCTTACAAACAGCGGCGACGATTCCAAACTCAAAAAAATGAAAACGACCGCCACGGTAGACGTAGATCCCGCCTACGGCCTTAACGTGCGCGACGGCGCGTGGGGCGATAAAATAGGCAAACTCGACGACGGCGATAAGATAGAGATAACAGGCGTGGAAGGCGACTGGTATAAAATAAAATTTAAAGGGAAAACCGGCTTCGTTTATAAGGCGTATGTAGACGTAAATAAAGCCGGAGAAAAACGGATCGCCGGCGCGGAAGAAAAACCGGCGTCCCCCGTCAAACAATCCGGCGCCGATAACAAAACCGTCGAGGCGGCGGACGGTAAAAAAGCCGATAATTCCAGCCAGCCGGCTGCCGGCACTAAAGGCTTCGAAAAGAGCGGGCTTCTCAACGTGCCCGAACGCGCGCAGCGCGCCCCCGAAAACGGCCCGCTGGGCCACTCCTTGTGCGGCCCCACCTCGCTCGCCATGGCGCTGGACTTTTACGGCGTTAATAAGCCGACCGTCAAAGTGGCTAAAGAAACCAAAACGCTCAGCTCGGGCGGAGGCTGGCAGGGAACGTACTGCGGCAATATACTCGCCGCCGCCAAAAGCAACGGCTTCAATGGAAGCTATATGAAAGAAAATATGACTATAGATTCGCTCAAATCCATAACGGCTAGCGGCAAGCCCGTCATTGCCAATGTCGATACTCAGGGCTACTGGGGCAGCGGCCATTATATGGTCGTAACCGGCGTAAAAGACGGCCTGGTCTACGTTAACGATCCCTGGAAGGGCGGCCAGCGCACGTATTCGTTCGCGTCCTTCAAGGCGCAGTGGGCTACCCGCAACGAACGCGCGATAGTGGTTCAGCCTTAGGCGGCCTTTACTGGCCGGCCGAAAAACTTAGCACGATGCGGCCTCTGGCACCGTCGAGCTTATCCATTTTTAGAGTTCCGCCGAACAGGCGGAATATCTTTTCGGCCACTACCGGCGCCAGCGCCAGAGACTGGGCTGCAGAAGACTGCCTCGAAGTGGACGCCAGCTCGAAAAACCTTTTGGCGTGCTCGCCGGAAAGCCTCAAAGCGTCTAACGGAAATATTAAATTCAGCGCGCCGCCGGAAACTTCGGCCCTGACTTCGATGGCTTCCTTATTTGAATTGAAGCATGCCGCGGTTTGAAGAAGGTTATCCATGGCTTTTTTTAGAAGCGCTTCATCGCCGCGGAGCAGAGGTATTTCTTTTCCGGCTTCCAGCAAAAGGTCCACTCTCGCGCATCTTCCTTCCATAAAACTGTCCAGCTTAAAAGATGTTTGGGTGATGCTCTTAGACGAAGCGTCCAGCTCGTTTATCATCATAGCGTCGTCGAGCAGCCGCTCTATGCGGTTTCGGCTGCTGGCGTAAATTTCGGTGATGTCGTCGTCTTTCTGGCCGTACTTAACGCGTTCCTGGATAATGAGCTCGCTTACGACCAGAACGCCGTTAAGCGGCGTGCGCAGCTCGTGCGATATCATCGAAAGAAATTCGCTTTTTATCCGTTCGAGGCTTTTCAGGCGTTTATAAGCCATGTCGAGTTCGTGGGTCCTTTCGGCCACGAGCGTTTCGAGGTTGGCGTTATGCTTTTTTAATTCGAGCCTTAGTTTGTGTATCATGAGGTGCGTTTTGACGCGGGCCTCCACTTCGTCGAGCTGGAAGGGCTTGGTTATATAGTCGAAGCCGCCGGCTTCGAAGCCTTTTATCTTATCTTCGGTTTCGTTCATTCCGCTTAGAAAAACTACCGGTATTTCGCATAACGCCGGAGATTTTTTTATTTTTTCGCACAACTGATACCCGTTCATGCCAGGCATATTTACGTCCAGCAAAAACAGGTCGGGCGGAGTTTTTTCGGCCACTTTGAGCGCCGTGTCGCCGCCGGTCATGGCGAAAATGTAATAGCCTTTACCTATGAGCATTTTTTCGAGGACCCCCAGGTTTTGAGGAGTATCGTCCACTATCATGATCTTCGAGCCTTCGAGGTTAATTTCCGGCATCCGCGTCACCTCCGTTTAACAATGCTATTATTTTAGGATATTCATATTTAACTAAAAACTCGTTAATTTTAGAGCACAGGACCGGGTAGCCTTTTAACCGCGATTCGATTATTTTTCGAAGCCCGCTGACGTCGCACATGCCGGCGGCTTCTATGAGCTGAGCCCTGATATCGGCGCCGAGCGAAGCCGACTCGCGTTCGGCGGCTTCGTCGGCGGCCGGCTGTAATTCGCCGCGCACTTCTTCGTATATGTATTCTATGCCCAGAGCTTTTTTCAGGCATTCGAATATTTCCTCTTCGATGAAAGGTTTGCGTAAAAAAACTTCTATTCCTGCTTGAACGGCTTCGCTGCGGTTTTCTTCAAGAGCGCTGACGGAAAGCATCATTATAGGTATGTGCTTATAGCCGTCGGACATTTTGATAAGCTTTGCCGCTTCTATTCCGTCGAGCGCCGGCATGTAGCGGTCCATAAAAATGGCGTCCGGAACGCATCCGGCTATGAGCGTAAGCGCCTCCTGGCCGTCGGCCGCTTCGCTGACCAGAAAGCCGCATCTTTCAAGAAGCACGCGAAGGACCGAGCGGTTTGACGCCACGTCGTCCACTATGAGGACCCGCGGCCGGCCGGCCGAAGCTATTCCCACGACGCGCCTGCTTGCGGGCGGCCGGTTTTTTTGTATGGCCGTCGAGAGCAGTTCGGCTTTGAACGTAAAACGAAAAACGCTTCCCGCGCCCGGCGCGCTTTCTACGGTGATATCGCCGTCGAGAAGTTTTGCGTAACTAAGGCTCAGCGGCATTCCGAGGCCGGTGCCCGCGCCCTGTTTTATTCCTGCGCCCGTCTGTTCGAACAGTTTGAAAACTTTATCTAATTCGTCTTCCGATATGCCGCATCCGGTGTCTGTTACCTCTACCGCGATTACGGACCTGGAGCTTTTATGATCTTCGGAAACCACGCTGACGTGCACTGCTATGCCGCCTTCGCTGGTGAATTTCATGGCGTTTCCGATGATATTGATTACGACCTGCCTGATTTTCTTTCCATCCGCGTATATGTATTGCGGAACGTCTTCGCCTATCGAAAAATTAAGGTAAATGCCTTTTTCTTCGGCGCGGACTTCGAACATATTTTTTACGTCGTTCATCAGGGCGAATAGATCGGTATCTTCGGGCACCGCGCTCATCCGCCCGGCTTCGATTTTAGACATATCGAGGACTTCGTTTATGAGCTCTAAAAGGTGCCTGCCGCTCTGGCCTATGATTTCTACGTATTCGCGCTGCTTTTGGGAAAGCGTTTTTTCGCGGAGCAGATGCTGCGCATAGCCCATAATGGCGTTCATCGGAGTCCTGATTTCATGGCTCATGCCGGCCAGAAAACGGCTTTTGGCGCGGTTCGCCGATTCGGCCTCGAATTTAGCGTGCACGAGCTCGTCTTCGGCCGTTTTTCTTTCGGTTATATTTTCGAAACCTATAACGAATCTTGGAGGAATGTTTTCTTTGAAGCGCGTTACGGTCATTAAAAACCATATATTTTCCGAACTGGTATTAAACGGATATTCCATGCTGAAAATTTCTTTATTTCCGCGCATAACGTCCCTGATGCCGGCCGCCGCTTTCGCCGCCGGGCTCGATCCGTCCGCGGCTTCAGCGTCCACCGTTTCGAGGTAATTGACGCCGGCCCAGGAGCTTGCCCTGTCCCTGTAGTCTTTTCCGAATTTTTTGAACGCTTCGTTAAAGTGGATTATAACTCCGTTTTCATCGAGTATTATTACTTGAGTTTGAAGAGAGTCGAGGGCGAATTTTAGAAATCTTTTTGAGTGGCTTATTTCTTCTTCTTTTTTTACGATTTCGCTTATATCGCCTGTTTTTCCGGCATAAGCTTCTACGCGGCCGTCTTCGCCGAAAATTTTAGATATGGACAGCGATATAGGGAATTCTTCGCCGTTTTTTCTGACGCTCATGACGCGGCCCTGCCAGCAATGATTTTCCGTCAGATGTTCGCGTATTAGCTCGGCGTCGCCGCGGTCTAAGAAAATAGTTTCAAAAAAAGGTTTTCCGTCCGCTTCGTTTTTTTCATAACCATAAATGCCGCTAAATATATTATTTACGAATGAAATCATGAATCCGGCGTCGGTTATATAAAACCCGTCGCCGGCGTTCATAATCGCTTTCTGAAGGATATCCTGACTGACGCCTTCCATTTGTTACCTCGATATTTAAAGAACCAACTTTATCAATGTTTCAATTTATAAAGTTTAACCGGAGTTAGCTTTCCTTTAAGCAATATTTGCTTGATAAATTCGAAATCTGATATATTCGGCAAACGTGATAAAGTAGATTCGGAAATGTAAAGCGTTCCGGGCTCCGCTTCCGACTGGACGCGTGCCGCGGTGTTTACAACGTCGCCGATCATAGTGTAATCTTTGCGCAGTTCCGATCCGATCGCGCCGGATATCAGTTCGCCGGTGTTTATGCCGACCCTGACGTTGATCTGCGGAAGATTTGATTCAGCGAGCTTTTTGTTGAGCGATCTGAGGCCTTCGAATAAAAATTCCCGCGCCGCCGCCGCCGCGTCTTTTGAATCGATGAAAACGGCCATCACGCAATCTCCTATAAATTTATCTATATCGCCGGTATGCTTTTTTATGATATGCGATGAAAGCGAGAAAAACGCGTTGAGCATCTCCACCACTTCTTCCGGCCGGTTTTTTTCGGTCAGCGTAGTGAATCCGACTATGTCCATATAAAAAACGGCCATGTCCCTGGCTTCCGCTTTTATTTCACGGTCGCCGGCGGCCTGCTGCATTACCGATTCATAGGCGGTGTCGGAAACATACTGCTTTATAAGCTTGTCGAACTTTTTCTGAAGTATTTCAAATTCTTCCTGTACGCTTATGTCGCGGAACACTTCTATCGCCCCTATTATCTCGCCGTCGCCGCTTTTTATGGGCGCGATGTGGGTCAATACAGGAATGCGCCTGCCGTCTTTGCGCAGCGGGTACAGCTTGTTTTGCGTGCTGCGGTTTTCGTTTATTGCTATCTTGAGCGGGCAGTCGTGTATGCACACGAGCGTGCCGTCGGAGTCTATATGGTTTAATATGTTGTCTTTGCAAAAGTTGCCGATAACTTCTTCCGCCATGTATCCGGTTATTTTTTCGGCGCCTTTGTTCCAGAACGCTATTTTTCCCGTGGTATCCACGATATATATTCCGTCGAATATAAAATTTAGAAGAGTTTTAGTCTCTTCGCTGAGGTACCTGGTTAATTTATCATTAGTATTTTCCGGCATTAGATCGCACGCTCCGATTCTTTAAAGAGTTCCCCGTCATTTCGCCATGGCTTCCGAAACGGCTTTTTTTATTTCGGCGTTCGATGCGAAATCGAGCGCGGTCTTGCCTTTTTTATCCTTCGCTTTCGCGTCGGCCCCGAGCGATAACAATAGTTTAACGGTATCGAGCTTCGAATTTTCGGCCGCCATCATCAGCGCCGTTCTTTCAGATTTATCCCTGGCGTTGACGTTGGCGTTTTTCGATACCAGGAATTTGATCATATCGTTATTACCCGCTATGGAAGCGGTCATAAGAGTGTTTACGCCTTCGATGTTTTTAGTGTTGGGATGCAGGCCGGCTTTTATGAAAAGGGCTACCGCTTCAGTTTCGTTTTTGGACGCGGCTTCTACGAATCGATTGTCGTTGTACGGTATTTTTAATCCGTCGAGCGTTTTACGCGCTTCCGCAGGCGAAAGTTTTTCTATATCGACCGGTTTTACCAGCTCGGTCGGAACGGTTCCGCCCTGCGCGCCGGCGGTTGGCTTTGATGGAGACTTTAAAGCCTCTTTTATATTGTCGGCCTTAGCCAGTGTCATAGCGGTTTCGCCTTTATTGTTTTTAAGCGAAACGTCGGCGCCTTTATCCATAAGCAGCTTTAATATTTCTATATTGGCGCGTTCCGCGGCTATCATAAGCGGGGTCGTGCCCGAATTATCGCGCGAGTTTACATCGGCTTTCTTTTCAAGAAGCATTTTTACTATTTCGGTATTGTTTGCGCCCGCGGCCGCTATGAGCGCTGACACGCCGTCGGCGTTCTTATAGTTAACTTTTTCAGTTCTGGACAATATGGCTTTAACCATTTCGGTTTTATTTTCAGTTGCCGCGAGTATGAGCGCGCTGGAGTCGTTTTCGCCTTTGGCTTCGGGATTGGCGCCTGCGAGCATCAGCTGTTTTAAAGTTTCGGCGTCGCCTTTCTTGATAGCGTCTATTACCGACGAATCGATTATCTGAATATTTTTGGCGGCGAGTTGCTTTTTCGCCTCGTCCCTGTTGAGCGCGCCCTTATACATGCCCCATGCGAATATGGCGATGAATATAAGAATGCATCCGATGCCTACAAATCCGTTGCCCTGTGCCGGTTTGGACTGCTCCTGCGCCGGCGTGGTTTCGTTAGATTCGTTTAAATTATTATTTTCGGGCATGTTTTTCTCCTTGTTTAATTTTTATTTTTTTATTATGATTTTTTATATCTACTTAAATTCATTATAACAGAATTTTAATTTTTTTCAAGCAATAAAAGTTATATGTATTGTCGCTTCATTTGACATTTGGCATAAAAAATGCTAAAATGTTGTTAAGAATTTAAACACAGGTGATTTTAATGAAACAATCGAAAACCAAAAACGATATAAAAGAAGATAAAACGGCAAGATATATAAGGCTCGGCGTGAACATAGACCATACCGCCACTCTCAGAAACGCGCGCGGCGGATTCGAGCCGGATCCCCTGCAGGCCGCTTTCGTGTGCCGTGATGCCGGATGCGACCAGATTACCGTGCACCTGCGCGAAGACCGCCGCCATATAACAGACCGCGATCTTGAAATTTTGACTCGCGCCGGGGCGTTTCCTATAAATCTCGAAATGGCCGCCGTAGATGAAATAATAAAAATAGCCGTTAAAAATAAGCCTTACATGGCCACGCTGGTTCCAGAACGCCGCGCCGAACGCACTACCGAAGGCGGCCTCGACGCCCATGCCTCGCGCAAAACCCTTAAAACGCAGATTAAAAAATTAAAAGACGCCGGCATTCTCGTTTCCCTGTTCATAGAAGCCGAAAAAAAACAGATCGAAGCTTCCCTCGAAACCGGCGCCGACGCCATTGAAATCCATACCGGCCGCTATGCCGAATGCTTTAACCGCAACGATTTCGCCGCCGAACTTGCCCGCATCGAAAAAGCCTCGGAGTTCGCTCATTGCGAAGGGTTGCTCGTAAACGCCGGGCACGGCCTTAATTACTTCAACGTCAGGAATATATGCGCCGTAAAACATATACAGGAGCTCAATATCGGCCACTCCATCATTTCACGCTCGGTGTTTTACGGGTTGCACGAGGCCGTCGCCTCTATGAAATCCATAATGCTCGAATTTAAATGATAAACGCCGTAAACCGGTGAAGTCGAATCTATACCGGCAAAATAAATAAAAGCAAGTGACTTATTATGAGTATGAATATAAATAACAGCCTTCAGATTAAACAGACGCAGAAATTAGTTATGACTCCCAGGTTGCTGCAGCGAATACAAATCCTGCAGATGCCGATTACCGAATTATTGACCGAAGTGCAGAAGCAAATTCTGGAAAACCCGGTCATTGAAGTGCGCGACGACGACATGAGTTCGTCCGGCAACGCGCAGGGCCTTCCCGAAGAAGGCGTTTCCGAAGCCCAGAGCGAAAAGTACGAGGTGCAGGGCGCCGACGTCAAATCCGAAGAAATCCCCGCGGGCGAAAAAATTTCGGAACAGCCGCTCGAGTCCGACGGCGTGTCGGAATACGAAAAAGAGCTCGAAACGGTCGAAATCGAAAGCGAAAATAATGAAATAGACTGGGAACAGTATTACGACGATCTCGAAAAGACCACCCACCGCGAGGAAAAAGAGTTCGAATGGAGCGAGCAGGCGTCGTTCGAAATTTTCGCTTTCGCCGAAAAAACCCTTTGCGACCACCTTTTAGAACAGCTTAACGCGGCGGTGTTTTCCGAAAAAGAATTTAAAATAGGCAAGGTCGTCATCGGATATATCGACAGCGGCGGATATCTGAAAGCCGCAACCTCCGAAATCGCAGCCCATCCGGATTTAAAAAGCGACAACATATCGGCCGGCGAGATCGACGACGTTATAGAAATAATCCAGTCTTTCGATCCGAGCGGCGTGTGCGCGCGCGATGCGGCCGAATGCCTCCTGCTTCAATATTATTCGCTCGACGAAGATACGCCTAAACCTGACAAGCTCGAAGAAATCCTTAAAAATCACCTATACGACATATCCGAGAAAAAATACAAGAACGTCGCGCACGCCCTCTCGATAACAGTCGAGCAGGTCCAGCAGTGCGTCGATTTCATCATTAAAAATTTCAACCCGAAGCCGGGCCTTAAATACGCTTCCAGCTCTGATAATTCAACTATAGTGCCCGAGGTTTTTATAGAAAAATCAGGCGGCCGTTATGTGGTCAGCGTAAACGATTACGATATTCCCCGCATACGGCTGAACCCGCGTTATGAAAAAATATTGCGCAGCAAAAACGCCCAGCCTGAAGTTCTGGCGTTCATAAAAGAAAAACTCGATAAAGCGCGCTTCATTTTAAAATCCATCGAGCAGCGGCGCGATACGATCAAAAAAGTCGTCGAATGCATCGTGCGCCATCAATTCGATTTTTTTGAACACGGCATTTCGCACTTTAAGCCGCTCATACTCAACGAAGTGGCCAACGAAGTGGAGCTCGACGAATCCACCGTTTCGCGCGTCACATCCGGAAAATACGCCCAGACGCCTCGCGGCGTGCTCGAGCTTAAATATTTTTTCTCGGCCGGCCTGCGCTCTACTACGGGCGGCGAAGACGTGTCCACGAAGTCCGTCAAGGAACTCATCAAACAGATGATACTTAAAGAGCCGTCTAATAAGCCGCTTTCAGATCAGGCCATCGTCGATTCGCTCGCCGAAAAAGGCATACAGATAGCCCGAAGAACCGTCACCAAATACCGCGAGGAACAAAATATTCCTCCTTCTTCAAAACGAAAGCGTTTCAGTTAAAGATAGCGGATATGATTTCAAAGCATATAGATAAAATAATTTCAACGGCGGCCTGCGGCGGTCCGCAAGACTTTTTGAGAGAGTTTTCGGAACTCGCCGACTGCGCTAAAAAAACTTTCGGCGCGGAAAAGATCCACGCGGTAATTTCGGACGATATAATAGCTCCCGCAAGGCTCGCGCTTCTTAACACGCCCGGCGTCGAAATCAGCGAATGCGATTTCACGAGCCTTGCGGCCGTGGACCGGGCCGTACGAAAAAACACCGCCTTCGCCTATTGCGAATATCCTTCCGCGAGGGCGTTCCGCTCTTTCAATTTCGAAAAACTTTACGGCTTTTTTAATTATTTCAAAATCACATTCGCATGCGGCATGGTTTTTACCGACCCATTGCAGTGCGATATTAATTCCGGCGCGCCCGCGGCGCGTGAAAATGAAATGATTTTAAGCCGCTGCGCCGCTAACGCGGGCAGGATTTACGATACAATATCGCGTAGCGCGGCTTTTGAAGGCTTGGACGCGGTCAGGGTCAACACCGTCAATTACATCGACTATAAAAACCACCGCAAATTATCTAAAACGGGCGGAATTTACATTAGCGTCGGCGGCGGCGCGGACCGAATCGACGGGCTTTATTCTAAAATAGCCGCCGCGCTCGATATGGTTGCGGATATGCGCGGAGAATTGAATGAAAATATACTGCCTTATCTTCAAATGGCCGCCGACCGCCTTAACTTTCGCTTATATAAAGTTAATCGGGCCGGTTCGGCCGGCCTCGTTATAAAAGCCGGGACGGACGAACTCATTGCGGATAAATTCAAGCTGTTATAATAAAACATCCCGACATCGAAGCTGGAAGGAATTTATTAAAAAATGATCGTTAAAACTAAATCTTTCGAACAAACACACAGGCTCGGGGAACGGTTCGGAAAAAATATTTGCGGAAATAAATATTCAAAAAAATTTATATTCGCGCTGGACGGCGGTCTGGGGAGCGGCAAAACCGCTTTCGTTTCAGGCCTGGCGCGCGGCCTGGGCATAGACGGGCCGGTGCTCAGCCCGTCTTTTACTATCGTCAAGGAATATAGCGGAGATTCATACCCGCTTTATCACATGGATCTGTACAGGCTTTCAGACACGCACGATCTTATGAGCTTTGATTTTTACGAATATGTGAGTTCCGAAGAATTCGTTACCGCTATCGAATGGGCCGGCAAGTTCGGCGATATGAACTACCTGCCTGAAATTCCGGCTATATTTTGCGTCATCTCGCCGGATAATCACGGAGATGAAAATTCGAGGATTTTTAAATTCCGTTTTGCCAATATGAACGATAAATTAAAAAAAGAGATCGCGGCAGTCGATTAATTAGCTTCCGCATTTGACAAAGCGGCCGACTTTTGTTAAAATTAAATATAAATTTAATAACGGAGAAATTCAATAAATGAATATCAATACAATA
>MWBZ01000098.1 GCA_002069765.1 bacterium ADurb.Bin243
AAAGTAACACGGTTTGGCGTCTGGGTGAACCGAGCCGGTACCATTACCGGTTCTCGGCCGCGCAGGCGTAAACGACGGCCAGGCCACCGCCGGATTTTCTATTATGAAATACGGCTGGCGCTTCGATTACGCATATATGAAAGCGGAATTGGGCGAAGTTCAACGCTTTTCAGGCACTACCCGCTTCGGATCATACTTATTCGAAAATCTCTGGAAACGTTTCAAACGTCCGCGCGAACCTCAATGCGGCGAAATGAAAATAACCAGCAACGCGAAATGCGATAAACTTTCAACGCCGGGCCATGACTGCAAAACCGGCGATTGTTCTAAACCCAATCCGGGCTCGAAGCTCGCTTCTTATCCTTCGGCAGGCTCCCGTAAAGATGTCGCGCTCGCAAAAGACGTAATGGCGCCGCAGCCGGATATAAACAAAGTACTCGCAAAAGACCAGTCGCCAGTCGTTCAAATCCCTCGCAGCGCAAATCTGAGGCTGCCCGATGAAAAGATGAAGGAAGGCAATAAAATGGTTTTAGCGGGCAGATACGACGAAGCGGCCAAAGCTTTTCGCGAAGCTCTTAATATGAAGCCTAATTTAGAAGAAGCGCATACTAAACTCGCGGGAATTTACCAGTATCAGAAATTGTACGTCGAGGCCATAGAAGAATATAAAGACGCTATCGCGATTAACCCGTCCAATCCGGACAACTATATAAGCGTTTCTTCTCTTTACGCTAAAATCGGCGAATTCGAAAAAGCAGCCGAAGCTTGTGAAATAGTTATAAGAATGGCGCCGGGAACGCCTAAAGCCAAAACCGCCCAGAATTTATACGAAACATTTAAACGCCAGTCGGCGCCTTCAGACGATAAGCTTTTGCTTCGCGCCGATAACATACAGAGCCTCAACTTCGAAGACGTCGCGGACGCACAGTTGAAGCTTGATATCAGCGAAGATAAACCGGTTAAAAAGAGCGCGAAGAAAACAGCCTCAAAAAAATCGGCGTCTAAGGCTAAGGCGAAAAAAGACGGCGAAAAGTCGGCAAAGTCCGACGACAAAAATTCGAGTTCTAAAAAAGCTTCGGCTATAGGCAAAGTGGCTTCGGCCAAACCGGATATTCTTGAAGAATAAATCTGAAAAAGTGAGGTTTTTTTATGCACCGCAGACAAACGATCGGCAAATTTGCCGTTTTAACTTTATCGGCAGCAGTTTTCCTGACAATATTATGCATTGCGGTTCCGGCGGGCGCGTTTATCGGAGATGAACCGGCCAAATACAAAATAAATATCGAACTTTACGAAGAGTTTTATCAACTTATGGTTGACAACTTTACAAATGCGAAATTTGAAGGAGTGGCCAAGCAAACCATTAACGGAGCCTATACCGAATCTAAATACAGCGCATACAGCAAAGACCTCGATTACAAGAGGATAGACGCTACAGCCGAAGGAGTAAGCGTTTCGCACGTAACTACGCCCGAGCAGGTCTGGTATTATTATGAAAAATGGAATTATGTGATTTATTATAAAAATAAAAAAAACGTAGCGCGATTTAATTCAAGGGTATATTTTGATTCCGTAAAAGACGACGGAAAAATAACCAAAAGCGTTTCCGACGATCAAACCACATATCAGCTTGTCGACTATAATTATAACATAAGGCAGACGTTTATTTTTGACAGTGCCACGAAGTTGTTGAAACTCCAGATTGTCGAACCCGAAGTGGGCGATAAGACAGAAACCAGTTATAAAGGATGGGAAAAAGTTAAAATTCCTAAAGATATTTTCACTTTTCCTTCGCGCGCTTCAGCAAAATGTCTCGACTAAAATTGAAAATGGCCTAAAAATAAAGTAAATCAGAGGCGGCTTACCGGCCGCCTCTGATTTTACATAAATACCGTGGATTATTATTTATAAGTTATTACTGTTTTTTCGCTTCGAGCAGTTTCTGATATTCGGCCTGAGCCGCTTTCATGGCTTCGAGTTCGGGGCCTTTATCGGGAGAGCCGACTTTGGTGTAGTTCTGGTAAGCCAGCGTCATTTTTTCATAGGCCGCCTTTAACGCGGGATCGTTTTCATCGGCTGCGGCGCGGGGAGCGTTTGTGGACGATGCGGGAAGTTTAGTTTTAGCCTGAGCTATATATGGGCTGTCGACTGTGATGTTTACATCGCGTTCTTTGTAGATATCTTTGTATTCGATATGAGCGGGTTCATAAACTTTTTCGTAATGGCCGTCTACATATACGGTTTTGTAATATCCGTCTTTCCATACTTTTTCGTAATGGCCGGGCATCTGTTTCTTTTCGTAGTGGCCGTCGACCCATACTTTTTTGTAATAACCGTTGACATATGTGCCGTCCTGGCGATAATAAGGATCGACATAAATTTCTTTGTAATATCCGTCTACATATACGTCCTGGTATCCGCCGTCAACGAAAACTTCTTCGTAATGGCCGTCGACGAAAACTTCTTTGTTGTAGCCGGGAACCCAGCGGTCAACGTAGCCTGCGGGCACCTGGACTTCTTCTTTTACATAATAGCTTTCTTTGATAGCATAAGAATCTTTTATCGCTTTTTCGAACATGGCGCGCGCTTCTGAGTCGCGGGCGAGTTTTTCGGCGGTAAGGCCCGACTTGCAATAAGCTTCGATCATTTTGCGGGCGTCTTCTTTGGCCGATTCGCGGTTGGAATATACTTTGCCGAGACGGCTCTGATATTCCTGGGCGGCTTTCATGTAAAATTCGTACGCTTTCTGATAATCGCCTTTGGCATAATATTTATCGCCTTTCTGAAGGTTGGTTCCGATTACCACTTCGTCGCAGCCTGTCGCGATGAACATAAAGGAAACCACTATTAAAGCCGAAAATATCTTTCTTATAAGAGTTGCCATGGTATTTCCCCCTTTAAACTTGAAATTTAATTAATTATACATCATAAAATTAAGCTTGTCAACGAAACAGCTTTAAATTAATTTTACTTTTGTCGCAATTTTATGTGATGCTTTATCGAAGGGAAAGCTTAAAGCATATTTTTAGGGTACTCGATTAAAAAAATAATTTACTTTTTAACCGGTTAATGATAAAATATACTCAAATAATCATAAATAATAACGGTGAGATGTTGATACTTTCGCTTAATGAAATATTTGGATTTTTTGCCCGCGTTCTTGTGGGGGCGGTTTTGCCGCTGGCGTTGATTTGCGGCGCGGCGCCGCAAGCCGGTGCGTTCGATCTCGTCACTTTCGATAACGACATCGTCTATTTAAACCAGAAATATTATCTCGGCGCAAGGCATTACGAAGTGATTAAGATAATACCGATAGACAATACGGACGAAAATTTAATTCTGGCCCCGAGTTCTTTAAGATACGATAAAAAATATAACCGCCTGCTTGTCGGCGATTATCTTAGCGGAAAAATCAGAAAATATTCGCTTAACAACTACAAATATTCGGGCGATTTCGCTATCGAAAAGTACGGCAAAAAGCTTCTCGGCAATCCTGCGGATATCTTCATAAGCCCCGACAGCCGCAACTATGTCGTGATAGACCAATTTTTCAACCGGATGGTGTTTTTCAATTCTCTGGGAATGAACACTAACATAACGGGCGGCCTCGGCGAAGCCATGGGTGAATTCAGCGAGCCTTGCGCGGTGGCTTTTTCCGGCGGCCGTTTTTTCGTCGCCGATAAATATAATTGCCGTATTTGCGTATTCGACGCCAGCGGTTATTTTAAATATTCCTTCGCTTCAAAAGGCACTGCCGATTCTCAGCTATACCTGCCTACAGCGGTAAAAGCAAATTCTTCAGGCGAAGTTTATGTCTGCGACAGCGGCAACGACCGCATTCAGGTGTTCGAAGCGCGCGGGCGGTATATTAAAACGATAGGGCGCAGAGGCAGATCACCGGGTTTTTTCGACGCTCCGAGCGATATCTGCTTTGACGCTAATTCTAACATATATGTGGCGGACGCCAACAATAAAAGAGTGCAGAAATTTTCTCCGGCGGGCGATTTCTTGTGTGAAATCAAGGCGCTGGAATCGAGTTTTTTATCGGAAGATTATAAACCGGATTTCTATTTTAAGATGCCTAAAAATTTCGATTCGAACGAAATAAATTTTTCACTGGGCTCGCTCGCGATGCCTGTTAAAATAGATTTAAATAATGAAACCGCGCATTTATACGTTCTCGATTCGGAGCAGAAAAAAATATTTATTCTCGATTGCGATAACTTCAATAAAGGCAGGCGTCTTTATCTCGACCGAAATTTTAAAGACGCTATAAAATACCTTAAAATAGTAATGGAAGAGAATCCCGGCAATTTAAACGCATTGTATTACCTCGGTTTTTGCTATCAGCAAACTTACGATTATAAAAAAGCTTACGAATGTTATGATAAAATAATAAAAGTTCACAGCTTAAGCGAAGTCGAAAAACATGCTCGTTATCAGCTGAAAAAGATGGCTTCGGTCAATCCTTCGAATTATTTCGACGTGGCAGCCGAAAATAACGGCCAGGAAAGAAAACGTTCGGCGATGGAAGTCACTTATAATCAATTTATGCAATCGGCTTTCGAGCCCACCGCATTCGACAGAAAAAGGAAAGAGCACTTCGCTAAATACGGCATCGAACCGCCCGCCACCGAAGAAGTAAAAGTCGAAAAGGATATGTTTATCGACTATGACGATGAATAAATTAATAGCGGCCGTTTCGGTTTAAATTTTTAAAGAAAGCCAGTAAAAACATGAAAAAAATCTTACTCATCGGGGAAAATATTTCCAACAGCCTTTCGCCGGCTATCCATAACAGCGCTCTGGAGTACCTTGGCCTGGCTGAAATGTACCGTTATGAATTAATGCAAATCAAACCTGAAGATTTTGACGCCGCAATCAAAAAAATTATCGAAGATAAAGACGTTTTAGGTTTCAACGTAACCGCCCCTTATAAGTGCGCCGTGATTGATTATCTTGACGAAACGGATAACTTCGTTCAAAAATGCGGAGCGTGCAATTATGTGAAAAACGAAAACGGCAGATGGAAAGGTAAAAATACCGACGGTTACGGCTTCGTTATGCCGATTATAAAAATGTGCCTCGGCATTTCTTCGAAAAAGGCCGTAATTATGGGGGCCGGCGGCGCCGCTCGCGCCGTGGCGCTTCAGCTTATTAACAACGGCGTCCATTCTATCGCTTTAGTCAACCGCGATACGGCCAGAGCCGAAGCTTTAAAAGCTCATATTTGCAGAGCCGCCGGCTTCGATAACGAAAAATTTATAATTTATTCATATCATGATTTGCAAAATGAGAAATTTAGTAGTATAATGTTATCGAGTGATTTTATAATCAATGCGACTTCGGCAAATTTTGACGACGTGAGGTTACCGGTCCGATTTTCCGCCGAAATGTTTAATAAAAACCAAATAATTTACGATTTATCTTATATAGATAAAAAAAACGACGATTTTAAGCAAAGCGCACGATCGGCCGGGGCTGTTTATTTAGACGGCCGTGAAATGCTGATGTATCAGGCCCTGGTATCCTTCGTGCAATGGACTTCAAAAAAACCGCCTTTCTGGCTGCTTAGAAAAGTAGTCCAGAACGCCTGCGGCGAAGGCGCCCGAAAATAAAAATTAAAATAAATATATTCATTAAAACTCTGGAGGTATCATTAGATGGTCGAACCAAAAAAGCGGCTAAGGCTGGGCGACGCTCTGCTACAGGACGGCCTCGTCAACGAAGAGCAGCTCCAAAAAGCGCTCGAAATTCAAAAGCAAAGCGGCAAGCGTCTTGGCGCGGTGCTGGTCGAAATGGGCGTAGTCACCGAAAACGATATCGTTACGGTCCTCGGCAAGCAGCTCGGCATACCTTACATCAACCTTTCGAATTACCTGATAGACCCTGCCACAGTGAGGATCATACCGGAAAATATAGCGCGCCGCCACCAGCTAATACCTATCAATAAAGTCGGAAACAAGCTTACGGTCGCTATGGTCGATCCTCTCAACATTCTTGCGATAGATGATATCCAATTTATGACCGGCCTTGTAGTTAAACCGGTCGTCGCCACTTCCACCGACATAAACGAGGCCCTCAATAATGCCTACGGCAGCGAAGGCAAGATGGACGAACTCATGGAAGACCTCGGCGATATCGGAAAAGACGCCAACGAAGGCGGCGATCTCGGCAATCTCGAAGAACTCGACGAAAACGACGCGCCGATCATACGCCTCGTCAACCTTGTAATTTCAAATGCCGTTACAGAAGGCGTTTCCGATATACATATAGAACCGTTCGACAAAGACATCCGCATAAGATACCGCCTGGACGGCGATCTCAGAATAAACATGGAACCGCCCAAAAGGGCTCAGGCGGCTATCACCTCCCGCGTTAAAATTATGTCCCAGCTGGATATAGCCGAAAAAAGGCTCCCTCAGGACGGCCGTATAAAGATAAAAGTAAACAACCGGCCGGTCGATCTTCGCGTCGCTACCATCCCTACGGTATGGGGCGAAAAGATAGTTATGCGTATTCTCGATCAGAGCAACTTGAAACTCGACCTCACCGATCTCGGCTTCGAGCCGAAGTCGCTCGAAAAATTTATGAACGCCATAGCGATGCCTAACGGAATCGTTCTCGTTACGGGCCCCACGGGTTCCGGAAAAACTACCACGCTGTATTCAGCTTTGCATACGGTCAACCAGATCGACGTCAACGTTATGACGGCGGAAGACCCGGTGGAATATAACCTTCACGGCATCAATCAGGTGCAGTGCAAAGCCGAAATAGGCCTCACGTTCGCGGCCGCGCTCCGTTCGTTTTTGCGTCTCGATCCCGACGTAATAATGGTCGGCGAAATACGCGACTTCGAGACTTGCGAAATAGCCGTTAAAGCTTCTCTTACGGGCCATCTGGTTCTTTCCACGCTACACACAAATGACGCGCCGTCCACCATCGGCCGTCTGCTGAACATGGGCATCGAGCCTTTCATGGTCGCGACGTCGCTTATCCTCGTACAGGCCCAGCGACTCGTCAAGGTTATCTGCAAAGACTGCAAAATAGAATATAAGCCGAAGCCCGATATTTTAAAGGCGCTCGGCATAACGCCCGAATTGCTTGTAAAACTGGAATTGCCGCATCTAAACCTTAAAAACCTGCTTTTTTACAAGGGCAAAGGCTGCGAAAAGTGCGGCGGCAAAGGTTATAAGGGCCGCGTCGGAATTTACGAGGTTATGGCCGTAAGCGATAATATAAGGCGCATGATACTCGACCGTGCGTCCACGCTCGAACTGAAAGAAGCGGCGCACAACGAGGGAATGCTTACGCTCCGCGAATCGGCGATCCGTAAAGTCCTGCTGGGCAAGACCACGGTCGATGAAGTTTTTGCGGTTACCACTTAATTTATTATATAAAAACTTAATTTTATTGATAAAATTTGTTATAATTATATTAGGAATTACTTTAAGGAGGAATTATAGTTGTTCATCTTAAACGATCTTCTAAACCTTGTTGTGGATAATGACGCGTCCGACCTTCATCTGACGGTCGGAACGCCGCCCGTTATACGCGTCGACGGCGATCTTATCGCCACCGACCTCGACGTGCTCACTCCGATGGACACCCGCTCGCTGGTTTATAACATGCTTACGGCGGAACAGCAGAAAGAGTTCGAAGAAAAATGCGAACTCGATATTTCTTACAGCGTTCATGGATTCGGCCGTTTCAGGGTAAATATTTACAGGCAGCGCGGCTGCATAGGCGCGGCTTTCCGTGTTATCCCCTCCAAGATTCCCTCGCTCGACGAACTTAAACTTCCTCCAAAGGTCGCCGATTTCGCCCGCCTGCCTAAAGGCCTCGTGCTTTTCACCGGCCCTACCGGCTCCGGCAAATCCACCTCTCTCGCCGCGCTAATCAACCTCATAAACCAGGAGCAGCGCGTGCATATAATGACCATAGAAGATCCCATAGAATACCTTCACTATCATAAAAAATCCATCATCAACCAGCGCGAACTTCACGTAGATACCATGTCATTCGCCGAATCCCTCCGCCACGTTTTGCGTCAGGACCCCGACGTCGTTCTGATAGGCGAAATGCGCGACCTGGAAACGGTCGAATCGGGCCTCACTCTCGCGGAAACCGGCCACCTGGTATTCGCCACACTGCATACCACGGACGCTCCGCAGACAATCAACCGTATCATCGACATATTCCCTCCTTACCAGCAGCAACAGATAAGAACCCAGCTTTCGTTCGTCATCCAGGGCGTCGTGGCCCAGCAGCTTCTGCCGCTGGCATCCGGCAAGGGCCGAATTCCCGCGATCGAAATACTTACGCTTACCTCGGCGGTACAGAACCTTATACGCGAACAGAAAATTCACCAGCTGTACACCGTAATGCAGACATGCCAGAACGTCGGCATGCAGACTTTCGAACAATCGCTTGCCGGGCTGTTCTTCAAAGGCCTCATAACCATGGAAGAAGCGATCTCCAGAACGCTCTATCCGGAAGAACTTCAGCGCATGCTTAAAGCCAGAACGATGTAATTATTCCTCAACGCTTTGTTTTTTTTGCGAAAGGAGGCAATTATGCCAAGATTTCAATACACGGCCCGTAATTTTGACGGCAAGGTAGTAACCAACGACATGGAAGGCGATTCGAAGGAAGCGGTGATCGCGAAGCTTCGAGAACGCGGCTATTTCGTTACTCAGATCAAAGAAAAGGGCAAAGAGTTCCAATTATTTCAACGTAAAATAAGCTCCACCGAAATCGCCATTTTCGCCCGTCAGTTCGCCACTATGATAGGCGCAGGCGTGCCTCTGGTGCGCTGCCTTACCATATTGGGCCAGCAGTGCGAAAACCCCAGGTTCCGCGATATCATAACCAAGGTCAGACAGGACGTAGAAGCCGGCTCCAACCTTTCAAAGGCGCTGGCGGGGCACCCTAAAGTGTTTTCCAACCTGTTTATAAATCTAGTAAAAGCCGGCGAAGCGGGCGGTATACTCGAAGAAATTCTTTCGCGTCTCGCCAGCTACCTCGAATCGAGCGAGCAGCTCCGCCAGAAGGTCAAAGGCGCAATGACCTACCCGGTCGTCGTATCGGGTATCGCCTGCCTCGTCGTCATATTTTTGATAGTTTTCGTTTTGCCCACGTTCGAAACGATATTCAGGGATATGGGCGACGCGAAACTGCCGCTTCCCACGCGTATGCTCCTCGGGCTTTCGGCGTTCATGAACCAGTATCTCATCCTTATAGCCATAGGCGCCGTAGCGGGCTTTATCGGCGTCAAGAAGTTCTTCGAAAGCGAACGCGGAATACGCCTTTTCGATACAAATATCCTCAGGGTCCCGGTCATCGGATTGCTGCAGAAGAAGGTCGCCGTCGCCAAATTTACGCGCACCCTCGGTACGCTTATCGCATCGGGCGTTCCTATATTACAGGCGCTTGAAGTTACCGCCGATACGGCCGGCAACGTCGTCATAGCCGACGCGGTCAATAAAACCCGCGCGTCTATCCGAGAAGGCGAATCCATATCGGAACCTTTGAAAGCTTCAACCGTTTTTCCGCCGATGGTCGTTCAGATGATCGCGGTCGGAGAAGAAACAGGCGAACTCGATAAAATGTTGACCAAGATAGCAGACTTCTATGACCAGGAAGTAGATACGGCCGTCAAGGGGCTCACCTCGGTTATAGAACCTATAGTAATCGTGTTCATGGGTATCGTAATAGGCGGCATAGTCATGGCCATATTCATGCCGATGCTCGAACTTGTTAACAGCGGAACGAAATAAAAGAAATTAAAGGACAATATTTTATTTTTATCATTGACAAAAAAAATACCGTTTGCTATAATTAAAATAGAGCAGGGGAAACTCTAAAATTTAAGAAAGGGGGAAGTTCTATGATGAACAAATTAAGAACTAAAGGCAGCGCAGGTTTCACATTAATCGAACTTATGATTGTTATCGCGATTATCGGAATTCTCGCTGCTATAGCAGTTCCTAACTTTAACCGCGCCCGCGCGCAGGCGAAGAAAAAATCATGCGTCGCAAACATGAAAACTATCGAAGGTGCCGTTGAATTATACCAGATGGAAAACGGTACTCAGCCTAACCTCACGCCGGGAACGCTTCAGTCGAACGGCTACCTTAAAGCCGAACCTAAATGCCCTTCTGATACCGCATCGGCTTATGCAATATCGATCGGTTCGGGCACCGGCGCTATGACTGACGTAACATGCCCTGCCGCTGGTAACTATAACCACGGCAAACTCAGCTTGCAGGAAGGCGCAGACAAAACAAAAGGCCTGTAATTATAAGTTTATATTATCATAAATGAATAATTTATAGCGGCATCCTCGAGGTGCCGCTTTATTTTTTTACCGCGGTTTTATGCGTCGCTGAGGAAGCTTTATGCAATGTTCCGGCTATAAAAAATTAATAATACTGTCGCTGATTTTATTTATAGTTTCTTACAACGCGTCTATTTACCCATGGATGATGGACGACGCCTTCATTTTTTTCAGATACGCCGAAAATTTTTCTAACGGCCAGGGCTTCGTTTATAATCCGTGCGAAAAGGTCGAAGGCTGCACCTCTTTTTTATGGCTTTTGATATTATCCGTAGCGTCTCTTTTTAAGCTGGATCTTTTATGGTTTTCAAAAATATTTAATTCTTTATTGTGCTTCGCGCTTGTTTATATGGTGGCGAATTCGCATGAACGTATAGAGCGTTTCGACGGGATTATGTCTTCGGCAGCGGCCGCCGTCGCTTTTACTTCAGGCATTTTTGCGCCATGGCTTTCTTCGGGCATGGAAGTGGCGCTTTTTTCATTTTTATCTATGGCGGCGTATTTTTATACTATAAAATCGGAAACGAAATTGGATTACGGCGTTTGCGGCGTTTTACATGCGCTGGTTTTAATGGCGAGGCCGGAAGGCGTTTTTCTCGCAGCTCCGGCAATGTTTTATCTTTACCAAAACCACAGGCGGCGCGGAGATTACGGAATTTATATTTCATTAGTTAAATTCGCCGCGGTTTATACGCCTTATTTTTTGTGGCGGTATTTTTATTACGGCTCTTTGATGCCTAACACGTTTCATGCAAAAGTGGGGTTCGGCTTGAATCAGCTTGCCAGAGGAACCGCTTATTTTTGCGATTATTTCATCGCCGCGGCCCCGCTTGTAATTTTATTCGCTGCATCCCTTTTTTTTGTCATTAAAAGACGCTTCGAAGACCGTCATATTGCGCTTTTATGTATATACGCGTTTTTAAATATTTTATTCGTGATTAGCGTGGGCGGCGACTTTATGTACGGTTTCAGGTTTTTTGCGCATCTGACGGCGCCGCTGGCTATTATAAGCATATACGCTCTTGCGATATTTTTTAAAAGCGCCGCAAAATTTAAAACGGCGGTCGTCATAGTTATTATTTACGGATTGATACAATTTTACGTTCATCCCGAAATTTACGGCATATCTAATTCGAGTCCCGTGGAATTCGGCCGTGAAGCAGGCCTGTTTTTAAAAAATGAAGCGGCTGCGGATGCGACGCTTGCGATAAATACCGCGGGAATAATCCCTTACTATTCAAAGCTCAGAACCATCGATATGCTCGGGCTTACCAACCGCCACATCGCCATGAGCCGGGCTGATAATTTCGGGGCCGGTCCGGCCGGCCATGAAAAAGGCGACGGAAAATATATTTTAAGTAAAAAGCCGGATATTATAATCATGGGAAATTTTGAAGGCTCCAGAACGCCCGTTTATAAATCGGACCGTGAAGTTTATCTCGATAACGGTTTTAAGGCGAATTATATTTTAAAAGTGCATAAAATCACAGTTCGCGATCAGTCCGGCGCGAGCGTCGAAAAATTTTTTTATTATTTCGAGAGAAGAAAATGATTTTCACATTTCTTGAGAATTAGAGATCCACACCGTAATCGATATTTTTGAGCACTTCGAGAAATTCTTCTTTATCAGCTCCGTCGTAAACTGGCGAGCCTATTTTTAACTTGTCTTTATTAAGGCTGAAATTAAAATTGAATTTGTTGAAATCATAAATTCTGTTGGGAACTATGTCTTTTCGCGAAATTATATCCAGCCGGCTTAAATTTATAAACCTTCCGTTTTTAATGCTCGCGGCGCCCTGAAGATCGCCGGACTTATTTTTGGCATTGAAAGAACTTTTGAAATTTACGTCGAACACGCCGTCGACGTATTTGGAAGCCCTGGGATTTTGAACGTAAATGTCGCTTAAATTAATGTTTTGCGCTTCGAAATTCATAAAGCTTTCAAGAGAAGAGCTGGCGAAGTCGGATTTGAAGTCCAGACGGGCTTCGCCGGCCAGGAGCTTCAGCTTGCAGATGCCGTTGATTATAGTGTTTTGCACTGTAAAGTAAGCGTTGAGTTCTGATATTTTTACGAAAAGCTCGACGTACTTGTTGTCGAAATATCTTACGATGCCTTCGCTGATCGAAAAATTACCCGTAATGACTTTCTTTTGCGAAAGATGTATATCGCCGTGAAGGTTGCCGGAAATTGAAACGGGTATCGAACGGTATAAAAACGAAAGCAGTAAAATTTTTGAGGCGCCGCGCAGCGCGAAGTCGAAGTCGTTAAGCTCGAAAGCGCCCGTGGATGAATCGTAAACGAAATTAATTCCACCGTCGACGTTTTCTATATTTATGCTGAACGGCAGCGGATAGAGCGAAATATCCGGGTAACTCAGCTTCAACTTGATTTGCGTCGATATTTTTACGCTGTCAGAAGAGCTGATTTTTAGCTCCAGCTTTGACTTATTCTGAGCCTGTATTCTGGAAATGAAATTTAAAAATTCATAGGAAGATTTACCGGCAATTATTTCCGAAAAATCGATATTTTGAATTTTTAAGTTGACGCAGTAATTTTTAAGCGATTTTTTAGAAAAAGATGCGTTGAAGAAAAATGGAACGTTGCCTATAAAACCGTAAGAGTCGGTAAATTCTATGCTTTCGTCGCCGATTACGAAGTTGCCCCCGGCGTCGCTTATTTCAAGTATTTCATTTTTTACCGGAAGCGAGAGCTTGCATTTGGAAAAATTGCCGCTGCCTTTAAAAGAGGAGCTGTCCGAAGAAAGCTTTAACGTTACGCTCAAGCGGCCCGCGCTGGCCGATGAAATAAGTTTTTCTATCTCATTTTCGCTGAAAATCATATAATCTTTAACTTCGGTTACGGGGATTTCCGAAAAGTTGACGCTTATGTCTCCGCCGTTTTTTATTTGCGTAATGTCACAAACGCCGTTAATGCTTACTTTGGAGCTCATAAGGCTGCCGTTTATATCGTTGAACGATATTTTCGAGTTTATGAAATTTAGCTTTCCGCTAATATTATTGATATTTTTATAACCAGCGTCGCCCTGCAGCATGGCGTTTGAAAGGGTAAGCTCCGCGTATGTCTCCGGATTTTCAAGCGGGCCTTCTATTTTTATGAATATTTTTGCATATCCTGCCGGAGAATAATGCGAAAGGAAGTTTTTGAGCTTCGAAAAGATCGCGGAAAAGTATGAAAGATCGAACTTTGAAGATGAAAATTCTACCGAGAGCGAGCGGTTTTTAAAGTCGACGTAACCTGAAATGCGCGAATCTAAATTGCCTCCTGACTGGCTGTTGCCGGGCGTCGAAGGTTTTGACGTTTCTTCGACGA
Source organism: bacterium ADurb.Bin243 (assembly GCA_002069765.1). Classification (GTDB taxonomy): domain Bacteria; phylum Muiribacteriota; class UBA9980; order UBA9980; family UBA9980; genus UBA9980. The sequence goes on from MWBZ01000098.1 coordinate 13,671, forward strand.
TTAGCTTCCCGTTATGGATCCTGAAAACGAAATCGGCTTTTAAGAAGCTTTTAAACGGCTGATAAATAAATGAAAAATCTCTTGCGCTTCCGCTGATATCGTAAAAAAAGGCGAAATCGGATAAGTCGCCGCTAACGCTTTTGAAGCGGAGATCTATTTCGGCAGTATTGAAGTCGAAGTATTTAGATTTCATCCTGTTTTTAAAAAGTTCGAGCGGCAGAGACTTAGAATTGAAAATATATTCTTTTCCGGATGAGTTTTTTAAAGATATTTCAGCGCTCGCCGTTCCTTGAGATAAGCGGACGTCTGAAGATATCAGGCGCGGCGTTGCGCCGGTAAGGCCGTACTCTATAACGGCATTTTCTGCTTTGAATGGCCTGTCGAAATTAAACCCCATAAAACCGCCGCATTCGAAAGAAGATTGAAAAACGGCCTCTACTTTTGAGGCGTTTACGCCATATTCGCCGAGCCTTTCCGCAAAATGTTTAATGACGGTTGCCATCTTAGGATAAGCTGCGGCCGCCGATTTTTTCCCGATAAATATTTTGACGTCGCAACCGGATAATTTCAACAAGCTGTAAGCCGGGTAAAACTGT
>MWBZ01000099.1 GCA_002069765.1 bacterium ADurb.Bin243
CAACGAAATCAGCGACATACTCTCCGAAATAAAAACCCTCGTGCGAACTGAAGAATTCGCCCTGGTGGCCACTTTTAATCTCGACGGCGGCGCCGAAATAAAAAGGCCCAAACGCGAAGACCTGGCCCGGATGCCTGCTTTCATTTATCAGCCTTACGTCACCATGACTCTATACAGCGATTTCATATTCAATTTTGAAACCCCGTTGCTCGAGTGGGAATGGGGAAGCTCCGATCTCATGGTGCCTATCGTTGAGCTAGAAATAATCAAAAATAAAATGAGCGGAAACAAGGGCCGCATATTTTACCGCTACCTCGACTCACTTGCGTCGTTTCGGGAATGCGTCGAGCTCGAAAACGAAAACTATAACGCTATGATAGAAAACATAGAACATTTCGAGCATAAAAGAGGGAACCAGCCCATCGCGCCCATAGCCCCTCCTCCGCCCCCTGTGCGCAATATACGCAGCGAAGGCAAAAGCGGCACCGCCGAAAATGATTCGAACGCCAGAAATAAATTAAAAGACGCGGATAAAAACGAAGACATAGTCTGATTAACAAATAATTATAATTATTTTAATAAAATTTTAGTGGATTTTTATTTTAAATTATGATATTATTGACTTAACTTTAATTGAATATTCCGGACCGGTTAATTTCCGGACCGCCGTATTAATTAAAGATTTTTTTAACGATAATGGAGGAAAATATGGCATTAAAAATTAACGAAGATTGCACCGGCTGCGGAGTATGCGTAGATATCGCTCCCGACACATTCAAAATAGGCGACGACGGTCTCGCTAAAGTTATCGGCAACGGCCCTAAAGCTCAAGAAGCCGTAGACAGCTGCCCTGTCGGCGCTATCTCGATGTAATCCGGCAATTAAAGATTTTTTATATATTCAACTCATCCGACAAATCAAAGCTGACTTTTATTTTTCGGATGAGTTGATTTTATTTATCTAATGATTAAAAGTGAAATGAACCCTTCAAAAATACTCATAATAAGGCTTTCCGCCGCAGGCGATATAATACTGACATTTCCGGCGTGTATTTTTCTTATAAAAAATTTTCCGGAAGCGAAAATTGACTGGGCGGTGGACGAAAGGTTTTCAGATCTGCCCGGCCTGATAGCGGGCGTTAATAAAAAATTAATATTTCCGGGCAAAACATTAAAAAATAAAAGCCTTTCCGCCGCCGAAAAAATAAAGGCGGCCTGGAATTTTATAAAGGAAATCAGGCGCGAAAATTACGATCTGGTTATCGATTTTCAGGGGCTTTTCAAAAGCGGCCTTATTTCGTTTTTGTCCGGCGCAAAAGTCAGGGCGGCGCTCGCTCCCGGCGGGCACGATTCGCGCGAATTCAATCACTGGTTGAATAATAAAATTATCAAAATAGATAGCGATAACCCTATAAGTTCTAAAATACTTTATAGATCTTTAAATCTGGCGGCCAGAGCGGCCGGCGCCGTTCCGCCGGAAAATTTCACCATGGAAAAACTCGTGGTTCCGCCCGCAGGCAGGGCTGAAATAGGCTTATTTTTCGAAACGCTCCGCCATAAAAGCAAAAACGGCAAGATAATAGCGTTAAATCCTTTCACTAACTGGCCAACAAAAACATGGCCCGCCGAAAAATGGATGGAACTTATAAGGGAATTTCGCCGCGAAGATAAGCTTAAAAACTCCGCGGCAGTAATTTTATGGGGCCCGGCCGAAAAAGAGACCGCCGAAAAAATCGCGGCCTCCGATGAACTTACATTCATCTCTCCGCCCACCTCGCTCGTTGAAGTGTTCAGCGTTTTAGAACGCTGCGACGCCGTCGTTTCCGGCGATTCTTTCGCGCTGCACGCCGCGTTCGTTTTAAACAAGCCCGTCGCGGCCATTTTCGGCGCTTCCGACCCGGCCAGGTGCGCGCCCTTCGGTGAAAAAACCGCGCTGGCGACGCAAAAACTCGAATGCCAGCACTGCTTTAAAAGAACATGCCCGCTCGGGTCCTGCGACTGCATTAAAAACCTTCAAGCTGTCGATGTTTTAAAAGCCATACTCAGCCTCGATATCGCTTAGCTTCGTTCATTCGAAATTGCCGTCCCATTATTCTCAAAAAGCTTATCGATTAAACTTTTAAAGATGCGTTTCATGAAAAAATTGTGAAAAAAATCTTGACTATACATGATTAAAAGTGTATCATTAGAAAGCTTACTTATTATTTTTAAACCGTTATTTATCGTTATCGAACGTTTTCTTTTTCGTCTTTTCATATTTTGTTGAATGATAATTTATTTTCAGCGTTCGGGCCTTAACCCGGACACGCCATAATTTATGGCTTTTCGAATTTTTCATTTTTTCGCTTTCAGGAGGTGTGTAATGGCTGACGGCAGAACCACGACGGTTGAACAGATAAAAAAAAGCCCCGTGCTGAAGGATTTCAACACATTTTTCCTTTCCGAGATCCTGAACGTGAAAGTCTACGATAACGGCGACAAATTTATCGGCTACATAGACGATATCGCCATAGACGCGTCAGAAAATATACGCCACCCTTACGTTTCCGCGTTTATCGTCAGGCGCGGCGAAAATATTACCGCTTACGAATATTCTTCTTTCGTAGAATACCGTTACGACTATTTCGAGCTGGCACCTTTGCCCGTCGTGCTGCCGCTAAAGCTTACCGAAGAAGGCGAATACGAAAGCGATACCGAAATACTTTTAAAACGCGACATACTCGATAAGCAGATAGTCGATACGTCTGGAATGCGTCTGGTGCGGGTCAACGATATTAAACTCACCTTCGTTAAAAACGGAATAGTCACCATAGGGGCCGATATAGGCCCTACCGGCCTCATGCGCCGGCTCAGCCTCAGCCGCATATATAAAGCCGTTGCCGCGCTTTTTAATAAAAAAATACCCGACCAGATAATATCATGGCAGTTCGTCGAGCCTATAGGAACCACTCATAAAAATAAAATCAAGCTGGTCGTTCCATACGCAAAACTTTCACTGCTTCATCCGGCCGACATCGCGGATATCATTGAAGAACTATCGGTACAGGAAAGCGCCGAAATATTGAAGTCCCTCGACGAAGAAACGGCGGCTGAAACACTCGCGGAAATTGAAGAGCAGGACCTGCAGATATCGCTCATAGAGTCGCTCGGCACCGAAAAAGCCGCTGATATATTAGATATGATGCCTCCCGACGAAGCGGCCGACATACTCGGCGACCTTTCGGAAAAGCAGGCCGAAGAAATCCTTTCCGACATGAACTCCCAGGGCGCCGAAGAAGTCCGCGAGCTTATGAGCCACGACGAAGATACGGCGGGCGGTCTTATGACCACCGAATATATTTCGTTCCCCGAAACTTTCAACGTGGAACAGGCCCTTTCGGAATACAGGCTCATAGCGCCTAACATAGAAATGGCCTATTATCTTTACATAGAAGAAAAGGGCGGCTACCTCAAAGGCGTAACAACCCTGAAAGACCTCGTAGTGGCCAGGCCTTACCAGAAACTCACCGAGATAATGAACCGCAAAGTTTCGTTTTGCCTTTTAAACGAGCATAAAAAAGACGTGGCTGAAAAGATCGCCCGTTACAACCTGCTCGCAATCCCCGTGGTAGACGAAAACGACGTCATGAAAGGCATAATAACTTTCGATGACGTCATGGACACCATAATAGAAATCAACGAAGAGCTTCCGCACTTCTTAAAAGGCTCTGAATAAGGTTTAACATGCTTAATAAATTGAAACACAAATGGAAACAGATACTTATATTCCTCTCGCTCGTCGGCCCCGGCATAATAACCGGCAACGTAGATAACGACGCGGGCGGCATCGCCACGTATTCCATCGCGGGCGCCCATTACGGCTATGCCATGCTATGGACGCTGATTCCGGTCACGATACTTCTCATATATACCCTCAACGCGAGCTACCGCATGGGAGTGGCCACAGGGCAGGGCCTCGGCGATCTCATCCGCGAAAAGTTCAGGGTAAAAGGCGCGTTCATACTGCTTTTCCTGGTTTTTTTCGCCAACCTCGGCACCACTACATCTGAATTTGCAGGCATTTACAGCAGCATACAGATCATGGGCATAAATTTTTCAAACGATTTCCCGCCGCTTCAAAGCAAGGCGTTTTTGACTATTCTCACTTACCTGTTAACCGTATTGATGGCAGTTTTTGTATGGACGATAGTCGTGAAGGGCACTTATAAAATGGTCGAACGCGTCTTTATTTTTTCTTGTTTTTTCTACCTTTCATACGTTTTTTCGGCTTTTTACGCCAAACCCGAGTGGAGCGAAGTGTGGCGCGGCTTTTTCATCCCGACCATAAAATATGAAAGCGAGTATATATTCGATCTCATAGGCGTCATAGGAACCACCATCACGCCGTGGATGAATTTTTACATGCACGCCACCATGCTCGAAAAAGGCATCACCGCTAAAAGTTACTATATAAGCAAATGGGACGTTGTGATAGGCAGCATCATGACCGACATAGTAGCCTTTTTCATGATAGTCGCCTGCGGCGCTACGCTTTTTCAGAAGCATATCAGGGTGGAATCAATCTACGATATAGGCCAGTCGCTCATTCCGATAGCCGGAAGCTACTCGTCGCTTCTTTTCGCGGCCGGGCTTTTTAACGCGTCGGTCCTCGCGTCGGCCGTTCTCCCGCTCGCTACGGCCTATGCCATATGCGAAACTTTCGGATGGGAAATAGGCATAGAAAAAAGTTTCAACGAAGCCAAGATGTTCTATTCGATATTCACTTTCATGATAGTAATCGGATGCTCGCTCGTTTTAATACCCGGCATGCCGCTTTTATTCATCATGCGCCTCTCACAGGTCGCAAACGGAATCCTTCTGCCCATTTTTCTTTTTTACTTAATCACGATCGCTTCCGATAAAAAAACCATGGGCGAATTCGTATTCTCGAAATTCGAAAAAAGCTTCGGATGGTTCTCCACTGTGATTTTGACGATTTTGAGCGTCATGCTCGTGTACCAGTCGCTCGCCGGCAACTGATAAGCGCCGGCGCCGCTCGCGTATGGTCTATTTCATCCACATTTCCGGCACTTTATAGCATTCGCCGCCGGCCGGCTTATTGCCGCCCGCATAGTCCTGCGCTTCTTTTTCCGAAGTGAAGTATTTAAATTTTTTAAAAAAGGCCATGCCTTCTTCCGATTTCATATAGTCTATAAATTTTTGAGCGAGCGCCGGTTCTTTAGCGCACGTGGTCACCGCGACCGAAAGATAGCTCAGCCGCGATATTTCTTCGGTTTTCAATTTTACGGTTTCGATTTTTTCAGGGTTCCAGTGTTCGAATACGCTCCATCCGATGACCGCGTCGGCCGACCCCATAACGATTGCGTTAGCGACCTTTTCACAGCTTTCAACATAGGTCAGCAGCTTGTTTTTAAATTCGGCCTTTTCTCCGGCGGAAAAGTTTTTTTCCGCGAGCTCCACTCCGAATACGCCGAGGCATACGTTTTCAGGGTTGGCTATAACGGCCCTTACGTCTTTTCTTAAAAGGTCTTTCAATCCGTATATTTTTTTGGGGTTGCCGCGCGCCACGTTCAGCGCCGGAACCAGATAAACGATTTTAGCCTCGCTGGTTTCGATTATTAACTTTTCGGCGCCGGCTTTGACTATGAAATCAACCGAACCCGGAAAGTAAATATCGCCTTTTTTAGATAATTTAAGCTGCGAAAGCAGAACGCCTGAACCGCCGTAGATAACGTCGGTCTTAACGCCCGTCTTTTTCGAAAAAGCCGCCGCGAGTTCTTCGAACGGCGGCTTGGAAGCGGCGCCGGCATAGATCAAAAGCGATCCGCCGCCGTCTTCGGCCAGAGAATAATTATAACCGAATACTGGAAAAATAAGGGAAATGCATGCCAGAGCAATAAATAAAAAACGCCCAACTAACATATAACGCCTCCAAAAATTTTTAATCGTTACACGAATAGTTGTATCATTTTTTATTTTAATTGTCAATAGCTAATTTTAAAAAAAGATTTTATTATGTTAATTTTACATTAATAAAAAAAAATCACATTTTGCTTCTTAAATAAACGAGTTGATCGAAATAATTGACGTTTTTATTATTGTCGCTGATGATAAAGCGGAACCATACGCCTATGGCCCTGCTGATATCGGTAAATCCAACTTCGGAACCGTTGTATTTGCCTTTATAGGTAGCCTTAGCTATCATTTCGTCTTTTTTATCGATCGTAACCGCGTCGTCGAGCATTACGTTCATATAATAGTTGTTATCTATAACGAAAAATTTGCTTTCTCTTTTAACCACGCCGACTCCCACGACTGGAAATTCGCTTTCTTTTAAAACGCCTATGGTATTGGCGGTTAAATTGTCCGCAAAACTCTTTAAAAGTATTCTATCTTCGGCGCCGCCGCCGGCCTTCGAGCCCGGCCCGGGATCTGCGTCAGCCTGGCTTCTGGCAAGGGTCAGGGCCTTAATTTGCTTTCCGTTGACGTTCTGATCGGTAAAATAAAAGCTGTATGTGATATAATCGTAATCTATCGTATCGCTCGTAAGCGGATCTGCGCCCGCTTTAACTTCTTTGACATGCTTGAGCGTCATGGTAACCGCGTCGGCGGTTTCTTCGAAATTAGTTACCGCCGAAGAGCTTCTTACGTCGAACTCGAAACGCTGAAGCGCAAGCCTCGCCTCCCTGAGGTTATCGCCTTTCTGAAATAAATTTTCAGCCTGGCGGCGGCTGTGAAATACGAATTCATTGAAAAACAGGAACAGAAGCGAAAAAATCGCCACGCCTACCATAATTTCGACTATGGTAAAAGCTTTGCGGCCCGAATTTGCGGCGGCGGAATATTTTTTATCCGCCTTTTTATATAAATAATTCATATTCTACCTCTAAATATATAAATACCAGCCCGATACTTTAAACCCGGCGTTCAACGGAATCTAAGGCTTGGTGACTATAGTGAAAACTTTAAATTCATATTCTTTATCGGGTTTATCGGGCTCGACCCACTTGACGGTCACGTTGATCTGTATCCGCGACATCATTTTTTCGTACTCCGGCCTTTCCTTGGGATTAGCCACCGGCGGCGGAGGCGAAGCGCTGTCGAATACCATTTCGGGAAATTTCATCTTCGGAAAGCTTTTTACGGGGTAAAACGCCACCGCTATATCTATTTTATGTTTTGGGTATCCCGGAATCATTCCATAGTCTATAGTTTTTGTATATTCGTTCCAGCTGGTGCCGATTCCGCCGGGGCTCGCCTCGATGATCAGCCATTGCAAAGAATCATAGCCGCTGTAAACGGTTTTTGGAAACGGCGGAACTTCCACCATGGAAGATCCGTGTTTTAGCTGCTCGCTCATAGAAAGCGCCAGCGAAGAGGCTTTTATAGCGCTCAAACTCTTGACGTTGGCTTTGGTGGAATACATTAAAATATTTATAAACGGAACTACCGCAATAACGAATATCGCAAACGATATTATTATTTCGGTCAGCGAAAGCCCTCTTTTTCGTATGGAAAATCCGTTTTTCGTAAATCCGTTCGACATCAGCATAAAAACGCCTCGTTATATAATAAATTTCATCAAAAACTTGATTAATTCGCCGCGGCCAGCTTGTTTTGCAGCTCCAGCTTCACCTTCATGATTTCGCTTTTCGTGCCGGGGTCGTTATCCAGGCCCTCGCATGTTTCTACATACCTTAAAAGCGCTTTGATGAAAGTTTTTTCGTTTCCGCCGATCATTCCGAGCATCGCCAGTTTCTGATAAATTTTAAGCTTCATTATCTGGTTGTCGGGTTCAGCTTTGAGGGCTGCGAGCAAAGAATCCGCCGCGCGGTCGAAATTGCCTGAAACCATGAATTTCTCAGCCAGAATATACATTTTGCTGGCTTTGCCGGAAGTGGCGCGGACATATTTATTGTTCATTTCGACGTATTGCTGGGCGCTCTTGCGGCTTTCTTCAGAAGCCTTTCTGGCGGCCACGAACAACTGGTCATACTCCGACGAAGGATCGAAGGACTGCACGTTGAAAGCGCCGCGTGAAGCGCTTTTACGCACCTGCTCCAGCTCCTCTTCGAGCTTGAGTTTTTTAGAATACTGAGTAGCCTTGGTGGAGGTGCTTTTTAAAATAAACCTCACGCCGGGTATCACTATGGTGAATATAAATATGACCACGCATAAAGCTATGATAGCCTTGCTTTTCATTTTACCCTTCTTTTAAAACAATATAAATTGCCGGCCTGTTACGATAAAGCCTTCTATTCTCTTTGCTGGATGTAATTATCGGACCTGCTCACGTTATAATTGATGGTGCAGTATTTTTTGTCGAAATTCTCCTTGTTTTTATCGATCCATTTCTGGAACGGATTGATGATGAGCTTATCCGGATAGTAGTTCTTTTTGTCTTCGTCTTCCCAGTTTATTTCCTGGCATGTGAGGTTTCCGAAAATTCCTATGAAGCTGTCGTCGGTGCCGCTAAAAAGCTTGAAGCCGGCCTTTCTGCTCTTCATATCTATCATCATGCCCTTTTTGCCGTAAAGATACGCGTCGATCCTGACGTACGGTTTGGCCGAAAAATAGCTCTGGAAACCGCTGAATAAGCCGCTGTAATATTTCTGGTCGTACGGATGCGGCGAAAAAATTATCTTTCCGCTGACGCCGAAATCGCTCGCCGCGGCGTCTTTTGTGCCGAGAGCTATCAGCTGGAGGCAGTTGTTGGCGCCCCTTAAAATATCGTACTGCCTTTCGCTGCCGGGATCGAAAACGCCGTCGTCCGGGTGGCGCAATATCTGGCCGCCGATAATTATGTTTCCGGTAGCCACGATAGCCCCGCGGCCTTTGTAGTAGCCTTCTATCAGCACGTCGCCGTCCACGAAATAAACGCCGTCTATATTTATGGCATATTTAGAGTGCTGCGTGGCCGCCTCGAATATATTTTTGGACGTGGAAAAATTATACCACGGAAGCTCTTTCACGCATTGGTCGGAGGAGTCGGCCCAACCCCAGAAAGGCCGCCAGACGACTTTTTTATATTCTTTTTCTGTCGTAAAAAAAGCCACGTCGCCCGTGAATTTTTTATTTTCAAAAAATTTTTCGTTTGTCGCCGCGTCGAACAACCGCGGTATTTTCTCGCCTTTCACCGATGCGTCTTTTGTAAAATCTACGGTTTCGGCTATTATATTGTGCCTCGCCGCTATTTTTTTGTATGTGTTTTCATCGTATAAATACGCGAGCTGGCCGTTATTTCCTATAATATCGCCAGGAACGACGTTGGAGGTAAATTCTGAAAAATCGTAAGGCTCGTCCTGCGGATCAACCCCCGAAAAGCTCGAAAACCAGCCCTGCTTCATAACGCCGTATCTTCTTTTAACGTCGCCGTAAATCCAGTTATGAACGGTGCTCGAGTTATTGGGTATGCCGAACAGGTTGTTGAAACCGCTGGTGACGAAATTAAAAGCCTGAGCGCTCCAGCCTATGGGCGGAAAATGCCCGGTTAAATCGACGTTGCCGCGGCTGCCGCCGGTGGAAGCAATGATACCGCCAAGCGCTTCGCCCACGGCGGCTCCGAATCCGGTAGGAAAATCCACTTCGCACAGGCGCCAGTTGTCTTTATTAATAGCTTCGTAAACCGCGCCGAGAACGTTTTCTGAAGTGGCGTTAGCGCCGAGAGGAATGTGCGCTATCCCGGTATGCTGAACGTATTTAAACATCGGCGAATCCGTATGCTCGAAAAGTTTTTCATCCACTTCTTTGGAATGCATTTTTATGATCATGCTAAGCTGGCCCAGTGAATCCATCATGCTTTTAAAAACGGGGTTCATGATCCCTGAGAGGTTCGAAAAATCGCTCCTGGTTTCGTTAAGTTCGACGACGAGCTTGCGGCCGAATATTATGGCTTTGGTTTTGTTATAAGGCGGCAGCCATTCCACCCCGTTATTAATTACCAGATATTGCGGAACGTACTTAGACGACCATGTGGGAGTGACAGTGGCGTCACCGTCCCATCTTCTGGCCTTTATAACCTGCTCGTTGTTATCTTCGTTGACCGCGAAAGCGTATCTGGCCATAACCGAAAGATCGCGGTACAATTCGACCTGTTTCTGGACCGTCACGGCCCGTTTTGCTCCGCGATACTCGCCCTGGCATGTTATGCTCATTATACCGAGCGCGAGGTTGTCGTCCACTTTTTTCTGAAGGTCGAATTTGACTTTTATATGATTAATTTTAGCTTCGGGTATCGAAGCCTGTATGCTCGTTTCTATATTGGCCGTCTTGAGTTCGCCCGAAGCAACCCATGAATCGTTAGGATTGTCTTCGGGAATGGGATAATCTGCGAAACTGGCGAAAGCGCCGAATTTTTTATTGATATCCATGGTCGAATCAGACGAAAGCGGCTGTATGTAATCTGAATATTTGTGGTCTTTTATAACGTAAAGCGCGTGCTCCACTCCGGTTTCCGCCACGAAATGCGCCACGCTCGCGTCGAGATAATTAAACGACGACGACGATTCCTGCCGCATCATCATTATAACTGTATAGCCCAGAAGGAACAAAACCGCCACCATAAAAAGAACGTATGCGAGAGCGAAACCTTTAGCCGGTTTTGATTTTTTTATATATGCGAGCATAAATCACCTCTTCGTTCGTGGATAAAACTATTATATCATATATTAATTTTAACAAATAGGCCTGCATAAGTCAAGGGCGCGCGCTTAAAAATACGGCCAATTAATTTATCAGAAGGGCATTTCGAACATTTTATTTTTTTCGAATATTACAAATTTTAAATATAGTAAAACAGGCCGTCCATTGGCCGGCCTGTTTTAGCGTGTAAATTGTACCTTGATTTTTTTGAACCGCTTGTTTAAAATTTAAGCTGCGTCTCTATATTTATAGAATCCACCGCTTTTCCGGATTCGTTTAATATGTGCCTGAGCTCATAGCACATGCTCGATGAATCGGATATGTCGTAACGTGCCTTCAGGCCGTAAATTGCGTCGCTGACTCTCGAATTTGAATAATATAAATTCTTGCGGTCGTAATTCGCCGAAAGCTTCAGTTTATTATAATCGAGGCCGGTGTAATCGATTCCGAGCGAAAGGTGCGGCCTCAAGAAGGGCGAGTAATCTTTTTCATAAGACACCCTGAACGTATAAGCGTCGTTGAATTTAGCCTTGAATTCATTGAACCAGCCCGAATAACGCTCGCCGTTGTCGCGCATTCTCATAAGGGAGCGGCCCTTGTAATGGCGTTCCATCTCATAGAGGGTATCGAAATAATTAGGAATGTAATTCGAACCCATGACGCGGAATTCGGTTTTAAAAGTGAAGTCGGCCATTTCAGCCAGCACGCCGGTGTGCATGCCTGTTCCGAAATTCCTTATTTTAGCGATTTCCTCGTAAATTTTAAATTTAGAGTTGTATCTGGACGAAAGAGGTATGCCGACGTGCAAGGAGCCGACCGTTACGTTTTCGTTATGAAAACCGGTATTTACTTTATTGTCTGAAACTATCTGAGCGCCGACCTGCACGTGGTCGTGAGGCATTATTTCAAATGATGCCGCGTAAATCCCGGGCGAAGCGATATCGTCAACGAAAAGTTTTATATAATCTTCATAGCCGGTATCGTAAGTCGCGACTGCCCCCAGTTTTTTATCCAGAAGAGGATAGCGGAGGCTGCCGCAGTAATTTCTAAAAATAGCCCCCGAACCTAAAGTGAGATCGTCTATCATTTCCACGCGGGCCGAAAGGCCTTCGCCCGGCTTGCCGTAATATATATAATAAATTTTACGGATAAAATCGTCGGCGCTGTCCCAGTCGGTCTTTCTAAGGTTATTATTTTCGTCGAAATAAAAAGTCAGATCATACGCGAAGCTGAGATCGTTATATGAAAAACGCGGAATAGCGCCTATTTTAGACCACATTTTGCGCGCGCCGGTATCGGGGTTCTCGAGCACGTTCGCGCCGAGATTTAAATACAGGCCCGGAAACCATTTGAGGCGGGTTTCGCTGTTGCCGAGATATTTGGAAAAGAAGCCGCTCGCTTTTTCCCCGGCGGATTTATTTTCAGCCTTGCCCGATGGATCGGCTTCGGATTTTGTCCTGGAATTTCTGGCGAGGCTTATATCGCCGTCCGAATAACGAGGCGGTCTTACGGTTGAAGACGAAGTTTTGCGTTTGGAAGAATTATTATTAGAAGCGGCTTTTGCTTCCGCTTTAAAATAACTTTCATCGCCGTCAGAGCTTATAACCACGTTTGAAGATAAAGCCGGAGTTTTTGAAGCCGCGGCGGAAGATTTTTTCTTATTCGCATTCGCGGCGGATTTTTGCGAAAGCTCGTTGTATCTGGATTCGTAATAATTGTTAGAACTTAACGCCATGGCTTTAAGAGGCGCCGGTTGGACTTCGGCGGCGTTATTTTTTAAGGATTGCGCCGGGGAGGCGACGGAGGTTTCAACGCTTGCCGCGGGGGCTTTTGCCGCCGCCTGCTTCGCGCTTTTTTTAGAGACGGGTTTTGCCTTCTCTTTAACGGCCGCGCCTGCGGCCGGTTTAGCCTGCGCCTTTTTAGCCGCCGGCCTGGCGGCATTCGCCGCGTTTTTAGAAGAATATCCTTTTTTCTTTTTGCCCAGAGGCGCGGCCCCCGCGTCGGATGCGGCAAGAAGAGCCGCGCCTATAAAGGCTATAAGCGCCGATATGGTTAAAAACTTTAAAAAGTTTTTATTATCAGTGGTTTTTATCATTTTACAACGCTCCGTATCATAAAATTTTAGAAAACGCTCCGCGGTTTCATATCGCGAATCAGCATAACAATGCTTTATGCGTCTTTATGGATATCGGAACTAAAATGATAAAGTTTAGAAAATTAGCGTAAAATATTCCATTTAGGAGTCATGTATCTGGTTTCTTTGAGTTCTTTAAACCTGGCCTCTTCGTTCTTTGAAAGGCCGCACGCGTGAAGCGGCATGGAGAATTTTTCGCCGAACCCTTTTCCGAGCGCTTCCGCCAATTTTGAAAAATCCGTCTGAGGGCCGCAATGCAGCTCGTCCATGGAGCAAACCGACTCTTTCAGCTTTTTAGAATTATCGTCGATCATTTCTTCGTCCATAAATTTAAGCGTATCCGGCGGCGTCATGCATAGATAATGAAGTTTCGGGTCGAATTCGAAAAATATCGTGCCGTGCTGTAAAAAGCAGCTGGCTGTTTTATTCTGGGCGGAGCCGCAGAACTTTTTATTGTTGACCTTTATTTCTAGAAATGAAGGCGAATCGAAACAAATCGCGCTGGAAGGTTTTTCGGCGGCCTCTCCCCTGTTTCTCACCGACGGGTGCAGCTCGCCTTCTATGGACAATTTCGACAGGCCGCATAAAATAGCATCGGCTACGTATTTATAATTTTCAAGCACCGAATCGGTGTAAAAGCCTGAGCTTTTATGAATTATGACCGAATAAGTAAGGTCTTTATGGTGAAGGACTGCCCTGCCGCCCGTTATGCGCCTGACGGTTTCAAAACCGTTTTGCTTTATAAAATCGTTATTCAATGTGGAGTTTTTTTGAAAATAACCAAAAGTCACGGCCGCGGGCGCAAATGAATAAAATCTCAGCGTTATGGGATATTCGGGCGTTTCGGCCGACTCATATTCTTTGAATACGGCTTCGTCGAGCGCCATCTGTTCAGCGCCGCAGGCGTTGGTAAACTCGGGTTTGTCGATCAGCCTTATTTTCATTATGAAAAAAAATCCTCCATATTTTTTGATATATTATAATAATCGGTTAAAAAATAAAAATTGATTAATAAAATATATTTACGCGGAGCGCTTAAAAAATATCTTTATACGAAACTCCGTGCAGGCCCGAGGATTGGCCCATATAAAGTTTATGCCATAATTCGAGGATGAAAAGATTGAAGAGCTGATACGAAAAATTTTGCATTCCGCTCTGATTGGTTTCGATCATGTGTTTAACGTAAGCGGCGTTAAGAAAATTTTTAACGAAAGAATTTTTCCCGGTGAGCGCGCGGCTTAAAAGCTCGCGGAGATCGCCTTTGAACCATTTATCCAGAGGCGGAGTGAAACCGGTTTTGGGCCTGTGAAGAATATAAAGCGGCAGGGTATCCTGCATCATAACTTTTAATATATTTTTCAAAGACAGGTTTTTTATTTTATAATCGACGGGCATTTTCATCGCGAGTTCGACTACTTTATAATCCAGAAAGGGGCTGCGGTTTTCTACTGAATTCGC
>MWBZ01000100.1 GCA_002069765.1 bacterium ADurb.Bin243
CGGCGTGTCTATTGCCCCGTTCTGGTTGTTACCCGAATCTATCGTCATTGAAGACGGCGGGCCGCTCTGGGCTTCCAGATTGAATACGACCGGCGATCCTTTTGCGCCGGCGAGCTCCGCGTTGACTTTATAAAGCCCCACTTTGGAGCCGAGGCTGAGCTCGGTATATGCGTAACCGCCGCTGTCGGTGGCCATCTGCGCGGCGGAAAGGGAGGCGCCTGCGGCTCCGGCCGGCTGCTGCACTATGCTGAACTTTACCGTGGCGCCGGAAACTCGGTTGTTGTTAGCGTCGAATACCTGCACTTTGAGCGGGCGCGGAAGTTTTGAAGTAATAGCTCCGGCCTGGAGGTTGCCCGACGAGTAGCTGATTTTATCTACCGGGCCTGCCGTGAAATTAAGCGAAGGCTGCTGATTGAGAGCTATGCCGTCAATTTTTACGACGACTGTTTTTTGTTCGGCCGTGACGGAAAAAATTTGAAAATATGTTTTACCTTCCGGGTCGGTAGGCTTCAGCGGCGTTTCCGGTATAGGGCGGCCGTCAGCGTTTTTGAGTATATTATTCGAGCCCGAAACGCTTATCTGCGGAGTGATGTTGGCTATCGGAACGTTCGACGAATTCCTCAGCGTTATTACGACGGTGGCCGCGACCTGGCCGTTTGCGATATAAGCCGCGCCGGGCGTGGCTTCTTCGACCCTGGAGTTGGCGACGCTTACCGATTGCGAAATAAAGCTGAACGTGAGCGTTTGCGTTATCATGACGCTTCCGTCGGCTACGGCGGTAACTACGACATTCGTGGCCGGCTGGCTGGACTTGATATTGAATTTAGCGTTGCCGCCGGCGTCGGTGGCGCCGGACGCGGGCGAAATTACCACGCCGTTGGACGGATTGGCCGATACGGCCACCAGCTTTTGAGCGACGGGGTTGTTATTGGCGTCGCGGAGGCTTACCGTTATTTCAGCGCTGTCGGCGCCGTCGGCCACTATTAGCGTGCGGGTGGCGCCGAGAGTCGAACGCGAAGGCGAAACCGCGCCGGCTTTATATTCTACCTGCTGGGAACCTATGCTTTTTCTGGCGTTTCCGGGCTTCTGCGCTTCTATGGTAAGCGTTCTGATGCCGGTTTGAACGGTTTTTACGGTAAAGCTGATTTTTCCGGTCGCCTCGGTTTTGGCGGGCGAAAGCGGAGTAAAGGTATCGATGTTTGCGTACTGGTTTTTGTCGGAAGAAATAAAGACGTCGCAGCCGGGGATGGCATTGCCGTTATCGTCGAGGATGGTGGCTTCTATTATGGCGCCGCCCAGTCCGTCGGCTATGAACGGCTGGCTGCCGGAATTTTTGAGCGTGATATATGATTTGGCGGTGGAAACGTCGCCGATTTCGGTGGTAAGCGAAATATCTACGGCTGCCGGCGACGGCGCGGCGTTGTTTCCCGAAGTGCCTGTTATATGGCCGGCGGCTATCGAAGCGGAAATATTTATGCCCGAAGGCGATCCGGCCGTAAGCTGCGCGGCGTTGAAAATGCCGGGAGCGGTAATTTTACATGAATTGCCGAGCGTTATTATAAGTTTGAGCGGGTCGGAATCGGATGAAAACGAAGGATTTGACCCCATCGAATCGCCCGTTACGGGAAGCGAAAAATCGGTAGCCGCCACGCCGCCCAGAACTATGGCTTTATCGAATACCAGCGTTATTTTATCGCCGGCGTCGGCCTGCGAATTGGCGTTTATATCATTGAGCGTGGCTGCCGTTATTTGCGGGCCGCTTCCGGTCGGTGCGGCGATATCCATGGCGGCTGCCGCGGGCCTCGCGTCTCCTCCTGCGCCGGTAATATGCCCGGACGGCATGGTTGCGGAAATATTTATGCCCGAAGGCGATCCGGCCGCAAGCTGCGAGGCGCTGAAAATTCCCGGCGCCGTAATTTTACACGACTGCCCCAGAGTGATCGCAAGCTGCGAGGCGAGAGAGCCTATCGCGAAAGAAGGCGAAGAGCCGAGGCTGTCGTTAGCGACGGGAAGGGTGAAATCGGCCGCGGTTACGCCTGAAATATTTATGGCCGAATCGAAAGCCAGGTTGAGTTTATCGCCGGCGTCGGTTATGCCGTTGGAATTTACGTCCTGCCAAGCGCTGCTCACGAGGAACGGGCCGCCGGGCGTGCCGCCGCCGGTTACCGTCAGATTGAAAACGGCGGTAAGCTGGGAAGCCCAGCCCGGAGCATTGGTCGTAGCCGTTATAACCACCGGGCCAGCCGCGGCGCCCGCTTTTACGGTTATCTGCGCGTGGCCCGTGGCGTCGGTATTTACGTTTGGCAGCCCGACGAACGTCGCCGAGCCTGAAGTTACCGTAAATGTGACGTTGTTTGCGCCGATCGGGCCGGAAGACTCGGCAAGGTTTACCCTGAGCGGAAGCGTAAACTGGGCGTCGGCGGCCGCCGACTGGCCGTCGCCGGAAATGACCATGAAATTGGGTTTTACGAGCACCGCGGTGGCTTTGATATCGAGAGAAGAACCGGTGCCGGTTTTTATTATTTCGCGCACGCCTATGAATGAATTTTGATTGTCCCACGTTTTGGAAGACGGCGTAGAATTGTTATGGAAATCTTTGTTAGCCGCCGTGGGATAAGGATCGGTCGCCTGGCCCCTTATTCCGGAGCGGGGCGGACCGGAAGTGAGGTGGTCTCCGCCCGACGCCACTTTGAGCTCTATAAGCCTCGGCACGGCGTTATTCGGCTCGCTCGTAGCTTCCTTAGCGCCGTTGACGTGGAATATTAAAAGGCCTTCGCCGGGGAGCCCTTCGTCCCAGGTACCGGTTACCAGGCCGCGTTTTTCGATGTAGTAGTAATCGTTTCCTGCTCCGGCCCCGCCTTTTTCGAGCCTGTATGTTTTGCCGAACTCGAAATTGAAGTTCTGCTGATTTTCGTTAATGTTGACTATGTCCGACCAGCCGAGAAGTTTTCGGCAGATAGGATCTAAAAAGGCCGGTTTTGAGCCTTTGGGGTTTCCGTTATAATTTCCGGTCGCCATGAGCGACCATTTGCCCATGCCGCCTTCGGTGTTGTAGGTGGTGTCGTATAAATCCGGAAGCCCGAGCTGATGGCCGAATTCGTGGCATATCGTGCCGAGAGCCTGGGTGGTGCCGTATTCTTTTTCGGGCACTATGGTGATGCCGTTGATGCCAACTCCGTCGCTTGTGGAAATAAGATTGCCGGAGCCGCTGGAGCGGTACCAGTACATGCTCCAGATATCGTCGCCGCCGTTCGCCGTGCCGGAAGTTTCATCGCCGAAGCCCGCGTGGGCGACCATCATGCACTGAAAATTGGCGAAATTAATATCGGGGTCGGCGAGGGCGACGGTATCGCGGCAAAGCTGGCCGACGTTGTCGGTGGCGCCGTAAGTAGCCATAGTCTGGGTTAACGCGTATGTTTTTGCGCTTATGGTGGGCGTTATGGTGACGGTGTTTCTTGACTGCTCCCGGAAATAAGCGGTGAGGTTGTTTATCATGTTGGTGATATCGGTGCGTCCGGTTGCGCCCATTTTTACGTCGCTGAATTCTACCAGGACGACTATCAGGTTAACGCTGGTGTTGGTCTTTAAATAATTTTGCAGCGTCATGCCGCCGACTCCGTCGCCCATGGCTTTTAAAGGGCCGTAGGAGACTTCCGGAACAAGCGGGGTTATCATGCGGCCGTTGCCGGATTGCGGCGGCAGGCTGTCGAGGATGCGCTGAGGAACTCTCTGGTTTGGGTCGAGCGGAGGCGCTACGGCCAGCGCGCTTGATGCGAAAGATAATAAAAGCAGGAACAAAAGCGTTTCAAAAATAAAAAAATTGCGTAAGAAGGGCCTCGATTTTTTTTTATTTTCTGCGCGTCCGCCCAAGACGCCGTATTTTTTGGGGTAAGCGTGTATCGTGTTCATGCGCCGACATCTCCATTTATTTAAAAATTAAAAAACGTTATTTAAAGAATATGGCGCGGCATATTTATTTTTTGAAAATATACTTCGCCGCTAATTTTGAAATTTCTCGCCATAGAGTTTTTCTGAGATTTTTTTTCCACATAGCTTCATAGGCGAGCATCATCATATTTTTGATGAACTTATTAATGTGAAATCTTACGGCGAAATCCATCTCGCCGTAAATATAATTTTCATTGCAGTAATCCGGCCGTATTTGCACGGCGGCTTTTTTGCTTTTAAAAAGGGCTTTGACGGCCTCGACCGCGCCGAGCGTATAACCCAGGTTATCGGGCTTGTCCATGCCCACGGTGGCTTTTATATCGAGCTTATAAAAAGAAAACGAATAAAAAAGCTTTACCGCGAAGCGCCAGATCAGGGCGGCTATGTCGGCCGCCGTACCTTTGTAAGCGAGAAATAAGCGAAAATACTTATAAATCTTCTTCATCATAAAAAATATCCCTTTTTTTAACGAGATTGCGGCCGAAAACAGTCAGCCTGTATTCGTAAGCGCCGCTCACATCAGCGCTCACGGCGAAAACCAGCGCGGAAAAAAGCCAGCTTATGCGAAAAAAAACGTTGTCGCTGGCGTCGTCGGTGTTTTGCATTTTTACGCGCAGCTCGACGGGAATGAGCGTTAAAATGAAAGCGCACACGGCAGCAGCTATGAGCGAATATAAAACGAATTTAACGGTTAAAAAAAATAAATATGATATCATCAGTCGGCTTTATAAATGAAAATAAGTTTTAACTTTTTTCAGTAGCGTTAAATAAAAACAAAAACTCTCGAGAAAACCGCTTGATTTTCACGCATATTAATTTTATCATATATAATCAAGCATGTCAATAGATTCGATAAACGCATTTAACGATAAAAATTTTATTTTACCTGGTTCCATATGAAAAAGATTTTAAAAATTTGACAACGGCATTCATATTTATTATAATTAGATTAGCGAAGCTATTTTATTTTTGCTTTCTAAATAATCAGGTTAAGCGTTACTTCATAACCCGCTTAACTTCATAAAATTAAAATATATTTATGGGCATTTTTCTTTGAAAAGGCCCGCACCTTTGTTAGATGTCAAAACTAAAACCCGAAAGGGGTGTATGGGAATATGCTTAAAAGCACAGGAAAATTCAATATAAAGCTGCTGTTGATAACAGTATTGGTCTTTACGGTGATTTTTTCGCAGCCCGCCGGCGCACATGCCAACCCATTGTTATGGCCCTTGATTCCGGTCAAGATGTTTTTCGACGGCGCTAATTTCGTAGCTTCTAAAATAGTCGATTCATTCTCGGCTCAGCCTTCGGGCGGTTCCTCGGCCACGTCAGGGGCTTCGGGACTATCCGACGAGCAGATCAGGGCGATACTTGCAAAAGAGCCCGTCACGCTCGATGTTATCGATCCCCAGGAGCTCAAATACCTTATAGACTCCAAAGCGCCTTCCTCCGGTTCGGCGGCGAAGATCAGCGCGGAAATTCAGCTTTTAAATAAAAAACTCGAGGCGCTCGAAAAATTATATGACGACAGTTTTGTAGATATCGCCGAAACGCTTACGCAATCGGGCAATAACGCATCCGGCGGCATGCCTTCCGAGCCTTCAAGGCCGGACGCCGTGCTCAATAAAACCATAGAGCCGTCCGCTATACCGGCGCTCGACGTTTCCCAGGCCGTCGCCGGCAAAGATCCGAAGCAGTCCGGCGGAGGCGGCCAGCCTCAAAATCTAATATCAAAGCTCAAAGACGCCGATCCAAATTCGGCGCAGTTCAAGTCTATATTTGAAAAATTCAAAGAAGACCTTAAACCCGAAACTAAATCGTACCTTCAGTATTCCACCAGTTCAGATATTTCCAAAAAGATACTGCCGCCCGACTTCGAAATGAAAGCCAATTCGGGAATCAAACTCTGGCAGGATAAATACGAAGACAACAAACTGCTCAACAGGTCCTGGAGCTACGGCGAAGCGCCTTCCGGCGCGGATGCCATCGCCAAATCTTACACGTCTAATTTTTTAAATACGAAAGACGACGCGTCGCTCGCCCAGAACGTTCTAGCAAAGGGCAAAAACAACGAATTCAGCGATATAAAACTCAATCAGGGCAGCACCAAGTTCGGCTGGACGCATATCGCCTACGACCGTCCGGACGGCACTTGTCACGCGCGCGAAATTAAAGAGGCGTTCGGCCTCGCAGACCAGGATAAAGCGGTACGCGATTTTATACTCGAAACCATTAAATCCGGCAAGGCCGAAGAGCAGGTCCGCGAGCGCGGCGGCCAGGCGCAGCACAGGATGCTTTACACCCGCACGGTAAACGGCCAGGAAATAAAAGTCGTAGTCGATAACGACGATAAGTACCGCGGCTCGGTAATAACGGCCTATCCTACAGGCAAGGTAAAGGCGCCCACGCCCGATGAAATCCAGAAACGCATAGAAGACGAAAAGAAAAAACTCGCCGACGCGGCCAAAAAGAACCAGCCGTGGCGCAACCCTAATATCAGCATAGACCTTTACAGAAACGAAATCGGCAAAACCATAGGCCCGCAGATTAAAGCCGGCACGGAATCAAAATTCAGGCTCGGCGGGGCCACTTTAACCACCGGCGCCAAGGGCGACGTTTTACTTTTAGGCGCCGAGGCCAAAGGCGCGTCTTATGTGGGCATCCGTAACGGCCAGCTCGCGGCTGGGCTTCAGGGTTCCGTTTTTGCCGGGTCGCGCGCTCGCGGCGAAGTTTCTACCGGTATTCAAATAGGGCAGATGGGCGGACGCGCATTCGCGGGCGGCGAAGTTTCGGCCGGCGTTGGAGCTAACGCCGACGCTAACGTCGGAATCGGAAAAGAAGGCCTCGCGGCAACAGTTTCAGGCGACGCTTTCGTAGGAGTGCGCGCAAAAGGCCAGATAGGCGGCACGATCTCTCATGGCAATACCTCGGTTACCGGCGCGCTTAACGGCACGGTCGGAGCGGGCCTGGGAGCTCATTTCGAGGCCAAAGGCAAGCTGTCGTGGACGGGCATCAGCGCAAAAGTTAACGTTGGCGCGTATCTCGGCATAGGCGGCCAGGTGGGCTTCGACGTAAACGTAAATTTCGGCGACGCCCTCAAACCGGTTCAGAAGGTTGTAGAAAAAGTTTACGATAAAGGCAAAGAGATGGTGGCTAAAGTCGGCAATAACATCAAAAACGATATAGATAAAACCAAAAAAACGCTGGCGAAGCTGTTCAAATGGTGACGCGCTTAAAAGCGTTTTAAGTAAATTAATTTCAGGGTAAATCAGACGATCATTTTTATATTTTATCGGTTTTACAGTATAACTTTCATTTATTTTATACTTAATTTTATTGTTTTTACCCAAAAGAAAAAGCTTCGAGTCATTCCCCTGACGCGAAGCTTTTTCTTATTCTTATTTATATTTTTGACGGTATTATTTAGCGAAATATTTGAGTCCCATTTTTGCGTTGACGTCGGACAGCGTGGCGCTTGCTACGAGACTTGCGCGTTTATTGCCGTCGTTTATGATGTCTTCTATCAGGCCCGGGTTTTTAACGTACTGTTCGCGCTTTTCACGGTGCGCCGCGAGTTTTTCGTTAAGATTGGCGGCGAGTATTTTTTTGCACTCGACGCATCCTATAGAAGCTTTCGGGCATTCGTCCTTCACGCGGTCTAATACGGCCTGGCCGGAATATATTTTATGATAAGAATATACGTTGCATATATCGGGGTTGCCGGGGTCTGATTTTTTGATGCGGTTGGGGTCTGTTATCATCTGCAGGACCTTTTTAGAAGTTTCTTCGGCGGTTTCGCCGAGATATATTGAATTGCCGTAGCTTTTGCTCATTTTGCGGTTATCGGTGCCGAGGAGCATGGGCATTTCGGTTAAAACGGCCTGCGGTTCTACGAAAACAGGGCTATTGAAGTAATTGTTGAATTTGCGCAGGATTTCGCGGGTGATTTCAAGGTGCGGCAGCTGGTCGCGGCCGACGGGAACATGCGCCGCTTTATATAAAGCTATATCTACGGCCTGGAGTATGGGGTATCCGAGAAAGCCGTAGGACGTATTTTCGCCGAGGTCGAGCTGCTGGATCTGTTCTTTATAAGTAGGGACTCTTTCGAGCCACGAAACCGGAGTGAGCATGGACAATAGAATGTGCAGCTCGGCGTGTTCGCGGAGGCAGGACTGGACGAAGATCGTCGATTTTTTAGGGTCTATTCCGGCCGCAAGCCAATCGCAGACCATTTCGAAGATTATATTTTTCATGTCTTTAGTGTCGAGCGAAGTGGTTATGGAATGCCAGTCGGCGACTTCTATAAAGCAGTCGTATTTGGGCTGCAATGCCGTCATATTTTTTAATACGCCCTCATAGTGGCCTAAATGAAGTCTTCCGGTGGAACGCATTCCGAACATCAAATTTTTGTTTTCCAATTTTTATGCCCTTTCATTTTAAATTTATTATTCTATTACCGTTTTTAAAAGCATTTCATAGATTTCGCCGGGCGATTCAAGCGTATTCATTTTTTCGCATATTCTATGGATTTTAACCGATCTGATAATCGAAGCCATGACTTTGATATATAGCGTGTCGGCGTTGAGCGGCGAAGCGATCAGAAAAATGTAGCTTACCGGCGAATTGTCGATGGACTCGAAATCCATAGGCTGCGAAAGTTTCGCGAGCGCCACGCTCATTTTCTTCACCGCTCCCGATTTTCCGTGCGGCATGGCGACCGAGTCTCCCAGGCCGGTAGTGCCGAGCTCTTCTCTTTCAAAAACTGAAGCCATGTAATCGGCTTTGTCTGAAATGGCTTCGCCGGGGTCCATTATGCCGATAAGCTTTGAAATGGCATCGTGCTTATCCGCCGCGCAAAAATTCACGAAAATATTTCTTTTGTCCAGATAATTGATCCAGTTGAAATCGTAAGCGGCGTTGTAGCCAGTCATATCAGCCTCGCGCATTTAATATTTTATTGATTCGGCATAATTCTTTTGACCCTGACTGCAGTGATTAAAATCCTTTTATTAACATTTATTCTCAAGAGTATAATATAATATTTATACAGGTATTTGTCAAGAATAATTTTTGATAGAAAAAAAGACGCGCCAGGCGTTAAAAACCTTGCGCGTCTTATATATTAGCATTCGATTTACGCCTTTAGAGGCGGCGTTTTTAAATGCGATGGTTTAGTATCTGTAATGATCCGGTTTGTAAGGGCCTTCGGGTTTAATGCCGAGATAGGACGCCTGTTTTGCCGTGAGTTTGGTGAGCTTTACGCCGAGTTTGCCGATATGCAGTCTTGCCACTTCTTCGTCGAGCTTTTTAGGAAGAACATGCACGCCAACGGGCCATTTGCCGCGTTCGGTGAATAAAGCGATCTGCGCGAGCGTCTGGTTGGTGAACGAAGAGCTCATTACGAACGACGGATGGCCGTGAGCGCAGCCGAGGTTGACCAGTCTTCCGCGGGCGAGAAGTATTAATTCGCGGCCGTCGGGGAATACGAATTTATCTACCTGCGGTTTGATATTGATTTCTTTTATGTTTTTCTGCTTTTCGAGCCAGGCCACTTCGATTTCCGAATCGAAATGTCCGATATTGCAGAGTATCGCCTGGTCTTTCATCTTTTTCATATGTTCGCCGGTTATAACGTCGCAGCAGCCGGTGGCCGTTACGAATATATCGCCTATGGATGCGGCGTCTTCCAGCGTTACTACCTGATAGCCTTCCATTGCGGCCTGAAGAGCTATGATGGGATCGATTTCGGTTACGAGGACCCTGGCGCCGAAACCGCGCATCGACTGAGCGCAGCCCTTGCCTACGTCGCCGTATCCGCATACTACTACCACTTTGCCGGCGACCATAACGTCGGTGGCGCGTTTGATGCCGTCCGCGAGCGATTCGCGGCAGCCGTAAAGGTTGTCGAATTTGGATTTGGTGACCGAATCGTTTACGTTTATAGCGGGCACTTTGAGCTCGCCGCGTTCGAACATCTGATAAAGGCGGTGAACGCCGGTCGTGGTTTCTTCGGAAAGCCCGTAGATGCCTTTTAAAAGCTCGGGATATTTATTGTGAATGTGCAGCGTGAGATCGCCGCCGTCGTCGAGGATCATGTTAAGCGGCTTGCCGTCGTCGAAAAATAAAGTCTGATCGATGCACCAGTCGTATTCTTCGAGCGTTTCGCCTTTCCACGCGAAAACGGGAACGCCGGTTTTTGCGATAGCCGCGGCGGCGTGGTCCTGAGTGGAATATATATTGCAGGAAGACCATCTTACTTCAGCGCCGAGTTTTACGAGCGTTTCGATTAAAACTGCCGTCTGTATGGTCATGTGGAGGCATCCTGCTATGCGCGCGCCTTTTAAGGGCTGTATCTTAGCATATTTCTGCCTTAACGACATCAGGCCCGGCATTTCTTTTTCGGCCATCTGGATTTCTTTTCTTCCCCATTCGGCAAGACCTATGTCCGCCACTTTGTATGCAAGGGGTTTTGATTTTGATTTGGCCGCCGGAGCCGCTTTGGGAGCCGATTTAGCCTTGGAATTCGTTTTAGCTGTTTGAGTTGCCATTTTGTTACTCCTTTGTTTTTGTTTTTTTATTTTGATTATTTTTAATGACGTAACTTATTTTTTTTAAGGATGAATTATTATAACACATTAAGGTGAAATTGTCAAAAACGGTTATTTTTTGTTAACCGTTAGTGATTACATATGTTATCGGAGGAGTTAATTTATGGAATAATTTGCGCGTTTCGGCCGAGAGTTTTCTAAAGGCCTGCGGGCTGATCGCGAATCCTTTAGAAGCAAGTGTGGCGGCTGTGTTTACCGTTTCGCCGAAAACGTCGAGACGCCGTCCGCCTCCGGAACAAATTTTGCCGCAGGCGGCGGAACCGAAGTGGGCTTTTACTATAAGCCTGGTGTGCACTTTACGGCTTTCAAAAAAGGTTTCGGAATCTTTTTGCAGCCGCATTAATGCTTTGACCCCGCGGTCGGCGTTTTGAGGCTCGAAGACGATGAGCCCGGCGTCGCCTATGAACTTGATTATCCTGCCCCCGTTCTCGCGGATGATGCGGTCCGTCATTTCGTAAAAATCGGAAAGCAATCCGAACAATTCCAGCCCGGAATGGGAATTGGTGATTTTGACGAAGTTGGTCAGATCGAAAAACGATACTAAAAGGTCTGTTTCGACGGGCGCGTCGATTGAATCGAAAAAAGACATATGAACCACTCCTTTTTATTTTAGCGTGTACAGGCGGCCCATGCGTCCACCGGTTCGAAAGATATCGCCGGCCTGGAGATCCGGCAGTTGAAAATAATGCGGAACTATGGTTCTTTTTTATTTTATCACATTATCTAAAACAAGTCAATTAGAATTATTGTCTGCTTGTCTGCTTGAATAATGTAAAATAATGTGATAAAATTTTCATTATGTTAAAGAAAGATATATTTTTTTATAAATTATTAATAGGCGCGGCTTTTATTATGGTTATTCTGGCCTCATTGAAGCCGGAGCAAGTCTTTAAAGGAGATGAATTAAAAATGGACGCGAAAGATTATTGTGAAGTTAACGGCGGTTGCGGCTTACCGCAAAGCGAAGAAGAGCTTAAAAAGCTTTTAACTCCCGAACAGTACAGGATTATACGGGAAAACGGGACCGAGGCTCCTTTTCAAAATGCATACTGGGACAATAAAAAAGACGGCGTTTATCTGGACGCCGTTTCGGGCGAGCCGCTCTTTTTATCGAGCGATAAATTCGATTCGGGCACCGGTTGGCCTAGTTTCACCGCGCCAGCCGACCCGGACGCCGTGATTTACCTCAGGGATAAAAGCCACGGCATGATAAGAACCGAAGTGCGGAGCGCGAAAGCTAATTCGCACCTGGGCCATCTTTTCAACGACGGTCCTGAGCCTTCAGGATTGCGCTATTGTATAAATTCGGCGTCGCTTAAATTCATCGAAAAAGAAAAATTAAAAGCCGCCGGTTTTGAAAAGTATCTTAAAGCGATCGAGGCGGCCGGCGTTTCAAAAACAAGGCGGCTGGATAAAATAATGTTCGGCGCAGGCTGTTTCTGGGGCGTCGAAGCCTACTTCAAAAAAGTTACGGGCGTTTATGAAACGCGTGTCGGTTATTCCGGCGGCGTTTTTGAAAACCCCGACTACAAAACCGTTTGCTCGGGCGATACCATGCACGCCGAAGTCGTTCTGATAAGCTACGATCCGCGTATTATTTCTTTTAATACGCTGCTTTCCCATTTTTTTAAAATACACGATCCCTCGTCGGTTAACCGCCAGGGAGGGGATGTCGGCACCCAGTACCGCTCAGCCGTATATTTTTATGACGAAACGCAAGCAAAAGCGGCAGAAGAATTTATCGCCCGACTGGATAATTCCGGCAAATACCGCTCTAAAATAGCCACCGAGGTAAAAGCGGCCCAAAAATTCTACGATGCGGAAGAATACCACCAGGATTATCTGGATAAAAACCCTGGCGGTTACTGCCATATACATATAGAAGATTGACCGCTTTTATATATTATTTAACCGATATTTTATCAATTTTTACCGTTACTATTTTTTCGGGATTACCGATATGCCTTACGCATACGAACCCGTCGCTTTCGCCCGCGAAAGCGCCTTCCGTCGAAATCGTAAGTGTCTTCGAGCCCCTGAACGGCACCGCCACGAACTGCATTTTAACCGCGCCGGAAGATTTTTGGCCGTAGAGGACCTGGCCGCGGTAATCGGAGAGTATATCTTCGCTCTGGCGGATAGAAAGCGTTGACGGCGCCGCTATCAGCGCGTAGTATTCGCTCGCGTCGAGTTTATCGTCTAAAACGACCGTCAGCCGGCCTTCTTCTCCCACCTTATATGAGGACTTATCCGGGGCCGATTTAAAGAAGGCGTCTTTTTCGAGATGGTCGTAGATATTGATTTCATGTTCGCGATCCACTCGTAAAGCCGCGAATTCAGGCATTTTAACGGTTATGTCAGCGCCGGCGGCTTGGATCACGTAAGGCGCGTCTGAAACTATTATCTTTTCGGTTTTGCCGTTAACGCTCACTTCTACCTGCGCTTCAGGCGAGAGTTTTTTCATTTTAGCCATTTCTATAAGAAGGTCGATATATTTCACGAAAGTCTGCGGCGCGCCGTAAACTCCGCCGAGCATAGCCGGGCCCTGGATGAGGCCGGGCTCGTTGGTGTTGATAAGGCCTTTTGAAACTTCGTTGAACAGCTTGAAGAAGTTTTTATCTTCTTTTTTCAGCAGGGATTTAAGGTTGATAAGCGTATAGTAGAGCATTCCGGTGCGTTCGAAGGCGCGCAGGAAGCGGTAAGCGTCGTAAGCTTTAATGAAGGCCCCGTTGCGGCCGGCGTTTCCAAGTTTAGTCATATCCACTGCGGGAAGGAATTTGCCTTTAAAGAAATCGATTACGGCGTCGTCCGTCGGCGCTTTATAGATGATTTTGCCGTCGATTTCGACGGGCAGCACGTCGTCTTTTGATTTTTCATCGAAAAACGCCGTTTCGTGCAGCGATATTTTTTGTTTCGCGAGTTCGGATATCATTTTTTCGAGCATGGCGGCGAGAAGGTCATACTGGCCGCTTAATTCGGCTTTCAGCGCTTCGCTTCCGGAAATGGCCGTGACGGCGGAGCTGAAATTTTTGGCGGTCCATGCCGTAAAGCGCAGGCTGGCGGCCGTGCCCGGATACGGATAAACCAGGCCGGTCTTTTCATCGTAGAATTTTTCGTTGAAGTCTTTTACCGATTTATTGAAATCGAGTACGAGCTTGTCCCGCAGGCCGTCGCCGCTTATTATTTTTTCGTCGATCGCCCTGAGGAGCGCGGCGCGTATGGCGATGGAGGCGCTGATAGCCTCGGCGTGGCCGAACCAGGAGTACATGGTAGTGTTGATATCGGCTACGATATTTGAAGCCATTCGGGCTGGATTTGAATATATGGCTACGGACGAGGCTTTTTCGATTTTTATAGGCGAAGCGTCGGATATGACGGCTTCGGAAAAGGTGACGGGCATCGCCGAAATGTTGGCGATCTGGAAGTCGCGGCGGATGGTGTTTTTTTA
>MWBZ01000101.1 GCA_002069765.1 bacterium ADurb.Bin243
GGATTTTCAAGCGGGCCTTCTATTTTTATGAATATTTTTGCATATCCTGCCGGAGAATAATGCGAAAGGAAGTTTTTGAGCTTCGAAAAGATCGCGGAAAAGTATGAAAGATCGAACTTTGAAGAAGAGAATTCTACCGCGAGCGAGCGGTTTTTAAAATCGACGTAACCCGAGATGCGTGAATCTAAATTGCCTTCCGGCCGGATGTTGTCTGTGGCCGAAGGTTTTAGCGTTTCTTCGACGATTAATTTTCCGTTATGGATCCTGAAAACGAAATCGGCTTTTAAGAAACTTTTAAACGGCTGATAAATAAATGAAAAATCTCTTGCGCTTCCGCCGATATCGTAAAAAGAGGCGAAATCGGATAAGTCGCCGCTAACGCTTTTGAAGCGAAGATCTATTTCGGCCGTATTGAAGTCGAAGTATTTAGATTTCATCCTGTTTTTGAAAAGTTCGAGCGGCAGAGACTTAGAATTGAAAATATATTCTTTTCCGGATGAATTTTTTAAAGATATTTCAGCGCTTGCCGTCTCTTGAGATAAACGGACGTCTGAAGATATCAGCCGAGGCGTTGCGCCGGAAATGGCGTACTCTATAACGGCATTTTCGGCTTTGAAGGGCCTGTCGAAATTAAAACCCATAAAACCGACGCATTCGAAAGAAGACTGAAAAACTGCCTCTACTGTTAAGGCGTTTACGCCATATTCGCGGAGCCTTTCCGCAAAATGTTTAATGACGGTCGCCATTTTAGGATAAGCTGCGGCAGCCGATTTTTTCCCGATAAATATTTTGACGTCGCAACCGGATAATTTCAACAAGCTGTAAGCCGGGTAAAACTGTAAAGTAATTTCTTCCGCGGCGATCGTTTGTCCTTCAGGAAGGCTAATGACGGATTTATTTATTTTCAGTTCGCCGCCGAAAGAAAAAGAATATCCGGAAGCGCCGAGAGACGACTGCAAAGCCGGCCCCAGACGTGACAGCCTGTAAAAAAAGATCAATGATGCCAGTAGCGCTGCCGATACCGCAAGAAGTCCGATAATTATAATACGCCGTTTTAGAGTTTGAACGGGAGGAACGTCTTTAAACATAGAGGTAAAATATATCAATAAAATTATTAATTGTCAATTTTTTATTTTTATGTTATAATTCATTCCGTTATGAGCGAATCAAGTCTTGCATCCAACTTAATAAATTATTCTCTTAATACTGAAGCCGGAATTTACAAACAGGTGCTTACGCATATAATTGTTTGCCAGTGCGCCGCTGCCGTTTCAGATTTCGACCGCGTCGTAAGCTCGGTAGAAAATATAAGGGCTCTTAGCGCAGCCGATGAAGAATGCCGGAAAATGCTCGGCGAAATAGATATTATTATAAGCGATAAAGAATGGACCCTTTCCGAATATAAGCAGAAAAACCTGCTTTCTAAAATTAACCGCTACTTTGAATATTGCTACGAAAATGTTTCGCTCGGATTGACCGATGAAAAATTCGCCTCGCTCTATCTTGAATTTATAAAAAGCAGGCTGGAAATGGAATTCGGTTTTTCATACCTGGCCATAGCCAGGTATTATATGGCGTCAGGCAATTACGAACTCGTTTTCAATATCATAGAAAGCGTTATCAATAAATTTCCCGATTCCAAGTATGAATATCTTGCGCTTTGCGATCTTATGGAAATTTACAAAATGGAATATCAATCCCTGGAGCGCAACAATGAAGAATTCGGCCAGATCATCGAAAAAATAGTTCAGATTCTGCTTTATATTTTAAAAAGCTATTCGTACCAGCCGCGCTCTTTTTACACTATCATAAAATTCGCATATATAGTTTTCAGGTACGAGCGCGGGGTCACTTCGCTTTCTTTTTATGAAAAACTTACCGAAGTTTATGGCGAAGGCATATATGAAGAAGAAATAAAGCTGGAATTCGTAAATTATTATATCGGACGCGCTAAGTACAAAGACGCCATAACCTACCTCAACGAGTACGAAAATATATTCACTAAAACCACCAGAAAAAACATAATAAATCTTTATAAGTTCGAGTGCTATATATGCTTGAAAGACTCCATCAACGCTCATAACATTTATAAAGCCATCGACGAGAAAAGCTATAATGAAAACAACGACGCTTTAATAAAATTATACCACCTTGTCGCAAAATTCGCTTCGCTTTTAGAAGATGCGAACTGCCTTAAAGACGCTATATCGGTTTACGAAAAGATATATAAAAATGTTCCTTTGAAAAAGCTTAAGGAAGAAGCGCTTTACAAGCTGGTTACGCTCAACATAAACCTTTATTTTAACAACAAAGAAAAAATGCCCGAAGAAATAAAAAATATCGCCCGCGGGTACTGCGTCAGCTTTATGTCAAAGTACGGCAAATCATCTCATATGGACGAGATAAAGCTTATTTATGACGGGCTTAATATTAATAATTCTGCCCTGAAACCGGAGCCGGTTCAGCAAAGTCAGGCGGCGGTTAAAACCGATTCCGAAAACGCTGCGCGCGATAAAAAGCTTTTAGCGCCTGTACAGCCGCAGGAAAGCTTAAAAGAAAGCGCCGATAAAAGGCCGCGGCCAGTGGAATCAGTCAAAAATCCCCCGCTGATCGAAGTCCGAACCGGCGGCGCCATTAAACTGACCTCCGGCGCAATCGGAAACGGAATAAAAGACTCGTCTTCGGCCGCACCGGTTTCGCGGCCGCCGGAAGTTAAAACGCCCCGCGTAAAGCAAGAAAGCGTCAGGCCGGAAAAAAAAGAGCCCGAAAGCCGCCGGCATTTGATCGAAGCCGCTCAGACACACTTGCCAGCCGTTAAAACGCCCGAGAAAGCGGACGGCGCTTTAAGCATTTCGGGCGCGCCGTACGTCGACGGTTCGATCGAAAAAAAGGCTTTTAAGCCCGAAGGCTTCGACTATATTAAGTTTTTATTATATTCTTCGATTGCCGCCGTTTACATGTACGTCTTTTTTATGGTGCCGTCTTTTTCCGTCGCGGTTTTTTATTCGAAAATGCTTCTGAGTTATTTTCCGATTCTCGCTCTGACGGGAGCGCTGCTTTTTTCATTATTTAAAAAAATGAAAATATTCGAGTGATTTTTTATGAAAAGTAAGCTATTCATATTTAAAAAAGCTTATTCCGTTGAATCGCCCGGGCACTATTACGCCGCGCTTGCCGTAGATGAAAACGGAATCGTAAAAAAGACGCTCGGCCGTGAGCAAGCCGCTGAAATAAAAAAAGCTTCTCCGAAAAATGTTGAAATTGTAGATTTTTCAGATTATTATTGCCTTCCCGGATTTTTCGATTCCCATACTCATTTTATGCAGACAGGTTATAATTCCATGTCTGTAAGATTTGAAAGCTGCGAGTCGATCGCCGCTATCAAGCGCCTCTTAGCCGCTAAGATAAAAGAAAAAGGTATTTTAACGGGCCGAAAAGGCCTTCCGCCGATTGTTATGGGCCATGGTTTCGACGAAACCAATCTGGCCGAAAAACGCATGCCGGAGCGCCGCGACCTGGACGAAGTCTCCGGCGAAACGCCTATATTCATAAGCCGCGTAGACCACCACAGCTGCGTTTGCAACAGCGCTTTTATAGAGCTTTATAAGGATTTTTTTAAAAAAATCGATTCCCGGTCCGTTAAAACCGGAATTTTACGCCAGGAACCCAATTATAAAATCAAAGGCATGCTCATCGATGATTTTTCGGAAAGCGTCAGGGACGCGGCTTACGTAATTTCTGAAAATATAGCCCTGAAAGCCGGAATCACTTCGGTTTGCGCCCTCGAAGGCGGCGCTATTTCAGGCGCGAACGACGTTTATTACATAGACAGGGTAATTAAATCAGGCCGCAACAGAATAAATATAATTTTATTCGACCAATCCGGCGATTTCGAGCGGGCGGCGGAACTCGGGTTCAGGCGCATCGGCGGCTGCCTTCTGGTGGACGGCTCGCTCGGCTCCGCTACAGCCGCTTTGAGCTCGCCTTACAGAAACGATCCGCAAAACCGTGGCGCATTATATATGGACGAAAAATTTATGACGGCCTTTATAGAAAAGGCCCAGCTCAATAACCTGCAGGCGGCGTTTCACGCGATCGGCGACCGCGCGATAAATTCTCTGCTGAATAGCTATGAGAAGGTTTTGAACAAAAGCGGCGGAATTAAAAATTACCTGCGCCACCGCATAGAGCATTTCGAACTCGCATCGGCGGCCGATATCAGGCGAGCCGCGGGACTCGGGATAGTTTTATCCATGCAGCCGGTCTTCGAAACCCTCTGGGGCGGAAAAAAAGGCATGTACGCCGAACGACTCGGCGTTTCGCGCGCGCTAAAATCCAACAGGTTCGCCTCTATTATCAAAAGCGGCGCGGTAATAGCCGGCGGGTCAGACTCGGACGTTACGCCAATGTCGCCTCTTTGTGGCATAGACGCGCTTTTAAACCTTCCAAACGAGGGCGAACGGGTAAGCGTATACGATGCCGTCTCTATTTTCACCAAAAATGGCGCTTACGCAAATTTTTTAGAGCGCGAACGCGGAACAGTCGCCGTGAATAAGGCGGCCGATTTCACAATTTTAGACAAAGACATTTTTGAAATCGGCGCGGCCGGGTTAAAAGACGTTAAAGTAGCCGCCAGCGTTATCGGCGGCGAGATCAAATACTTGAACGGCGAAATGAAATTCGCCCGCGGGCTTTTGCAAACGACGGACAAGAATATTATGAAAAGGTGATATATGTACAACGAAAACACCGTCAGAAAATATATAGAAATGGCTCTGGATGAAGATCTTTCGTCCAACGGCGATATCACTACCGATTCGATAATCGCTCGTGAAAGCCGCTGTGAAGCCGCCGCTTTTTTTAAATCGGACGGAATTTTAGCGGGCCTCGAATTTGCGCTTTTGACATTCGACGTTCTGGCTCGGATAAAAAATTGCGATACCATAAAGATTTTAAGCCGCCGCCGCGACGGCGAAAAATTGAAAAAGGGCGAAACAGCCCTCAGGATAAGCGGACCGACGCGGCTTATATTGAGCGGCGAGCGGACGTTTTTAAATATTTTGCAGCGCATGAGCGGAATCGCCACTTATGCGGGCAGGCTATCTGCCATGATTAAAGGCAGCGGAGCGAAAATCGTCGATACCAGAAAAACCACCCCCAATTTCCGCGTCTTCGAAAAAGCCGCGGTCGCTATAGGCGGGGCGGCAAACCACCGTTTCGGGCTTTTCGACGGCGTTCTTATAAAAGACAATCACATCGAGGCGGCCGGGTCTATCGCCGCCGCCGTGGCCAGGGCGCGCGCCGCGGCGCACCATCTTATGAAAATAGAGGTTGAAACTTCCAGCCTGGCTCAGGTCGCCGAGGCTATCGAAGCCGGAGCCGACGTTATAATGCTCGATAATATGAGCGAATCCGAAATGAAAAAGGCGGTAAAATTAATTGCCGGCCGCGCCCTGTGCGAAGCTTCGGGCGGAATAAGCGAGGATAATATAGTTAAAACGGCCGGATGCGGCGTCGACCTTATTTCCATAGGCGCCATTACCCATTCGGCGAAGCCGATGGACATAAGCCTTAAAATCGTAAAGACTTTAAGCGGCGCCGCCGGAAGCCGGGCGAAAAAAGCCCTGACGGCGGCTGGAAAAGGCAAAGGTGGCAATGAATAATACCGCGGTCACGCTACAAACTTCAAAAAAAATACTGATATTTTTATATTTGATCTGCATATTTATTTTTTTATTTTTTTCGACTTTTTTTCTGTACCTGAAAAGCGAGAATTTTAGAAAAAATTTAGACGCCAGGTTAATAGGCGTATTAAACGAAAACGGCAGGTTGAAGGTTACATACGAAGGCCTTGACGGCGACCCGCTTTCAAAAATAGAAATTTTTGCGGTTAATGCCAGACCGGCAAAGAGCGATCGAGATCCTTTCGATTTTCATTTTTCATCGAGCAAAGCGTCGCTCGTCATCAACCCTCTCTCGCATATTTTAAGCTATTTAGGGCGTCGCGGCATTCCGCTGGAATTTAATATGTACGCCAGCCGCTTCGTTTATAAAGGCGAAACCGCCGAAGTAGGAGTGCTCGGCAATAAAGCCGGCGTTACGATGCTCGGCGGCGTTTCGCGCGTCGGGCTTACGCATGAAACCGCCTTCGATCTGGCGTGTAAGTATATAAAAACCTCGCAGTCCAATCAGATTACCGTTA
The DNA here is from genome assembly GCA_002069765.1 of bacterium ADurb.Bin243. Lineage (GTDB taxonomy): Bacteria > Muiribacteriota > UBA9980 > UBA9980 > UBA9980 > UBA9980. The sequence goes on from MWBZ01000101.1 coordinate 6,203, forward strand.
AGGGCGAATCGGAAATCGACGGCGGGTTGAAGAATTCGAACGGCCGGGCCGCCGCGCGGAATCTGTCGCTTTACTTTCCGGGATTAGCCGGTAATTGCGGCCTTTCGTATTCACAGGCCGGCGCGGATATATATTACCGGTATGAAGAAAATGGCAAAACCCTTGAGTTGTATAGCTCGGAAGTCCGGCTTAACGGCTGTTCGGTAAATATCGAGCGGCTCGCGTATTCTTTTTTTAATGGAGATCTTAACGCGCGCATAAAAGTTTGCGGGTTCGATACAGAGCCTGTTTTCAGGGCTTTTCCGGTCGCAAAGCTTCTTGTAATGAGCGCCAGCTCTGAAATCGAGCTGAATTATAAAGGCAATATAAGCGATTTAAGGGGCGGCGACCTCGATTTTCGGGCTTTATTCACCAAAGCCAGGCTTTTAGAATATAACGTCGAAGATAACAGGGTTTTTACCGATATCGGCGCCGGCGATTTCGTGACTTCTCTCGGACTCTCTCCGGAACTCGTGGCTAACGCGCAGACCGTAGAGGCTCTTATCACTCTTAAAAACCGCGCGCTCACTATCGAGCGCCTGAAAATAAAGGCGCCTGACTATACATTTAAGGCTTCAGCCGCGGCTAATGATAAAGACATGCTCGACGGTCGCTTTACTTTATCGATACCGCGCCGGATACTAAAAAACAATACATTGAAAGCCGATTTCAGCGGCATGCCGAAGGGCCTTAAAATTTATGGAAAAATAATGGGCGATATATATAATCCGCTGATAATATACGATATGGACGGCGCCGCGATACTCAAAATAACCGAAGGCGTCATGTACGACAAATTCAAGAATTTATTGGGAAAATAACGCGCCGGGCCGGCCGTGTAAATAAGCTAAAACGAATATGAATATTATAAAAGCGATATATTTAAAAATATAAATTATAATAAACAGGGTGTGAAAAATGGCAAAACAATTTTTATTCGGAGACAGATATCCTCAGGGATATAATACCCACAGCGTTTTCGGGCTGAATTTGATATCCAACATTGAAAATCAGACCGAAATTTGTATTTTTTATTACGACAAGAAAGAAGATTCATTCAAGTATCAATTCGGCTATAACGTCGGCCAGAGCGATCAGGACCCTAAAACTCATCCGCACCACAAAGACAATCCGGCTATTTTCGGCGCGCGGGCGGATATAAGGGATTTCAGCCTCAACTACGGCCGCATCAGGTACGTTCATAAAGAAGCCGCGCTGGACGTCACTTTCGTTAAAACCGATCCGTTCAATATATTCGTTAAAATGGAACCTTTGAACGTCGACGTCAACGACGGTTATTTTTTGCTTTTATTTAAAGGCAGCGGCGAAAATGCCATAAAAATATCGCGCACGATTTCCAAATCGTTATTCGGCTTCGAAGCTTACGACCATCCGGGCGGCGCCATACATGCCTACAGATCCGAATGCCAGCTCGAAAATTACGCGGTGCTTTCGTCGGAACTTAAAGTGGAAAATATATTCAAGGAAGGCCGCCTTTATCTTTACGAAGATATTACCGAAGGCGATATTTTCTGCGTTATTCCTCACGTCACCACTTATTTTGGGGTCTCTTCCGAGCTCGAAATGAGCCAGATATCTAAAATCGAAGATTTCGACCGGATTTTCGCTCAGGCCAAAAAGAAATTTTACCAGAACAATACTACTTTTACCACGAGCTACTTTAACGATATAGGAAGCGCGATATGCGCGCCACTTTTCTGGAACGTATCTTATAACCCGCGCAACAAGAGCGCTTTTCTTCCGGTAACGAAATCCTGGGTAGAGATGATGGAAAATACGCTCGGCATAGATCCCCAGCAGCGCGGCGGCCCGTTGATATTCAACTGGGATACCGCGTTCGCCTCTATAATCTCGGCGCCGTTCAATTCAGAATTTTCGGCCGATCTCATATTGAAGCTGCTTTCTTATATGGACGATTCGGGGCGGCTTCCGCAGTTTATCCTCGACGATTACGTCTCCGACCGCACCAATCCTCCCGTGATATTCGCCGCCGTATGGAACGTTTATCTTTACTCGAAAGACCGCGAGTTTTTGTCGAGCTGCTATTACAAGCTTAAAAAATATTATAATTTTTTGAAAAATAACCGCACTGGTTCAAAGCCATACGTTATGGCCTGGGGCGCGGATACCCGCGAAGGGGCCGACGGCGCCAAAACTTCCACGGCTCACGCGATATCGTCAAAAACGGGAGCGGCTTATGAATCCGGCCTGGACGACAGCCCTATGTGGGACGATTTCGATTTTAACGAAGAAAAACTCACTCTGGACGGCGGCTGCCTGGACCTTACCGCTTTATGCGGCTACGGAGCGGCCGTTATGGCGCTTATGGCCAATGAACTCAAAATGATGGAAGATTATTCGTTTTTTGCGTCCGAGGCCGCTAATTTTCAGGATTCGATCCTCAACAATTTTTACGACCGGGCTAATTCGATATTCGCCAATGTGCTCGCCGATGGAACTTTTTCAAAGACATACAGCCCCACTTCTTTTTATCCCATGCTTTTTATAAAACTCGGAAAAGACATAAAAGAATCGCTATTTTCGCGTTTTAAAGACCCTGCTTTTTTCGGCGCGATATTTAAAATCATGTCGCTCGCGGCTTCGGACAAAAGGGCCCTTCCCGACGGCGAATACTGGCGCGGCAGGATATGGCCGCCTTTGAATTACCTGGTATATCAGGGATTCAAAATGCAGGGCATGTTTAAAAAAGCTTACGAGCTGGCTCTCGGATCTCTTCGCCAGTTTCAGTTCGAGTGGCAGAAGTCCGGCCATGTGCACGAAAATTACAGCGCATACACCGGCTACGGCGAGGCCCAGGCCGGCGTTTACTGCCGCACGGCGCCTTTTTACACGTGGGGTTCGCTCATGGGGCTCATATTCATGAACGAATTTATCGAAGTGCAGATGGACGGAAAACTCCGCTTCGGAAACCTTTACTCTCTAGACGAAGTCAAGATCAACAATCTTAAAGTCGGCAAAAACAGGATAGACCTCATATATTCGCCTTCGGCCGTAGAGCTTTTCGTTGACCGCGAACGCAAGATAATGGTTTCGCCGCGCGCGCTCATATTCGATTATTTTGAAACCGACACTAAATTGAGCTTCAAAGTCATCGGCCGCGGCAAAACGCAGTTTAAAATTTCCAAGCTCGGCGACCTGCTGGCGGCTTACGTGCGCGTCAATAAGCAGATAAAATGCTATGCGAACGTCGTAAGAAGCAGCCCTATCGCATTCGAAATAGACACAGGAGAGCTCGTCGAGGACGAAAAAAGCGGAGAAATAATGCAGCAGCCGATACTGATAGAAATTGAAAAGCAGTATTCAAAATAGCCGCGCGCGGAACCGTTTTAACGCGCCGCAAACTTTATAAAACAAGCGAGGTATTCCATTATGGCAAAAACGCCTATGATGGAGCAGTACGATCAGATAAAGAGCCGTTATCCCGATATGCTTTTATTTTTTCGGGTAGGCGATTTTTACGAAACGTTTTACGAGGACGCTAAAACCGCTTCTGCGGAACTTAATATAGTTCTGACCGCGCGCGGCCGCGACGACGGAGACGCCATACCGCTGGCCGGGGTTCCGTATCATTCCATCGAAAATTATATTTCGCGGCTTGTCAGGCGCGGCTATAAAATAGCCATCTGCGACCAGGTGGAAGACCCCAGAGAGGCCAAAGGCATCGTCCGCCGCGACGTTACGCGCGTAATAACGCCCGGCACGCTCACGGAGTCGAATTATCTCGACGAAACCAGCAATAATTATCTGGCGGCCATATATTATGAAAAAGGAATATTCGGGCTGGGTTACGTGGATATTTCCACGACCGATTTTTTCGTGTCCGAGTTCGGCGGCGATTCGGCACTGCGGCAGATGCTCGATGAATTCGGCCGCATATCGCCTCCCGAGGTTCTGATTTCGAAAGAGCTGTTTTCCACGCCCGGATTCGTACTAGATTTGAAACGCTGCAGCTCGAGGCCTCTTACCATAAACCGCTTCGAAGACGATTACCCGCTGGATTACCGCGAATCGGCCGCATTTCTTAACTCGCATTTCGGGACGGCCACGCTCGAAGGTTTCGGCCTGAACGAGGCTAACTCGAAAGTGTCTCTGGTGGCTGCATGCGCCATTATAAAATACCTTTATGAAACGCAGAAAAGCTCGGTCGGCCATATCAAAAGGATAAATGTTCGCATGGAGAGCAATTTCATGCACCTCGACGTCCAGAGCAGAAGTTCTCTCGATATAATCCCTTCGCTTTACGGCGTTTTGAATTTCACTAAAACTACCATGGGCGCGCGTCTTTTAAAAACATGGCTCGAGTCGCCGCTGTGCGATATCGCCGCCATTGAGTGGCGCCAGGGGCTTGCGGGCGAATTTTTATCCGGCCTTAATTTGAGGCGCCGGTGCGCCGAAATACTCGGCGGCATATACGACATGGAGCGCATAATGTCCAGGATCGCTCTTAAAAACTGCAATCCCCGCGACATTATAGCGCTTAAAAAATCTTTCGACGAAATAAAAAAACTTTCCGGGCTTATAGCGTCCGCCGCGGCGGGTTCGGGCCTTTGCGAATTTTTCGGAAAAGTCGACGATTTTACGGCGCTTTCGGAACTTATCGGCCGCGCGGTAAAAGACGATCCGCCGCTTTCCGTCCGCGACGGCGGCATAATAAAAGAAGGTTACGACGCCGAACTCGACGATGTGAATAAAATCGCCCACAACAGCAAGGAATGGCTTTTAAATCTCGAGCAGAACGAGCAGAAGCGCAGCGGAATAAAATCGCTTAAAATAAAATATAACAGGGTGTTCGGCTATTACATCGAAATAACGAAGGCGAACCTCGGGTCGATACCCGAAAACTATATTAGAAAACAGACGCTCGCTAACGCCGAGCGCTTTTATACGCCCGAGCTCAAAGAGATGGAAAGCCAGATATTGAATGCTGACGAGCGGCAGAAAAAGCTCGAATACGAATTGTTCATGAAGCTCGTCGAGGAGATCGCCGCTCATTCCGAGAGCATATACCATGCGGCCCGCGCCATTGCCGTTACAGACGTTCTGGCTTCATTCGCCGAAGCGGCCGCTAAATACGATTACGTAAAGCCTGAAATCACCTGCGGCGACGAGATAGAGATTTTAGAAGGCCGCCATCCCGTAGTTGAAAACCGCATGAACTACATGGGTTTTATAAATAACGACACCCTGATAGGCGGCGGGCACTCGCATGTACAGATTTTAACGGGCCCCAACATGGCCGGTAAGTCCACTTACATAAGGCAGGTGGCGCTGATTACGCTGATGGCGCAAACCGGCTCTTACGTTCCGGCTAAAAAAGCGAAAATAGGACTTTGCGACCGCATATTCACGCGCATAGGCGCATCGGATAACCTTGCCGCCGGCCAATCCACTTTTATGGTAGAAATGATCGAAACCGCAAATATTTTGAATAACGCTACGCCTAAAAGCCTTATAATACTGGACGAAGTCGGCCGCGGCACGTCCACTTACGACGGCCTGGCGATAGCTTATGCCGTAATAGAATTTATTCTCAGCGGCGGCGGAAATCTGCTGGACGGCGCGCGGACGCTTTTCGCAACGCATTATCACGAACTCACCGTTCTCGACAAGACCTTTTCGAAGGTGCAAAATCTCAATGTGGCGGTGGCGGACGGCGAATCGGGCGTTGTATTTCTTCATAAAATCCTTCCGGGGCCGGCCGGCCGGTCCTATGGAATCCATGTGGCTAAAATCGCGGGGCTTCCCGAACAGGTAGTCGGCCGCGCGGCGGATATTTTAAAATCGCTCGAAGAAAGCGACGAGAAAACTAATATAACCAGGCTTTTAAAAAAAGCGACGGGCGCCAGGCATAAAGTCGATGAAAACCAGCTGGACCTGTTCGAAGCGCCGGGCGCAAAGCCGCCCGCTATCCCCGAAGAGGTAAAAGCCGCTATCGAGAAAATAAAATCCATAAATATCAACGCCATCACGCCGCTTGAGGCATTGAATTATTTGAGCCAGATCGTAAGCCTTATATCGCCGGTACAGATTAGCGGCAAATGAAGCGCGAATTCGCTTTAAATTCTGCCGCGCGGCCGGTTAAAATTAGTTAAAATATTATTTGACAAAGATAAGCGGATATGTTATAATCACCTTAATTTGATTCTTTTTTTAAAAGGGTCGAATTAAAATTATCGGGGCGTAGCGCAGTGGCTAGCGCGCATGGTTCGGGACCATGAGGTCGAAGGTTCAAATCCTTTCGTCCCGACTCTTTGAAAAAATATATAAATATTAAACTTGTTGTCAATTGCGCGTTTCGCGAATCCCGTAATTCGGGGACGACAGGTTTCGACGGGGATTTTGAGCTTAGTTGGGCGTGGCAGAGAGTCTGACTCTTTAAACAGGCAAACAATAGTCGCAGAACACGACGAATATTTACTCGCTGCTTAATTAGCGGCGGTCGCTCATAGCGGCGGCGTCCGGGGTGGCGCTGTGAGTGTTTACAAACTCGGGCATCCGATGAGGTTTTGATACTTTTCCGCTTCGGATTATCATAAGGTATACTGGGTAAAATTGGCCGGCCGGAGAGCCTGTTTTATCCGAAATCAATCGCCGGCTAGGTTACGTAGAACAACTTTGTGACGGATCTTCGGACGCGGGTTCGATTCCCGCCGTCTCCATTAAATGGTAAGCCTGTGTTAAATAAATTAATTTAATCAGGCTTTTTTTATTAACGGGCGGGTAAGTAATCAGTGAATAGAGCGGATAGTGAATAGTTGAGACCGGGGCTCGCCCCGCGAGCTTTACATATAAAATATTAAAAAGTCCTTTAGTTCTCAACTCTCCACTCTGAACTCTTAACTTAATTTAAAAATTTATCATCGGATGGTAATATATGTTTTGCCCCAATTGCGCCACTCCAAACGATCCAGGGTCCAATTTCTGCAAACAATGCGGTTCGCCAATTAAATCCGCAGGAGCCCCGCCCGCCGGGAACGCCCCTAAAAAACGCGGCTGCTGCTCATGCTCGGGCTGCCTTTTCACGCTGTCCGTTCTTTTCTTCCTTTTTCTTGGATTTTTAGCTTATGCGCTATATAGCGGGCCGGAATTTATAAATAAATTCCTGGCGCCCGGCGAAGAAAATTTAAAAGAACTCGCATCTCTTCCTGTAACAAAAGACGACGCCGATTCGCTCGAAAAAAATCTGTCCGAATTTTTAAAATATATCCAGAAGGGCGGAACCGTTGAAATCCACCTTAAAGAAATCGAAATTAATTCTTATATAAGCCGAAAACTTCCGGTTACTGGCAATCAGAGCGAAGAAGTAAGGCTGAAGGACTTTAAGGTAAAAATAACCGAAGACGGTTTTAAATTCATGGGCGTTTTCAGGGCGCTCAA
>MWBZ01000102.1 GCA_002069765.1 bacterium ADurb.Bin243
TAAAACGGCCGCCATAGCCGATGAGCTGATATATCCAAAACAGGCCGACGCCATAAGCGCCAGGCTGAATTTAAAGACCAATATACTTATTTACGGCGAAGAGCTCTTTTTGATAGACGATCTTGCGCGCGAAATTACGCTTAAATTAAAAAAGGCCGCGGCCGCGCATTTTGCCTCGGCGAGCGCCAGGCACATAAATATCAGCGACTCGAATTTCGATTACGGCGAGTTTTTATCTTCTGAAGACACTTTCAGCCTTTTCGGGGCCGAAGATTTCTGCGTGAAAATAATCCGCGGGCTCGAAGAGTTCGGCGCATCGTCGCCTATGATGAAGAAATTCTGCAAATATCTCGACGCCATAGATAAAAAAGGCGCCGAAGAAAATCCGACGAGCCTGGTTATTCTGGTTTACGCCGTGAAAAAACCGGTGGCCGAAGTGGTCAAAAACACTAAAAATTTTATCGCGATCAACTGCAAAAAAATGTATGAAAACGATATATTCGCTTATGCAAGAAAACTCGCCGCGCGCACTCGCAAATCGTTTACCGATGACGCGGTGAGCGCTCTGGCCGAACGTTCGCGCATGAATTTATTTCAGATCAATTCCGAAATAGGCCGCCTGGCGATTTTAAACCATGAAAAAGCCGAAATAGATATCGAAACCGTCGAAAGTCAGGTCGAATTTTTTTTCGATCCCGATTCTTTTGCGGCGATCAACGAGCTCGATTACTGCGTCTATAAGAAAGACCTTAAAAACGCCCTGGTTACGATCGGAGAACTTATCGACCACGGCGTTTATCACGCCCTTATCGTAAACCGCCTTATTTCGATATTTCGCGCCATGCTTTCGGTTTTGCTTCTCAACGAGGCCAGCGAGACTTTTAAAACGGGCGCGTATAAAATCGCGGCCGAGTTCGTGAGCGGCGCGGCTTATAAAAAAGGTTACGACAGATTCAGGTTTGCCAACGATATGCTTTCAAAATTCGAATTCTTCTGCAATGGAGTATGCAATAATGCTAATATTTACCGTTCGGGATCCAAATTGGATTTTTTCAACGGCATTAAAAATCAAATGTCCCTTTACGCTGTTTATTACCTTAAAAATTATTCGGAAAAAGAGCTTTTCGATCTTATCAAGGGCCTTTACCAGATAGACGTGAAAATAAGAACGGGCGTATTAAGAATAGACCAGAGGCCCGAATCGGTAAAAGAAGAAATTTATAAAATATTGATTTCGAATTTTAAAAAATTGTGATATACTGATTAGCCGTCGGCGCTTTCGGCCGCGCCATTAATACTGGATTAGAAGGAGTCATAATGTCAATCGGCGAGCCTTTCGAAATAGCTATGATGATACTGAAAAGGCCTTTCGACACTTTCACGAAATTCGCTGAAAAGCCGCCTAAAAGGCAGATGATTACGTTATGCCTGACTATATGGCTGGCGGTATCGTCTTATATTTTTTCATATCTGGGTTTCGAGTTTTATCAGAGCAAGGTCAGCCATTTTATTATTTACTCCGCCACGGCGCTTTTATGCGTTATTTTTTCGTTCATGCTGCTTTCGATGTTTTTATATTTTAATTCAAAACTTTTGTTCGGCCGCGGCAATCTCGACGTTATCTTCACTTCCGTTTTTTATTCGTTTCTCGCGCTGCTGGTTTATGCGGCGCTTCCGCTTCAGCTCATTTCGTTCGTGCTGGTGCCGCCGCAGTACGAATACTGGTTTACCGTTACCATGCGCCCTTTTATAGCGCTTTATTTTTTTATTTTGATCGTTATAGCGGTGAGCCGCGCGTTCAAGCTTTCTATTACGCGAAGCATAATTTCGTTCGTGGCGATATTCGCTTATGCGGCTTTTTTTGTATTCAGCGTATTATATCTGTCGAGGGCTTATAATATTCCGCTTTATTAGCCGCGCCCCGATATGTTCGATTTTTCCTTCAAATATATATTTAAAATGATTTACACTTAAGGAGTTTTTATCGTGAAGCAAAAAATAGCTATATGCCAGCTTTTTCCGAAACTAGGCGATCTCGATCACAATCTTTCCAGGCATGCGGAGCTGATAAAAAAACACGCAGACTGCGATCTGGTGTGCTTTCCAGAACTTTCCGCCACGGGCTATTTCGTTAAAGACCTGGCCTACGATCTGGCTCTTTCACGCGGCGAATTCGCGGCCGAATTAAATGCCCGAAGCGGATATATGCAGGGCCGCCCGTCTATTATAGCCGGATTTTCTGAACGTTCGAACGGCCATATTTATAACTCGCTTTTCGTGGGAAGCGCCGACAGGACTTTTTCTCACAAGAAAATATATCCGCCCACATACGGGCTTTTCGACGAATACCGCTATTTTTCCTGCGGTGAGCAGATCGACGCGTTCACGCTTAAAAGCGGCGTAAATATAGGCGTTTTAAATTGCGAAGACGCCTGGCATCAGGCGCTGCCTTACATATATTCCATGTACGGAATCGACCTTCTTGTGATATGCGCCGCTTCGCCGGCGCGCGGAGTTTCGGGCAACGCCGAAGGCTCGCCCTGGAACGTAAAACTCTGGCAGCGGCTGATATCTTCGTACGCCCACCTGTACGGACTTTATATAGTTTATGTCAACAGGGCCGGAGTGGAAGACGGCATAAATTTTTCGGGATGCTCGTGCGTTGTAAATCCCCTGGGCGATATCACTGACATGCTGGCCCAATTCGACGAAGACGAACTCGTAGTGGAGCTCGACATAAAAAAAGCCCGCATCGAAAAAGCCCAGAATTCTTATCTCAAAGAAGACGATCCGTTCCTTACCATCCGTGAGCTGGAACGCGCAATGCGTCATAGAAGGGAGAGTTCTAAATAATGAAATCCAGAGGCTTGAATATGCTCGACATCGATTGCAAGCTCGTAACGGAGCTTCTTACAAGATTTATCAAAAACGAAGTGCAAAAAACCGGCATGAACAAGGTCGTGCTCGGGCTTTCCGGCGGCATAGACTCCGCGCTGGTGGCTTTCTTATGCAAAGAGGCCCTGGGCGCCGATAACGTATGCGGCGTGCGTATGCCGTATAAAAGCTCTTCCGCCGAAAGCCTTTCCCATGCAGAATTGGTGGCCCAAAAATCGGGCATACGGTTTTTGACTTACGACATTACGGCGGCCGCCGACGGATTCGCTTCCCAGCAGCTTTTATTAAACACCGACTGCGATAAATTCCTTCGCGTTAATTCTTCTGAAAAAATCGTCGGCTTTAAAATGGGCGATACGCTTAACGGCCACAGCCTCGGAAATATACTCGCCAGGCTGAGAATGAATACTTTATATCATATATCCGCGCTCGGCGGCTCGATGGTCGTCGGCACTTCCAATAAAACCGAACTTCTTCTCGGATACGGCACGCTTTGGGGCGACCTCGCTTACGGCATAAATCCCGTCGGCGATTTATATAAATACCAGGTAAGACAGCTTTCGCGCTATCACGGCGTGCCGGATGAAATCATCCTTAAAAAACCGTCGGCAGATTTATTCCCGGGCCAGACCGACGAAGGCGACCTCGGCTATTCCTATGAAGAGCTCGATTACGCTCTGTACCGCCTCGTGGACGCGCGGGAGAACCCGAAAATCCTCGCCGAAAGCGGAGAAATAAAGCCCGAGCTGATAGACTTCTGCCTCAAGAGAATAATAGCCATGCAGTTCAAACGCCAGATGCCCCATATCGCGCTGGTGTCTTTTAGAACTATAAACCAGAGCTTTAATTATCCGCGCGACTGGGCGATGTAATTAAAAATTAAAAATCATAGGTAAAAATATCATAAAAAAAATCGCGGCCGGAACCGCGATTTTTTTTATTAAAAACTTTATACAGGTAATATTTTATAGGTTTTAGAATATATCGAAACTTTTATTTGCCCCATACGGCGTAATCTACGCCGCTTGCGAGAAGTTTGAAGCCTTCGCCGGGCGACCAGTCGCGCGAACCTAATTTAACTATTAGCTTAGAGTCGATGACGCCCACGTAAAGGTTGACTTCGGCGTTTGCGATCTGAAGTTTGCTCGAGCTCGTTATGCCGTATTTTTGACGGACGGCTATCAATTTTTTGATCTGGTCTTTTAAATTCCAATCGAAATAGTGTTCCCAGAATACGCACGGGATGCCGGGATGAGTTAAAATGTAAGCGTAACCAGTCATTACCCTGTCTGAAGGGAATGGCCAGTGCTGCTGTTTGGAGCCTGTATCGTGGTTGTCTATGAAGGTTACTGCGCGTTCGGGCCACCAGCCTATTAAGCCGGCCGCCTTGCCGTCTTTGTCGCGCAGGCGCCAGTATTCGCCGAGGACCGCGTGCTGCAGTATGCCCTTAGTGGTGAAATCAAAGGTGGTGGAAAGCTTTCCGGATTTGTCGAGCCAGTCGCAAAGCTGCTGGCGATGGCCGTCTTGATTGTATTGAGGCGCCTCTCTGAGGCTCATGCCCTTGCCGTAGTAAAGAGAAGTCCACAGCTCTCCGACGGAGAATTTTGGCGATGTCGCTTTGTCATAGATTTCAACGAACCCGGGCGCGTAGCCTTTTACGTAATCGTAGCGCCAGCCGTCGAAACCTAAAGTTTTAAGCCAGTTGAGCCATTCTATTATGTCGGTTTGAACCTGGCGGTTGTTGTGGTCTATATCGGGCGCCGCGCCGTATGTGTCTCCGGTGTCGTTTGCGCCGCGGCCGTCGAACTGCCGGTCGTCGCCGCATATCATTGAGTTGTTCCAGGCCGCCTTGCCCGAGGGGAACTGGTAAACGTTCCACAGTCCGTTAGCGTCCTGTTTTCCGGCGCAGCGGTGATTTATGACTATATCCGCGAGAGCGAGGACTTTATTTTCGTGAAGTTTTTTGATGGCGTTTTTGAGCGTATCGAGGGTGCCGTAAAATGTAGGAGCGGTTTCGGTGCCGAGATTGTAATAATCCGTAGGAAGGTAGCCCTGCTGACTAACCGAATTTGACGGAGGCGGAAACCATACCAGCGTGAAGCCGGCTTCGGCGATATCCGCCGCTCGCGAGGCTATAAGGTCGTACCATTTAGCTTTTTGATTATTATTCATGGAGTCCCAGCCGAAAGACTGGAGCATTATGTGCCCGGAACCGGCAAAAGCGCCCGACTGGCCGTACGCCAGAAAAAGTGAAATTATAAAAACGGCTAAAGTTATTTTGAGGGGAAAATTCCTTAAATTCTTCATGCTATCAACCCCGTACTTTTAAGGTTATCTGATAAATAACGCAAAAAATATTTTACAAAAACAATTGAAAATCGTCGCAAATTTACGAGAACTATTTTGTTGTTGTTGTTGAATATTTAAAATTATAGTAAAATTATACTAATTGACAATGTTTTTGTCAAGAGATCCATGTTTTTTTTATAAAAAATTCTATACTTATTTTTTTTCTTCAGGCAGGAGTATATTGGATATGATAGCGGCAAGGCCGCCGGCGGTTATGCCCGAGCTTAATACGTTTTTTAAAACCGGCGGAAAATTTACGAGAATTTCCGGCGCCGCTTCGACGCCGATTCCCGCACAGAACGTAAGCGCGATTATCATTACCGACCGTCTGTCGAGGTTGGCCGTAGATATTATTCTTATGCCTCCCGCGGCTATGGTTCCGAACATGATGAGCGTGGCGCCGCCGAGAACGGCCGGAGGGACGAGAGCGAAAACCGCGCCGGTAAAAGGAAAAAGCCCCGTGAAAACGAGGAACGAAGCTATATAAAACCCGATGTATCGGCTCGCGACGCCCGTCATCTGGATTATTCCGTTGTTCTGGCTGAAGGTCGTGTTTGGAAAAGTGTTGAAAACGGCCGCAAGAAGAGAATTGAAGCCGTCCGCGAACACTCCGCCTGAAATTCTTTCCATATAAATTTCACCCTCGATAGGCTCTTTAGAGTTTAGAGAAGTAGCGGTAAGATCGCCTATGGTTTCGATAGTCGTAAGAATGTATATGAGTATGAACGGAATAAACGCGACCGCGTCGAAACTGAAGCCGTATTTAAATGGAAGCGGAACGCAAACCCATTCTACAGTTTTGAGTGAGGCGAAAGATATCATGCCGTTAAACGCGGCGTAAACGCATCCGGCGAAAAGGCCCGTAATAATAGAGCTCATCCTCAGATATTTATTGGAGCTTCTGTTCAAAACTACTATTATAAACAAAACTATTCCCGCCGGAATATAATGGACCGCCGTGGCGAAAGTGCCGTCCGCTTTTGCCGCGAAGCCGCCGGCGCAGTTTATGACGCCGACTTTAATCAGGGAAACGCCTATCATTGTCACTACCAGGCCGCTTACGAGCGGAGTGAAGATCTTTTGAGCGGATTTTATGAAACGGCTGATGATCATTTCTATGAACGAGCCTATGAAACACAACCCGAATATAAGGGGCAGGCCGCCTATTTTTCCCGCCGTGATTACCGCGCTCACGAATGAAAAACTCGTTCCCTGAATGCTTAAAAGCCCCGAGCCCATCGGGCCGATTTTATATACCTGGACGAAAGTGGCAAGCCCGGATACGAAAAGCGACATATTGATCATGTAAGCGGTATCTTCCGGCTTGAAATTAAGCGCGCCCGCTATTACCAGCGTCGGGGTTATGATGGGAACGAATATGGCCAGAAAGTGCTGAAGCGCTACAAAAAGCGACTCAGTAAAGGGCGGGCGCGCATTCAGGCCGTAAATTATATCGGTCTTTTCGACGGATGGAATCGAAGAAGAATTTTGCTGTACTAACATATAGTAGAATTTATAACATAAAAGAAAAATTTTGTAAAGATTTTATATCGTTTTTTTATATTTGAAAAATGTTGTTCGCATGCGTCGCTATAAAATATTTATCGGAGCGCTAAAAAAATGCCGATAAGTATATTATGCTGCATGAAAATATTGTGGCCGGAACGTAGGCCGGTATAAATCACGTTTAAAACGAAGCATAAGGGCGGACATATGATAATTTCTAAAAAAATCGTAATTACTTTTATAATAATTTTTTTAGCGTTATGGGCGTTTAATAAATCATGGGCGTCCCCGCCGGCTCAAGGCGACGAAATATTCGTTGAATTTGAAACCCGCGGCGAAGAGGCGTTTGAAACGGCCGAAGCCGCCCCGAAGCCATGGTTTTATCATAACGATGAATTCGTGCTGTGGAACAACAGTTTTTCCGGCCAGCTCTCGCTTTTAAAACCGAAATATAATTTAAAAACGAATTTCAAGGAAAACGCGAACTTTAAAAGAAAAAACTCTGCCGGGTTCGGATGGTTTTTTAGATCGGGCGGCCGCGCCGAAAGTTATATCGGTTTTTTACAGCTCGACCATTCGAGCGATCTTACCGCCACTGGCGACCTGAATTATGATATCGAGTTCGACGGGCGAAAATTTAACGTTAAAAACGGCGCCGCTAATGTGCATTTCAGCCTTAAAATAGACGCTTTCGATTTTCTGATATTCAGAAGGCTTAAAAATACCGCGTGGGGCCATATTAATTTTTTATACGGGTTCAGAGCCATGCAAAGCGAGCTTATAGTAAAAGATATAAATTCGGCGGTTTCGGCCAGTTATTCAAAAGTTCTGCCGCTGCCGAATTTGGGTTTCGACGCCAGGTACGATATCGCGCCCAGGCTAAGCGCGTACGGACTGCTGTCAGGGTTCGCGCTCAGAAGCGGCGATCGGAGCGGGCGGTTTAACAACCTGCATCTGGCCCTGGAGTATGATTTTGAAAATATACGTAAAACCGGCGTAAATATGACTCTTGCGGCGGGCTATAAAGAGCAGTACGTCGAAGCGGTCATCGATCAAAATAAATATGTAATCAGGCACCAGGGGCCTTTAATGAAACTTATCGCAAAATTTTAGGCCGTTTCAAAAGATAAAAAAACTATTAACCGGCCGGGATTAACCGATAAATTACCGCCCGGAAATAATTTAAGGGAAGGTTGCTTTACGCAGCCTTCCCTTATTGGATTTTATCAGCTAATATTAAACGACGCAGTATTACTTTACATCATCGGCATTGGCGGTACATGCGGCCAGTGAGGATGAAACCCGCCGCCCGGAAAAGGATAAACGTCGGGATAATCGTAACCGCCGGGATAGATCGTGCCGGGATTAGACGTTGAAGTGCCGCCGTTATTCGGAGGTTCCGCCGTGCTCTGCGCGCCCGTTACCGCTCTTACCATATCGTCCCAGTTTTTGCCGCTGAATTTAATAGTGTCGTATTTGGAATTAAATCCGTAGCGGGGAAAGTAAATCGCCATGCCGGTGGAAAACCTCGCGCCCATTCCGGTGAAGCGGTTTTCGAGTATGCACAGGCCGTAAGCCGTTTTCAGGCTTTCGAGCGCGGCTTTTACAGCTTCGTTTTTAGAGGTCTGAGACAGCATTTCGGCAAAATGGCCGAGGTCTATATTGTCGGCGTATGAATATTTCTGCGTGGCTCCCAGAGCGTTTTTAACCGCTTCTATTTCGGAAGTGGAGGCGGCGCAGGCGTCCATAACGCTTAACGCCAGGGCGTCGACGGCCGAGGCGAGCTCTTCGAGCCTGGAACAGTCTACAGCGGATTGCGTGCAGCCTTTGCCTTTAGAGCCGTAACTTTGAGCGTAAGCTTGAGGTATGAGTTTCGCGAAAGCCTGAGCGTCCATGGACGGCGTCTGAACGAGCGGGGCGCAGACGAGTTCGTAAGGCCAGCCGTCGCCTGGTTCGGTTTCTTCTGAGCCTACCATATATTTTACGTTTTCGCGCACTTCGTAAGACACTTCTATCATCTGCATGAGACATGCGTCGAACGCGAGTATGTCGAGCGGGCGGCCGATTATATTGTGGACTGCGCCCATGGCTATTCCCAAGTCTTTAGTAGAAATGTGGTTTTTGGACTGATCGTCGTAAGAAACGCCTTTTACAACCGGCGCGTTCTCTTTTTTCTTCCATCCGGCGCCGTGGTTCCATATTACGAGCGCGTAATTTTCGGCGGGATAATTTTCGTGCGCCCACTTTACGAAAGATACCATTTCTTTATAATCGCCCATATCCACTTCACCGAGCTCCGCAACGTTTTTAGCGAGCAATCCCCAGTCGTCGGCCTGGGCGTCGGCGGCGCGGCCGGTAACGTCGTAACGGCGGGCCGGTTTGCCGTAGCCGCGGTCTATCTGCGCCACTATGTTAACGCCGGAGGACATTGCGGCCTTTTCCATTTCCTGTATGTCTAAAATGCCGAAGCGGTCGAGGTTATTGTCGGCGTTTATAAAAACCATGAAGGTCCATTTACTTGGGGCGCTTTCCTGCGCCGATACGCCGGCGGCGAATAAGGCGATAAATAATAACTGGGTAATTAAAACGAATGCCGTAGATTTTTTCATTGAAGCTCTCCCGATTTTGATGAAATGATTGGAATCATTCTTGATACTTCATACAGGAAAGTTTAAGCGCTTTTCCGCTTCTTAAAAGGCCGGGTTGGAAATTGACGGTTCCAACCGGTAAAGAAAAGTCAGTCTATCACAAACTTATATTCGAAGTCAAGAAATTTTTATCGAACATAAATTTTTATTGAACAATAGGCTTCGATAGTGTTATAATTGCATCCTATGCAGGATAAAAAGAATATAAAAATTTCGGTGCGCGAGCTTTGCGAGGCCTCGCTTAAAAGCGGCGACCTTTCTTTTGCGATAGCTTCGCAATCTAAACTTCTGGAAGGAAGCGCCGCTCACCGGGCTCTGCAGCGCGAGGGCGGGCCGGATTACAGCGCGGAGGTCAGCGTAAATTTTATATACGACGCCGGTTTCGCCCTGCTGGAAATCGGCGGGCGCATGGACGGGCTTATAAAAGCCGGCACCGGGCTTATAACCATAGACGAAATTAAAACGATGTCCTCGGGGATCGGAGATATCGGCGAGGACGATAACCCCGAATTCTGGGGACAGGCCAAATGCTACGCCTATATTTATTCCAGGGATAACGCGGTCGCCGAAATCGCGGTAAGGCTCACTTATTATTGCCATTTAACCGGGAATATAAAACGGTTCGTCAAAAAATTCAGCTTCGGCGAGCTGGAGGATTTTTTTAACGGCCTGGTCGCTTTTTACCTGAAGCGCGTTAAAACTCTTAGCGATTGGCGCGAAGTGCGAGACGCTTCGATAAAAAATCTCGCGTTTCCGTTCGGCGGATACCGTAAAGGCCAGCGGGAAATGGCGGTTTTTATATATAAAGCCGTCAAATCCAGGACGAGCGTTTTCGCCGAAGCGCCGACCGGCACAGGCAAAACCGCCGCCGCGCTCTTTCCGGTTATAAAAGCCATGGGAGAGTCTCTGGGCTCTAAGATTTTTTATCTTACGGCCAAGAACATCACGCGAGGGATCGCCGAAACCTCAATAAATATAATGCGTTCGGCCGGGCTTAAAATTAAAACCGTCACCATAACCGCCAAAGATAAAGCCTGCCTGCGGGAAGAGCGCGAATGCGATCCTTTGATATGTCCTATGGCCGCCGGATACTATGACCGGCTGAATTCGGCCATAGAAGATATTTACGCGAACGACGAATTTAACTTCGAAACCGTATCTTTTTACGCGAAAAAACATTGCATATGCCCTTTCGAATTTTCGCTCGATCTTTCTCTGCTGGCAGATGTAATTATATGCGATTACAATTATTTATTCGACCCGCGTGTTTATCTGAGGAGATTTTTCGAAGAAAGGCCTGGCGATTATTGTTTTTTGATAGATGAAGCCCATAATCTGGTGGAACGCGCCCGCGAAATGTATTCGGCCGAACTTTCCGGCGAACGCATAGCCGCGGTTAGAAAGCAGCTGAGAAAAAACGCCCCCGCGCTATATAAAAAATTTGCAAAACTCATAAAAATATTTAAAAATTTCAATTCTAAATTTTGCGGCGATAAAGAATTTATACATGAAGCGGCTCCGCCGGAAGAGATGATAACCGCCGTAGCAGGCATATCCGACGCCATGAGGGAGCATTTTGCCGCCGCTGCGGATAAAGACGATGTTTCAGAAGACGTTCTGGAAGTTTTTTTCGATTTCCTTTCGTTTATCAGAATTTCGGAATTATATTCCGAAACGCATCTGACGTGCTACTACAAAGAAAAATCGCATGCGCGCGTTAAACTTTTCTGCCTGAATCCGGCGCCGCATATAGCGCGCGCGGCAAAACTCGGCCGTGCGGCCGTTTTCTTTTCGGCGACGCTCTCGCCGCTCGATTACTTCGTTAAAATATTGGGCGGAAGCGAAAAAACGCCCCGGATGAAGCTCGATCCCCCTTTCGATCCCGGCAGGTTGTGCGTGCTGGCAGATCTGAACATTCAAACCAGATACAGCAGGCGCGATCAAAGTTACCGCGCCATAGCCGATCTTGTCAGAGAAACGGCCGCGGCCAGGCCCGGGAATTACCTGGTGTTTTTTCCGTCATATACCTATCTGAACAATGTGCTCGAAGAATTGAACGCGTCGCTTCCCGAAAATTACAGGATAATAGTCCAGCAGTCTTCCATGAGCGAAGCCGAACGCGAAAATTTTCTGGGTAATTTTAACGCCGATATCGAAAATAACGGCGGCGTTATCGGCTTTGCCGTGATGGGCGGCGTTTTCGGTGAAGGGATCGATCTTTGCGGCGAGCGTCTTTGCGGCGCTATCATCGTAGGAGTCGGCCTGCCGCAGATTTCTAAGGAACGGGAGTTGATCGCCGGATATTTCGATGATAAAAATTTGTGCGGGTTCGATTTCGCTTACGTTTATCCGGGTATCAACCGTGTGCTTCAGGCCGCCGGACGGGTTATTCGTACCGAAACCGACCGCGGTATAGTTTTTTTGATAGATTCCCGCTTCGGCGAAACCAGATATAAAAAATTGCTTCCCGACAACTGGAAACGGTATAAAGCGGTGCGAGACGCCCGGGATGCCCATGACGCACTTAAAAAGTTCTGGAATGAAAAAGCGGCCGAAGCCGAAACGTAAAACAGCTTATTCGGCGGCCTTAAAGTTATATACCGGCTTGATCGCTCTTATTATTTCGACCGTGTTTTTTATGTTTTCGATTATTTCATCCATCGGCTTATACGCCATCGGCGCCTCGTCCAGAGTGGATTTATTGAGCGTGGTGGTATAGATGCCCTTCATCGAGTGTTTGAACTCGTCCATAGAAAGCGCATGTTTGGCGGCCGTCCGGCTCATTATCCGCCCGGCTCCGTGCGGCGCCGAAAAATTCCAGTCGGGATTGCCTTTACCGATGCAGATCAAACTGCCGTCGCGCATATTCATCGGTATTAAAACCGTTTCGTTTTTCCGCGCGGAGATCGCGCCTTTGCGTAAAATCATCGAATCGGTGTCTATATAGTTGTGGATGGTCGTAAAGCGCTCGGCGACCGGCAGCTTTAGCGTTTCGATTATAATATCGGCCATAGCTTTACGGTTGTTGTCGGCGTATGCCTGGATGATTTTCATGTCGTTTATATAATCTTCGAAGCTGCCGCCTTTGAGATAGGCGAGCGATTTTATTATTTTAGGCGCGGAGGCTTTTTTCATCGCGTCTTCGATATCGGCGAACCGCCCTTCGGCTTTGAGTTCTTGCGCGATTTCACGCCTTGCGGCGTTTATATCGGTTAGTTCCTCGTAAGCTTTTTTCTGGTAATATTCGGCCGCTTCCTTTCCGAGATGCCTGCTGCCGCTGTGGACGACGATATACACGAAGCCTTCTTCGTCGCGGGCGGCTTCTATGAAATGATTGCCGCCGCCGAGAGTGCCCACGCTCAAAGCCGCGCGCCTCAAATCCATGTGCTTTTTGCATCTGAGGTTTTCCAGCTCAACGCTTTGCGAATATGGATGCGCTTTCGAGCGCACGTCGAAGCCGGACGGTATATTCTGATAAATTATCCTGTCGAGCTTTTCAAGGTCTATTTCCTGCGCCGCGAGTTTTACCGTTTCCATTCCGCAGCCGATATCCACGCCTACAAGGTTCGGCACGACCGTATTTTTAACGGTCATGGTGGTCCCTATGGTGCATCCGGCTCCCGCATGCACGTCGGGCATTATACGTATGACGCTTTTTTCGCAGAAGCCCTGGTCGCACAATTGCTTTATCTGTTCGCGAGCGCCGGCTTCTATATTGCCCGTGAAAACCTTTGCGGTATTATATTTTCCTCTGATTTCAATCATCGAGGGCTCCTTGATATAGTAATCTAATTTGTTATATCATATTATATCACAAAATTTATTTACTTACCCGATGATTTAATATATAATCTATAAGAAAATTAAATTTTAGAATCCTCAAATCTTTTCGAATAAATTTTTTAAAAAAGCGCGTTTACGATGAGCAAAGAAAAAAAATTTTACGTTTATATTCTGGAATGTGAAAATGGCAATTATTATACGGGTTATACCGACGATATCGCCAAACGGTTCAACGCGCATATAACCGGCGCTAAAACAGGCGCGAAATTCACCAGAAGCTTCAAGCCATCCAGAATTGCCGCGGCGTGGGAAATTACAGGCGGGAAG
>MWBZ01000103.1 GCA_002069765.1 bacterium ADurb.Bin243
ATTCAAAGAAAAGACCTGATTTAAAAGGGATTACGACCGGCATTTAATGCCTTTACTCTCACTTCTAACCTATCATTCAAAGAAAAGACCTGATTTAAAAGGGATTACGACTCCGGCCGCTTTAAGGTTTTCGCTCCTGTTTACATGTGAAATTCAAAGAAAAGACCTGATTTAAAAGGGATTACGACTTCACAATTATCGCAACATAGTACCCTCACATTATCTTTTTTATTCAAAGAAAAGACCTGATTTAAAAGGGATTACGACCTTTTTTGGGTATATTGAATTTTTACCGATAAATCGAATTCTATTCAAAGAAAAGACCTGATTTAAAAGGGATTACGACTTAAGCTGTGCTGTGCTTCTTTTAGTATAGTATTTAACTCTATTCAAAGAAAAGACCTGATTTAAAAGGGATTACGACATAAGGCGGGAGCTCCGCCTTAGCGCATACCGTAGTTAAGTATTCAAAGAAAAGACCTGATTTAAAAGGGATTACGACCGGCATTTAATGCCTTTACTCTCACTTCTAACCTATCATTCAAAGAAAAGACCTGATTTAAAAGGGATTACGACTTGTAAAATTAAACCCTATCATTATATAATGTGATTAAAAATATTCAAAGAAAAGACCTGATTTAAAAGGGATTACGACACAGATATAAGCGCATTTTTCATAGACATAGATATGGCGAATTCAAAGAAAAGACCTGATTTAAAAGGGATTACGACTTGGTATGCCCGCTATCGTCTATTTCCATTTTTATGGTCATTCAAAGAAAAGACCTGATTTAAAAGGGATTACGACACCGGCGGCCGCCTCGACCGCTATTTTGTCAAAGTCGGCGTATTCAAAGAAAAGACCTGATTTAAAAGGGATTACGACTCGGTATACTTTGCATATAAGGCCGATACATGATCATTTAAATTCAAAGAAAAGACCTGATTTAAAAGGGATTACGACTTATATCCTGTAGTTTATCAGCCGTTAAACAATTTTTATAAATTCAAAGAAAAGACCTGATTTAAAAGGGATTACGACTATTTGTCAAGACCAAAAATGAATTATTTGCTACCATAATATTCAAAGAAAAGACCTGATTTAAAAGGGATTACGACTTTTGTTTTTTCTGTTTTGATGCATACAATTTTATCGTATTATTCAAAGAAAAGACCTGATTTAAAAGGGATTACGACGTGCTGCTGTTCTATTTTCAAGAGCAGCTACTTTAAATTCTATTCAAAGAAAAGACCTGTTTTAAAAGGGATTACGACATAGGCAATATAGTCGTAGAGGTAATCGCCACTATGGAAAAATTCAAAGAAAAGACCTGATTTAAAAGGGATTACGACTAATGCCCGGCTTTTCCAGCTCGGCGAAAAGGGCCTTGGGCATTCAAAGAAAAGACCTGATTTAAAAGGGATTACGACTATTATATAAACCTATTAACGCCGGTTTATTTTTATAATATTCAAAGAAAAGACCTGATTTAAAAGGGATTACGACATTAATTAATTTATTACTTTGTTGTTTTTACTATTGGTTAAAATATTTTTAAATTATTTTAACCTAATAGCAGGGGCCAGAATAATTTTTGAAGGGGTGTAGCGGAGGCTTCGGAGCCCAGGGATGGGCGAGAGAAGCCGAGCTCAAGCGGCGAAAATCCCGGAGGGATTTTCGAACGCGTCCCCGAAAAAAATTATCTGGCGCCCTGCCCAAACTACCTGCTAAAATACAAAGGAACTAGTTTAAAATTTAAATAGCAGCAGAATAAAATATTAAGATATCCATAACTATTCACTATCAACTATGCTCTGTTCACTAATAAATTTTCCCGAGGGATTTTTGAAAATATAGTTAAAAACCCGGACGGCACGTACGATAATGCAAGAGGCCGGCCATTAATTGGCCGGCCTCTCGATTAATTTTCACCAGCGCGCCGGCGTTATCTGCCGTCGCGCTTTCTGTTTTAATTTCTTTAAAGATGGCGTAAGTCTTATTTTTTCATCAATAATCCTGTCTTAACCAGACAATGCGGTTCGGTGAACGTGAATTTTTTATAAAAAGCCTGTTCATCGGCATTTTCTTTCAATTTTTCTCTGACGAATTCATGCGTGGGCATTATTATCCAGAAAAAAACGTCGATTTTCTTCGATTCAAGAGCGGCAAACCTTGCCTGTGAATCGATGGAAACGACTTCAATGTTTTTGCCGATCAGTTTTGAAATTTCGCCGAGTAGAGCGACATTGAAGCCCGCCGGTTTTCCGTCAGCCGCTACGTAATCAAGAGGCGGCATGTCGCCGGATACGCCGACGTAAACGGTTTCAGTATCAGCGGTTTTTTCGATCTTTGTTCCGGCCGGTTCCTGACCTACGGGAAGTTCTTTGATCCATTTTTTTTCTAATTCGCCGATCCGGCCGTTTTCTTTAAGTTTTTTAATAGCGGCGTTGAACGAATCTCTCAGCGATGAATCGGAGGCCCTTAACATCATAACGGCCCCAAGCTCGCCCGGGGCGATAATCGCCTTAATGTCCTGATTTCTCTCTGCCACGTAAGCGGCGGTAACGTCGGTAGTAAGCATGAAATCTGCGCGGCCGGATTTTATCATCGCCAGGCAATCCGTGATCGTATTACAATAAATGAATTTTTCTATTTTGCAGTCGCATGAAACATTAGTCAATGCCTTTAAATTTTCTTCTCCCCATCTGTCAAAAATCGCGGTGCCGGTCTTGCCGTTCAAGATCGAGAAATCTTCTTTAATCATCTGCTCTATGGCGGCTTTATTAACGGCCGTTTCGGTCGTCTGCGCCTGGCAATACGGCGCGGCGGTCAAAATAAAAAGCCCTATCAGACTTACAGCCAGCAACTTATTTTTTAAATTCATTTAAAACATCTCCTTAATCGCTAAATTTTAATTTTGTATTTATTAAGCCCGTTTTCGCTTTTAAAATTGACGTCCGTGGCTATATTCGATACTATGAATATGCCCATGTCGTCGTCGTCGCCGTCACCTCCATTTGCATTTAAGGCTTCTCCGTCTTTGCCCGCCGCTTCGAATGAAATTTTTTCGAAAGGATTGATAGTTTTTCCGTCGTGTATGATTTCGATTTCTATTTTTTTATCGATATCGCCGTATTCGACCGTGATGTCGATGTTCGGCGGGCGTTTTCCGTCATAGCAATATTTAAGGATGTGCGTTATCATTTCCTCGAGAACTAAATTGGCGTAGTCGTTTTTTTTGCGCTCTATAGCATATTTAAAGCAAAATAATTCGAGCTGGGAGTTCATTTCGATGAGGTCGAAATTATAAGAATTGACGTTATAATTGAAAGTTTTTAATTTTCTGATAAACGCTTTAGTCCGCTCTTTTTTGGGGTTATTAAAAATCTCGTCGGGTGAGCCGCTTTCATAAATTCCGCGCTCGTCCATGAATAATATTCTGCTGGCGACTTCCTTAGCGAAATTCATTTCGTGCGTGACGATGAGCATCGTAAAGCCGAGTTTCGCGAAGTTGCGGATAACGGCGAGAACTTCACCCACCATGGTCGGATCGAGCGCTGAAGTGGGTTCGTCGAAGAGCACCACTTCGGGGTCCATCGCCATCGCTCTGACAATGGCGATACGCTGTTTCTGGCCCCCGGACAATTCGTCGGGATAACTGTTTTTTTTATCGACAAGGCAAACCATTTCGAGCAGTTTGAGCGCCCTTTCAATCGCTTTATCACGCGGGATTTTTCTGATTTTGACAGGCGCGAGAATTATGTTTTCAAGAACGGTAAGATGTGAAAAAAGGTTGAAGTTCTGATAAACCATGCCCATTTTTTCTCTGATTTTATTAATGTCCGTGTTCTTATCGGAAATATTGGTTCCGTTGATATAAATGTTGCCGCCGTCGTTCTTTTCAAGGCCGTTGAGGCAGTATAAAAACACGCTTTTGCCGGTGCCTGAAGGGCCTATAATAGCGACGCATTCGCCTTTTTTAATTTCGACGTTTACGTTTTCCAATACTTTCAGGCTGCCGAAGCTTTTCGATAAATTTTCCACTTTGATCATCTGCGTACCCTCTTTTTCCTGTCGGCCATGTTGAAAATCAGATAAGTGATATATGCGAGCATCAGGTAGATGAGAATGCCTAAAAATATTACAAAAAACGGGTCCGCCGTCCTCGCGCCTATGCTGTTGATAACTCTTGTCAGATCGGCTATGGTAATATACCCCACGACCGACGTCCATTGTATGAGATTTATTACGGCGTTTTGATAAACGGGCCTGGCATATTCGCCGGCCTGCGGAAGCGTGATGTGATAGAAAGCGCCGTACTTCGTGAATCCGAGCGTTCGCGCGGCCATTATCTGGCCCGGATCAACCGCTTCCAGCGCCGCTTTCATGATTTCGGCGATATGCGAGGCGCTGTTCAATCCGAAGGCGATGACCGCGACGTATATCGCGTCCATTCTGCTTCTGGCGAATACTACATAAAACAGCAGCATTAAAAGAAGCAATATAGGCGTACCTCTGACGATCACGATGTATGCTTTTGAAATGAATTTTAATAATTTATTTCCGGAATAATGCATGGCGCAAAGCAGCGCGCCGAGAACGGTGCCGATGATGAGCCCGGAAATGGTTATAATCAGCGTGATCTTGACGCCGGAAAATATAAGCAGATAAGAATTGCCCGCGATCAGATTGTTGTAGAATGATTCGGATATTGCTTTGAAAAAATCCATGACGCTCCATTTATTTACTTGACTTATAACTTCGAACCTGTCGTTAGAAAACAAGGTAATGACCTTACTTTTATTATATTAGATTTTTTTACAAAATTCAAGTTAATAGTTTTCAGCAATTTGTAAAATTTTTGTTAAAGTTGTTTTTAACCTTGTAACGGTGGCCAGACAAAATTTTTGAAGGATGTAGCGGAGGCCCTGATGCCGCATGGGCAACGGCGGCGGCCGTTTGCATAATTCTTCGAGATGTGATAGAATAAGCGGGATTATCACCCGGCCGAAATTGCGCCGGATTAGATCTTTGGTAAATTATTTTAAAATGGGGGCATAAAATGGCAGACCGCAGGTTCTTGAAATTGACGATACCTAATGATGTTTCCTTTCTTCCGATAGCTCAGAAATGCGTGAGGGAAGTATCAATAATGTTTGGATTCGCCGGTGAAGATATTTACAAAATAGAACTGGCGCTCGAGGAAGGAATAACCAATATCATAAAGCACGCCTTCGAATCGTCCGAGCAAAATACTTTCGATATAATATGCGAAAAAATACCGCTAGGCATAAAAATCGTTTTGAAGGAAAAAGGAATTCCATACGATCCGAAACAGGTCCCCGAATTCAGCCCGCTGTCGGATGCCTCGCCGGACAATACAGGCGGCCTCGGAACGTTCCTTTTGAAAAAATCCATGGACGTAGTGTCGTTTCATAACCTCGGAAACGAAGGCAAAGAAACGCACCTTATCAAATACCTGCCTGCGAAAAACATAAAGGATTATTTTCCTGCCTCGGAACTCGCGGTGGAGGCGCCTATTAAAGAAATGCCCGCCGTGATAACGGAAAAGATCGAATACGACGTCAGGCCGATGCAGCCGCACGAATCCATAGAAATATCCAAGGGCGCTTATAAGTCTCATGGATACACTTTTTTCGACGAGCATATTTATTATCCGGACCAGATAGTGGAAATGAACAAAACAGGCGAACTGGTTTCGGTCGTGGCCGTCACGAAGGACAGAAAATTCATGGGTCACGTGGCGTTGCATTACCCGGAACCCGAATCCCCGGTGGCCGAATATACCTTCGTTTTCGTAAACCCCGAATACCGCGGCCAGGGCTGCCTCAAAAGGCTCACAGACTGCCTCTTCGAGCTTCCGCAAAAAAGGCTTCTCGGGATATATTCGTATTCCGTGGCCAATCACCCTTTTACCCAGAAAACTATTTTAAAATGCGGCTTCAACGACTGCGGAATACAACTTGCCACGAGTCCCGCCACATGGGAATTCAAGGGCATCGACAGCGACTCGACCCAGCGGATAAGCGTGGTGCTCGGTTATAAATATACTAAAAAACCTGAACCGGTGAATATTTATGCCCCTCAGGCTCATAAGGAAATCATAGAGAAATTATATAAAAACATAGGCGCTGAAAATAAATACGTGAACCCGGCCGGCGCCGGTCCGACCTTCGAAACGAAGGAATCGTCCATAAATACCAGAATTTATGCGACAGAAGAGACTGCCGAAATCTTCGTGATAAAATACGGCTCGAACGTAGTCAACGAAATCAAAATTATATTAAAGGAACTCTGCCTGCGGCACATAGCGTCGATAACCCTGTTTTTGAACCTCGAAGACCCGAACACTTACTTCATGGCCCCGCAAATCGAGGGCCTGAATTTTTTCTTTTCCGGCATACTTCCGAAAACAAAGAACGGCGACTCGCTGGTATTTCAATATTTGAACAACGTCAAGCTCGATTACGATAAAATAGTGGCGTATTCCGAGCTTGCGAAGGAAATACTTGATTACATAAAAAAACGCGACCCGAATGCGGCGTAATTTTAGAAACGATAGGGGAATAATTCAATGTGCCTGTGCTGGATGGCTAGTCTGGCGGTTTTGACGGCCGCGTTTTTCATTTTATTTTCTTCGAGACTGTGCGAGGCGGCATCGAGCGGCGGTTCTGACATGGTGCTGAAAAACGGCGTCATATATACCGCCGGATCGAACGATACGGCAGTTGAGGCTGTAGCCGTGGATAAAGGAAAAATAGTTTATGCCGGCGGCGCTGAAGGCGTAACCGAATTTATAGGTGCGGTAACGGCCGTCGTCGATCTCGGCGGGAAAATAGCGCTGCCCGGTTTCTGGGACACGCATGTCCACGCACCTGGCGCTAAACTCGTTGAATTATACCAGATAAACCTTTATAACTGCAAAAGTTTAGAAAAAGCCGGAAAAATAATAGCCGATTATATAAGCGCCAATCCGCGAAAAGAAATATATTACGGCGGGGGCCTGACGCTCGAAATGTTTTCGGGCGAAGAACTTTTGCGGGGGCCGAGAAAAGAGAGGCTCGACGAAATATGCCCGGACCGGCCGGTCATAATAACCTTTATTGATCTGCACGGCTGCTGGATGAACAGCCGCGCGTTCGAAGCGTTCGGAATTGGAAGCGATACCCGCCGGCCGGCCGGCGGCGTGATAGAAATCGATCCGCAAACGGGCAGCCCGTGGGGCACTCTGAAGGAAAGCGCTATGGAACTCGTCGAATTCGAGGAATTCAGCGCGGAACAGCGAATAAAAGCATTCAAGAGTTTCCAGAAAATGATGAATTCTTACGGGTATGTCGGCGTGATGGCGATAGACGCGCCTTTCGAAAGCCTCGGCGCGTTGAGGGAGCGCGGGGAACTGACGCTCAGAGTGGCCGGTTCCGCCGTACTCGACCCGCGGAAGGACATCGCGGAACAGTTCGGCCTGTTGAAAAAAAACAGGGAAAAATATAATTGCGACCTGATAAAAGCCGGTGTCGCCAAGATATTCGTGGACGGCGTGGTAGAGCATGGCACCGCGTTTTTGCGCGAACCGTACAGGCTGGGCGGCCTGGGTTTTGACGGCCGCGGCGTTTTTCTATGGGATAAGAGCGAACTGGCAAAAGCTTTTGCTATGGCTAACAATGAAGGGTTCCAGCTGCACGTGCATTCGATCGGCGACGCGGCGACCGGAAATGTCCTGGACGCGCTCGAAGAAGCCCGGAAAGTTACGGGCGACGGAGATTTTCGCAATACTATAACGCATCTGCAACTGGTTTCTGAAGGCGATTACGCCAGGTTCAGGCGGCTCGGCGTCATAGCTAACGTGCAGCCTTACTGGGCTTTCAAGATGCCTTTTACGTGGGAAAATATCGATTTGCCCAAACTCGGCGAAAGGGCCGAGCGTCAGCACCCTATCGGGTCATTCTTCAAGGCCGGCGTCACTGTCGCCGCGTCATCGGACTATCCGGTAACTATCGAGCCGGACCCGATGTGCGCCGTCGAGACGGCCGTTACGCGCGATATAGATAATCAGGCGTATTGCGATATATTCGGAACCGGAAATTGCGGCGGCGATAAATACGTTCTGGATAAAAATGAGAGCGTTTCGGTGGCGCAGATATTAAAGGCGTTCACGATCGATGGCGCATATTCGACTTTCAACGAGCGCATTACCGGCAGTATAGAAGTAGGCAAGGACGCGGATATCGTAATACTGGACAACGACCTTTTCAAGATAGAACCTAAGCTCATTGATACCGTTAAAGTTTGCAAGACTATATTAAAAGGCGAAATTGTTTACGATATTGAAATTTGAAAGGCTTATTTTGATTGCGCCGGTATATTTACGTAAACTTTAGTACCTTCGTTGACGGCGCTTTCTATGAATATTTCGCCTTTATGGATATCTACGAATTTTTTGACCAGCGCAAGCCCTATTCCGGTGCCCGGAACTTTAGACGCGTTTGAAGCGCGCATAAATGTATGGAAAAGATTTTTAATTTCAGCTTCAGGAATTCCTATGCCCCTGTCTGAAATAGTGAATTTAAGAATGTTATCGATATTTTCAACCCGGAATTCTACCGGATCGGATGAACCGGCTGAATATTTTACGGCGTTGTTAAGCAGATTAGTCAAGATATGACGCATAATTTCGCAATCGATAAGAAAAGTGTTCATTTGAGATATTTTTTCGCAATAACTGAATTTTATGCGGCCTTCGGTTTTTAAATCCAGGCAGACTTCTTTTACTATAGTCAAACACATGTCTATGATATTTAACGCTCTGGGATTAAAAATTCCTTCGTGATTTTCGCTGCACAGTAAAACGATGTCGTCGAGAGTTTTAGAAAGCCTTTTGACATTGTCTTTTATTGTTTTAAAATTTTTTTTAATTTTATCGCTGGAATACGCTTTTGTACCGTTTTCAAGAAGCTCCGCAGTTCCGCTTATTAGAAAAAGAGGCGTCCTGAATTCATGCGAAACCATTGATATGAAATGCTGCTTGAGCTCGTTGACCTGCCGTTCTTTTATAAGAGCGAGCTTTAAATTTTCTTCGTTTTTCTTTTTTTCAGTTATATCACGCCCTATGCCGAGCGTTCCTAAAAATTTGCCTTCATGGAAAAGCGGCGTTGTGGAAAATTCCGCGTTTAAATAATCGCCGGATTTTTTGAGGAACCGCATTTCAAATACCGGCGGTTTTTCGCCGCGCATAATCGCTTCATGAATTTTAACGCCGTACTCGATTTCATCGGGATGAATAAAATAAATATAAGGCTTTCCTATAACTTCTTCGGCGCTGAATCCGGTTACGGTTTTCATGAATTCATTAACTGAAGTGACTATTCCTTCTGGAGAAACGGTATAGATCACGTCGCGGGCTTTATCCACTACTACTTTATATATTTCTTCGGATTTTCCGAGCGCTTCCTCGGTTATAAGTTTGGCGGTTACATCATGGCCTATGCCGATCCCGCCTTTATAAACGCCTTCTTTGAATATTGAATGGGCCTTGAAATCGAAATGTAAAAACCGGCCGTCTTTATGGCGGATCCTGAACCGGAAATTTTCAGTGTGTTCGTTATGCAGAAGGGCTTTTTCGAATAATTTTCCGGCGTATTCCACATCGTCAGGATGAATAAATTCGGAAAAATGCCTGCCTTTAATTTCTTCAATGGTATAACCTATGGTTTTTTCTATATTTTCATTGGCGTATGTGATTATTCCATCGGATGTGTGGGCATATACGATATCTGAACTCTGGATAAAGAAATCGCATATTTCTTGAAGAGAAAGCTGAATATTCAAGTAATACCTCTTTAAGCTGAACTTTATACCGAACTTATATACTCGATTATAACTAAAAAAAAAGTAGATGTCAAATAATATTTTGTTTTTAAAATGTAAGCGCAATAGCCTGTGAATAAACGATTTTTAATTTAGGGAACCGGTTTGGTTATGATAAATTTAAAAAGCTTAAGACGCTTTAAAGCGCCGCTATACAGGACAATTTTTGCTTGACATAAAGCCGATAATACGGTATGATTTGTCGCGTGCTCGATGCATATTTATTATAAATAATGAGGGTATATTATGAATAAAAAATTTTTAAAAGCCGTATTATTTAAAGCTATTATATTTATGGCGCTTTTACTGCCTTTTACCGATTCTATGGCTTACAGCGATTCGGCCCGGGAAAAAATCGGAGCTTTAAAAGAAAAATTTGAAATCCCACGCGCGGATAAGCAGGATGATCAGGATTATTGCACGGTTCTTATCATGTTACCTACCAGATATAATCCCGATGAAAAAGGCGAATGCCGGCAAATTCCTCTTACCGACGTCCAGAAAACGGCGGTTGAAATTTTTGAAAAATTCGACCAGTATTCTACCATCGATCCCTTTCCAAAAATAGGCTTGTGGAAAAGGTCTGGAATTATTAACGACGTGATCGAAGAAATCAACGTAACCCTCGAATTAGATAAAGTTTCAATGAAAAAGAAAGATCAGTTATTAAAATATTGCCGCGACGTACTGCTCGAAAGATTCAAGCAGGAAGCCATCCATGTCAGAATTATTCCTAATAAAAAGCATTACGACGTTATGATAGTCACTAAATAACGTTAAAAAAATTTATTAAATTATTGAAAGGTATAAAAGTAAATATGAAAAAAATAATTAAGTTATACTTAATTTTATATATTTTTGCTTTATTGCCATTATTTATAAATCCGCCGGTTTTATCCGCTTCTGAAAACGCAAACGCGGCCGTTTCAGGAATCCCTATTTCGGCAGGCAATTACTGGATTTATAAAGGGAATGTAAAATACTTGAAAGAAGGCACTCAAAAAGAATTTTCAAGGCCGATTACCTTCAAGATGGAAATCACCGATGTAATAAAGCGTGAAAATATAACGGCCGCCTTGCTGAAAGGTTATCCTCTGGATTTATCCAGATTTACCGGATTACCCGCGGAGCGCGGAGATTACCTGCTCGTTCTGGCAGGCAGCGGCTCTTATTACCTTTTAAGCGGCGAAAACGCGGTCAACGCCATGAAAAAAATTAACGATGAAAACGATTCGCTATATGAACTCGTGGACGAAAGCGATATGATAGCCGATTTTCCGCTTGCCGCCGGAAAAGTGTTCGGCGAAGCCGAACAGGTGACCAGAACCGACGGAAAATACTGCTGGCGCGTTGAAGAATGCGTGGATAGTGATTTTTCATCGGTCAAGGGCGCCGGAATTAAAAATGCCAGAGAGTACTGGCTGTTTTATTTGACGAACCCCGACAGGCAGAAAGCCGGATTTGTCCCCGGAGTGGGAATAACCAGCTATTCTTACAGGCATAACGGCACTACGATGGAATTCGATGTAAAACTGACCGAATGCAATATAGCCGCGGCGCCCGCTGCCGCCGAAGGCGGCAATGATAAAAAAAACGGGCGGATCAAAAAAGACGCCGTAAAAAAATCTATAAAATCCGGATCTGATTCAGGAAAAAATTAATATCAGTTGCTTTGAAATTTATTTTTAAGCTTCCAGAAATTAAAAAGGAACTATGCATGATTAAATACTTTTTTATTTTCTTGACTTTTATTCACGGCGCGATACACCTTATGGGGTTTGCAAAAGCTTTCAATTACGCAGAAATTAAAGAAATTACATGCCCTATTTCAAAGGCCGCCGGAGCGTTATGGCTTATATCGACCCTTCTGTTTATTTTAACCGCCATCATGTTTTTATCGGACAATAAATATTGGTGGATAGCGGCAGTTGGCGGAGTTTTTATATCACAGCCTCTGATAATATCCTGTTTTAAAGACGCAAAATTCGGCACGATTCCCAATATAATAATATTTGCGGCGGCGGTGGCGGCTTACGGCGTATGGAGCTTCGATAAAGAATTTAAAGACTCTCTGGATTTAGTTCTGTCCTCGGCCGGAACGGGAAAAATAAAAATTACGACCGAAAATACGGCAAACCTTCCCCCTTCGATAAAAAAATGGCTTGAACGGTCTAATTTGATAGGAAAGGAAATTTCAAAAACCGTTTACCTTACCCAGCGCGGCAGCCTGAGGACCCAGCCGGACGGCGCCTGGATGCCTGTTTCAGCCAGACAATGGCTTGTCGGCGATAAGCCCGGGTTTTTATGGAAAGCGCGTATAGAAGCGGCGCCGCTTGTTCATATATCGGGCTGTGACAGATATTTAGACGGCCACGGGCGCATGCTGATTAAACTTATGTCTTTATTTAAGATAGCCGATTCGGCCGGAAAAGAAATCGATCAGGGCACGCTCCTTCGCTATATGGGCGAAAGCGTCTGGTCGCCGGCGGCGCTTATGAGCGGATATATAAAATTTGAGCAGCTCGACGCGGCGAGCGTTAAAGCGGTCATGAATTATGGCGGCACCGAAGCTTCCGGCGTTTACAGGTTTAACGAAGACGGCGATTTTTTGAGCTTCGAGGCTAAGCGCTATTATGAACGCAAAGAAGGCGCTACGCTCGAAGACTGGCTTGTTACGGCCGAGCCCGGCGGGTATAAAGAATTTTCGGGAATAAGAGCGGCGGCTAAACTTGCGGTTACATGGAAACTGAAATCCGGTGATTTTACATGGTACAGGCTTGAAATAGACGAAATGGATTTTAACCGTGAAGCGGCCGAATATAAAAACGCTGATTAAAGGAGATTGTTATGAATTATAGAAAACTCGCGGGTAAAGACATATCTATACTGGGTTTCGGAGCTATGCGGCTGCCGGTCGCAAACGGAAAGGTCGACGAAGAAGCGGCCGTAAACCTCATAAGAAAAGGCGTGGACATGGGCGTAAATTACGTAGATACGGCGTACGTTTACCACGGCGGCGAAAGCGAAACTATAGTGGGCAAAGCGCTTGGCAACGGCAGGGCGCCCGGAGTGAAAGTGGCCACGAAACTTCCGCTGTGGCTGTGCCAGGCGCCCGAAGATTTCGATAAATACCTGGGCGAACAGTTAAAAAAACTATGCCGCGATCATATAGATTTTTATCTGGTGCACGCGCTCGGCGGAGAAGCGTGGCAGAAAGCTAAAAAACTCGATATAATGAAAAAAATGGAAAAAGCTAAAGCGGACGGCCGCATAGGACATATAGGCTTTTCTTTTCACGACCGCTTTGAAAGTTTTATAGAAATAATAGACGGCTATAACTGGGAATTTTGCCAGATACAGTATAATTATATGGACGAAGATTTCCAGGCGGGTAAAAAAGGCCTCGAATATGCCGCAAAAAAAGGGGTGGGCGTGGTTATAATGGAACCGCTTCGGGGCGGAAGC
>MWBZ01000104.1 GCA_002069765.1 bacterium ADurb.Bin243
AGACCTTCGTCTATCCTCTGCGGCATTGTAACTAACGTACGGGTCCCTATTCTGATCCGCATCAAATGTTTTATCTTCGAAAGCTCTCCAAGAACCCCGTCCAGAAAGCCGTTTGTGAGCGTCAGCGGGTCGCCCCCCGTAAGAAGCACTTCTACCACATTAGGATTGCCCGCGATCCATTTAATGGCTTTTTTTAATTTTTCGCCGGTGACGCTGGCCGATTTAAGGTCGGTTATTTCCCAGTTGCGCTGACAGTAAGTGCATATCTGCGGGCACGAGTCGTACGGCTTTAATATTACGATCTGGGCGTAGCGGCGGGTTATTAGATCGGCCGGACTTGTCGATTTTTCACCCATATAATCCATGTCCGCACCCGCTTTTCGGCTTTTGGCCACATTTTCGCAGTAATTTACGCTATGCAGCACCTGCGCTCTTATTGAAGCGTCCTTCGGCGTACGGCCATTTTCATTGAACAGCGAAAGATAATACGGCGTTATTTGAAAAGCTATGCCATAGCGGGCCGCAAGTTCCAGCCCTTCTTTTTCTTCAGCGCTAAGGCACACGAGTTTTGAAAGCGTTTCAAGATCGGTTATTACGTTTTTCAGGTGCCATTTATAATCCTGCCAGTCGGATTCTTCAGCCTTGAAATATTTAAGTATCTTATTTTTCATTTTTTCGCGCCCGGAAATTAATTCTTTATCCATACCGGTTTTAAAATTTTTAAACCGGTCGAACATCAGGCGCGAATACGAATCGAGCATGCCAGAACGCTTTATGGCGCCTTTTCTGCCGTTTTCGTACTCTTCAGGGCTGGTATAGCATAAATAACCTTCCGATTTAGCTTTTACGCCTTTTAATAAAAAAATCATCTCGCATAAAAAACCTTCGCTAACGACGGCAGCGGCTTCTTTTTTATCGCACGCCAGCGAAAATAAAAGCTCGAATGCCGACTGGCCCGATATTTTATCGTTTTCGGTCCTGATTATATTTTTAAGGACGCGGATGCATTCTTTAGCGTTATTGCGCTCGACTATCGGTATGTCTTCGTTATAATGCTCGCTTTGAACGTTAAAATAATTTCTTTCATAAAAATTAAGGTAAGCGAAAAAATTATTCCTGGCTTCGTATGAAATTTTTGAAAATTTCAAAAGCCTTTTAATATCGGGATTTTCTTCCCATAAATAATCGATGAGCTCTTTTTTAGTCATCTTTAAAAATTGTTTCATAACCGCCTCCTTTTAATTATTTATTCGGTTTTTTAAGATAAAATAAAAAATGGCTGTAAGGCGAATGCGTCAATAAATAAGGCAATTTGCCTATTGGCGGAAATTTAGTGCCTCCGTATATTTCAATCGGATGATATCCGTCATATTCGCTTAGATCCACTGTAACAGGCTGAGGCGTATTCGCCAGATTAAAAGAGCATAAAATTATATCGTCTTTATATTTTCTTATATACAACAGCACTTTTTTATTTTCAGGATATAAAAATATGATTTCGCCGCAGCCGAATATCATGCTGTTATTATATAGTTTTCTCACTCTTATCATGTTTTTAACGTAATTGAGTAATGAATTTTGATTCATTTGCTGCGCGCTCACGTTCACGGCGTTATAATTATAATCGGGATCGGTTATAACCGGAGCGTAAAGCATCGAAGGCTTGCAATCGGAAAAACCCGAATTTTTATTTTCATCCCACTGCATGGGCGTGCGCACGCCGTTGCGGTCGCCTAAATAAATATTATCTCCCATACCGATTTCATCTCCGTAATATATAACGGGCGAACCCGGCAAGGTGAAAAGCATAGCATATAAAAGCTCTATCTTTTTCCTGTCGTTTTCCATTAAAGGTGCGAGTCTGCGTCTTATACCCATATTGATTTTCATCTGCCTGTCGTAGGCGTATTGTGAGTACATATAATCACGCTCTTCGTCTGTGCACATTTCCAGCGTCAGTTCGTCATGATTTCTTAAAAATATAACCCACTGGCATTGTTCAGGAATAGCAGGCGTTTTCTTTATTATATCGATTATCGGGCCGTGGTGCTCCTGTTTGAGCGCCATGAACATTCTGGGCATGAGAGGAAAATTGAATGCCATATGGAACTGGTCGTTGTCTCCGAAATACGCCAGAAGGTCTTCCGGCCATTGATTAGCTTCCGCCAGCAAGACTTTTCCTTCATATTTACTGTCTATCATTTTTCTGATTTCTTTAAT
This sequence comes from bacterium ADurb.Bin243, assembly GCA_002069765.1. GTDB lineage: Bacteria > Muiribacteriota > UBA9980 > UBA9980 > UBA9980 > UBA9980. The sequence goes on from MWBZ01000104.1 coordinate 2,221, forward strand.
ATATTTATGCGTTTCTTCCAGATTTTCACAGTTAGTGCCTTCGCGCTCGAACAAATATGGGACGGCATCCACTCTGAAGCCGTCAACGCCGATATCGAACCAGAAAGAAATTATTTTTTTCATTTCTTCGCGCACTTCGGGATTATCGAAATTCAAATCCGGTTGATGGTGATAAAACCTGTGCCAGTAATATTTTTTACATTCATCGCACCACGACCAGTTAGACTGCTCGGAATCGGTGAATATTACCCGAGCCTTCGAATATTTATCGGCAGTGTCGGACCATACATAATAATCATGGAATTTCGACTCAGGGCCTTTTTTCGCCTCTATAAACCAGGGATGCCTATCTGATGTGTGATTTAAAACAAGTTCTATTAAAACTTTTATACCGCGCTTATGCGCTTCGTCGAGAAATATAACAAAATCCTTCAAAGAACCGTATTCCGGATTGATGCCGTGATAATCCATAACATCATATCCGTCGTCACGCCCGGGCGACGGATATATAGGAAGCAGCCACAGGCAATCGATTCCAAGGTCCCTGAGATAATCTAGTTTGGAAGTCAAGCCGAGAAAATCGCCTCGGCCGTCACTGCTGGAATCCTTAAACGCTTTAATATGCAGTTCGTATATAATGGCGGTTTTATACCATAAATTATCCATAATAGACCACCATCCTTTATAAACTTCAATTTACTTTCAAGATTTATTTTTATTTACATAGTTGAGAATTTTCTGCAAAAAGCTTTTTTTACGCGGCGCCGGCTTTACGCTGATATCATCCATCTGCTCGCCAAGGTTCACATCTATCGATTCCGATTTTTTCAAAAGCAGTACCTGCGAAGGATAAATGCTCCTGTGGCCGCTCATAAAAAAACTCACCACGCAGGCTACAGAAGCATAAGGCGCTATGGCTGCGCCTAATATTTCCATGGCCATTATGCTCGCCGCAATAGGCGTATTAGCCGATCCGGCAAGAACCGCGACAAAACCTATAGCAGAAAATGTCGTCATGTCCAGTCCCATTAATTGGGCAAAAAGCATTCCGGAAGTGGCTCCTATGAAAAATATCGGAGTAACGACACCGCCGCTTCCCCCAAAACTTAAAGTTATAGAAGTAAATAGTATTTTCGCCATAAAGGCGTACCAAACGATTGTGCCTCCAGAAAGATAAGAATAAATAACTCCGGAATTAAATCCCATATAATCGAAAGCATACCATATATTTTTTTCCCGTGGAAGACACGAATCTATAGTTTCAATGCCCAGCCCCAGAAACTGATCTGAAAAAATAAAAGTCAGACCTATCAATATAAACCCGCCCAATATAGCTTTATACTCTTTTTTTAACTTTATCTTCGAAGATAAATCTGCAAAAAAATTCATAGTCTCTATGAAAATAATCGAACATATGCCGAAAAATATTCCGGCCAGAACTACTTTTAAAAAAAATATTTCGCTGAACACCGGAACGAAATTTGCCGAATGTTTAGAGTACTCAATTCCAAGGGTTTCCGCAACCTGGTAACTCATTATTCCGGAAATAAAAGATGGCAGAAGAACATCGTAAAGCATTGTTCCCACAAAAAGCACTTCTACGCCAAATATGGCTCCAGCCAGCGGAGTCCCGAATACGGAAGCGAAACCTGCGCTTATTCCGCATATAACGAGTTTTCGCCTGTCATGACTATCGAACTTAAAAATATTAGCGAAATAAGACGCCAGGCCTGCCCCAATCTGGGCGCAAGGCCCTTCTTTACCGGCCGAACCTCCACAGGCGATAGTCACTATAGTAGCCAGAAGTTTTACCGGAACAACCATCAAGTCTATATTGCTGTCTTTTTTATGAATCGCTTCTATTACTTTTTCGGTCCCATGGCCTTCCGCTTCTGGAGCTAAATATTTAACCAGAAGAACGCTTATCAAAAATGCCAGAGGAAGCAAATAGTAATAATAATCGAATTGGTTCCTGAATGATATGCTCCAGTTCAATATTTTAAGAAAAACCGCGGCGGCAGTTCCTACTATGGCTCCTATTACGGTGGACAACAAAACCCACTTCGATATACTGAAAAACAATATTGTCTCTTCCGCAATTTTTCTTTTAATAAACATTATCTCAGCCTTCTTTACTAAATAAATTTTTTTATTAACGCGTTTTAAAAATTTTAAACGCACCTAATTCATAGCTTCAAACATTATATCGTTTTTAATTTATTAATTATTTAATAAAGTTTTTTTCTAATAATACGGAATTTTCAAAAGATGAAAGTTCTTCAAGAAGCGCGTTCACTTCAGCGAAGCTCTGAAGGCAGTACCTCGCGTTAGATCGTTCCACGCCGACTTTAACCGAGTAAACGGTCTCGGGAAGCGCCCTGAAAAGATCTTCATCGGTGACATCGTCGCCTATAGATAATATGAAATCCGGCTTACGCTCAACAATGAAATGCATTCCGCCTGTTTCTTTGCTCACGCCGGCGCATCTAATTTCAAGCGCTTTTTTACCCATAAGTATTTGCAGATCCTTATTCGCGGTTAGCTGAATAAGGTCGTCGCGCAATTCGCTCACCCTCAAAACGCTAAGTTCCGGATCTGATTTGCGATAATGAAAAACCAGCGCGAACTCTTTTTCTTCAACAAAAGAACCCGGAAGCCTGTCGACGCATCTTTCAAATATTTGCATTATGTGAGATTTCCAATCATTTTTAAGCGGTTTCAACGCCTTCCATTCACATTCGTTTTCTCGCACCCATGCTCCATGTTCGGCCACTAGACTTACTTTTATACCTTTAAACCAATTTTCGAGAGTCCGCCGCTCCCTGCCGCTTATTATAACCACTTCGTTTTCAGGAACGGATGAAAGTTTTTTAAGAGTTTCTATAAGCTTAGCTCCAGGACGGGCTTTTTCAGGACTGTCGGCAAAAGGAACGAGCGTACCGTCATAATCTAAAAGCAAAAGCCTGCTTGCCGCATTTGCATACTTTTCAATCATATCTTTTTTTAATATTCCTCGTAACAGCCTCGTCTCCAGCTTTGAGCGCTCCGAACGAACCGAAATTAATTTTTTTATAAAATCTTCCGCCCACCTGTTTATGTCATACCTTTCAAGACGCTTTTGCATCTGACGGTTTCTTCTTGCCTGCTCTTCATAAGAAATTCCAAGCGCCTCGTCCATGGCCGATGCCATTTCGTCTATATCGTTAGGATTAACCTGTATGGCTTCGCCCATTTCACGAGCGGCGCCGGCCGTTTCACTCAAAACAAGAACGCCGCGCCCGTCTGCTTTAGACGCAACAAACTCTTTAGCCACAAGATTCATTCCGTCACGCAAAGGAGTGACAAGGCACACGTCGCTTACCGAATAAATAGCCGCGAGTTTTTCAAAAGAATAAGATTTGAATTGATAAATTAGCGGCGTCCAGCTAGCGCTTCCGAATTTAGCGTTAATTTTACCGGCCATTTCGTCGATCTGCTTTTTCATCGCCATATACTGATCTACGCCGGTGCGGGACGGTACCACAAGCGATAGAAAAGCCACACGGCCGTGCCATTCGGGGTAACGTTCCAAAAAAAGCTCATAGGCTTTGAGCCTATTTATAATACCTTTAGTATAATCGAGCCTGTCGACCGAAAGTATTACCTTTTTTTCTCCGAAGGCGGCCTTAAAATTATTTATCTCTTCTACTACGCCTGGTTTTTGGGCCGCAGAATTGAATTTTTTATAATCTATGCCTATGGGAAAAGTGTCGGATACCGACATATGGTTTACACAGCTTATAGCGCCCAGATTATGTTCATGACCCAGCAGCCTCATAACGCAACGCAAAAAGTATTGAGTATAGTCATGCGTGTGAAAACCGGCAAGATCGGCGCCAAGAAGCCCTTCCAGTATAGAATTTCTCCATTCCCTCGGAAGCAGTCTGAACACTTCGAACGATGGAAACGGTATATGATGAAAATATCCAATCGCGGCGTCCGGCAATTTTTTTCTAAGCATCGCCGGAAGCAGCATAAGCTGATAGTCATGAACCCATATTATATCGTCCGGCCGCGCCGCTTCGAGTACCGCGTCGCAAAAAGCTTCGTTAACGCTTATATACTGGTTCCACTGCTCTGAAGAATAATTCGCGAGCATCGGAAAGTAATGGAAAAGAGGCCAAATCGTTTTATTGCAAAAACCCAGATAAAACTTATCCATGGCTTTTTCAGAAAGAAATACGGGATGGCTGTTATATTTAGAAATCAACTCAGATCTCACTTCGGCTCTTTTTTCGGCGCTGATAGCGCTTCCCGGCCATCCTATCCACAGATATTCAGAAATTTCAAAATTACGGCTTTTCATGGACTCAAGATAAGAAGAAAGCCCCGTTGCAAGCCCTCCTGAACTTTGTTTATAAATTATCTTATCGTCTTTTTCTTCAACGGTAAGGTTCAGCCTGTTGGAAACTACTATAAGCCTCATAACAACCTCCTTTCTTTTTCAAACAAAACCGATTTAGCGATCACATTCCAAAAAGCCAGGCTAAAATGAATAAGACGGCGCATACGCCTACCGCAAGATATATCCTGTCAAAATGCACATTAGAAATATCCCCGCCGCCAGATGTTTCGCTTATGCCGCCGTTTTCAGAAACTTCAGACGTTTTTTCGCCGTCATGTTTTTTCATTTCACACCCCCGCCTGCTTTTATTGAATATTAAATTTATCCTAAACTAATGTTCTTTCCTGATAAAACCAGCTTAGCGATACCATTAAAACAGTTTGTCACAAAAGCTTTCAGAAAAGGCTTTAAAAAAAGTATATCGTCGTCAGTCATATCGAATTTTTCATTTCCTATTTCAATACTGACTTTGCCGCAAACCATATAAATAAATCTCATTTCATTACAACTTTCAACGATATTTACCGGTTGCTTCCTGATTTCAAAACTATTTCCGGCCGCCACTTCGATTCTAAACAACTGTGCGCCGTAATAATACATTAAAGGATTTACGTCGAACAAACTCACACCCTCCGGCGCAGATTCAATTTTGGAGGCGCAATCGCGTTTCGTGAATAGAAAATTTCTTTTTTCTACCTGTTCGAAAAAATCCGATAACTCGATGCCATAGTAATGAAGAATAGACTCAAGCGAATTAATTGAAGGATAAATTTTTTCATTCTCAATTTGAGAAATAAGGCTGGCGGTAACATTTGTGTTACGAGCCACCTCGTTTAACGTAAGCGATTTATCGTTTCTAATCTTTTTTAAAAAATATCCTATATTCATAACGCCCGCCTTTTAAAAATTATGATTAACACACTTTTTAATTTTTACATTAAATTTAATTAAAAATAATTTTTATATATAATTTCATTATAAATTAATTTATTAATTTTGTCAACGATTTTATTTAAAATTTAATTTTAAATAAAATATAAACGATTAAGTTAATAATTAATTTTAACTTAATCGTTTATATCGAATTGCGAACATATATAAAATTTTGCTTTTTTGATAAGGGAAGGCCAGGTGCCAAAGGCCCCTGCCTTCCCTTAAAATCCCTTCCAACCCCTGATCCGCCTGACGCTTTATTTATAGGTATTGCCGGCTTTTATGCCGGAGCTTTAATTCAGTATGCTCTTTTCTTATATTGCTATAAATTCTTATCTGTTTTTATTTTCCTTAATTACCAAAATTTCTTTTATGCTTAGTATCCTATTTTTCTCTTTTTTTTATTTCTGCTATTTGCAGACGCGCGCGTGCGCGCGTCTGCGCAGCAATAATGGCTTGATGGTAAGTCAACATTATGGTTTTATAATAGGCATTTTGTTTAACCAGCCTATAAAAAAGCTTTCAGTTTAAAATCCATTGTTTAAGTTGTTTTTCAGCTTATAGCAGGGGCCAGAATAATTTTTGAAGGGGTGTAGCGGAAGCGCCGGAGCCCACGGAGGGGCGTGAGGCGCCGAGCTCAAGCGGCTAAAATCCCGGAGGGATTTTAGAACGCGTCCCCGAAAAAAATTATCTGGCACCCTGCCCCAAACTACCTGCTAAAATGCATAAGTCCTTACTTAAAATTGGATTGTACTCTTATAAAATTTCAAATGCTTACATCCATCCATATCGGATGGACGGCAACGGCGTGCTGCGGCCCAAAACTACCCTAAAATAAAGATGTTTTATTAAGATTGTTTTTTATCTTTTTCCTTTAATGTCTTATAATAACAAAAAGAAACCAGAGATATTATGAGCGTCCAGGAAGTTATCATAAATACCCATCCCATCGTCGTCAATTGATTCCTCCACACTATTAATAAATTTTAAACGAAGTTTAATTTTTTTATTATTATAGCAAAATTTTAAATTCTAAACAAATATAATTTAATAAAATTTAATTATTTTTATATTTATCTTAACAAAATTTAAATGATTTTTCATTGATTTATTCAATAAAAAAAAGTATAATTAGAATAATTTAATTTTAAATTAATTTTTATGGAGATAATAGAATTGAAAATAGGTTATTCGTTGAAAAAGCTCAGGTTAAAGCATAAATATACTCTTAAAGACGTGGCCCAAAAGTTAAGTATCACGCCAAGCCTTCTTTCGCAGATAGAAAACGGGAAATTATCGCCGTCTCTCAAATCTCTAGAATCGCTACTCGGACTTTACGCCATAAATTTATCGGAATTTTTTAAGCAGGTTGAGCAAAAAGATTATATAGTAACCAGAAAAAACGAAGCCGAAAACATAACAGCAAAAAGCGGAAGCGTAATAACGCTTCTCGCTTCGAAACTTGAAAATAACGTTTTAGAAACTTATTCGGTCGAACTCAAGCCAGGAATAAGCCTTCAGATTAAGCAGCTCGACGAAAAAATTAACGGCGAGCGGTTTATATACGTACAATCAGGTACGCTGGATATTTTTATAGATAAAAATGTAAATATAACGCTAAACCCTGAAGACAGCATAAACTTTAAATCCCACGTCCCATGCGAAGCCGTAAATAAATCGAATGAAGATATCCGGTTTATTATCTCCGGCTTTATTCCTCTTTTATAAATGGTTAAATTTTAATGAACCGCTCATCTATAATTATATTTAATATTATTCTGCTTCTGTAGCAGCCGCAACCATTTTAAATTCTTCTTCGGCTACTTCATTGGCGGCATCGCTGACGCTTTTCGGCGCGGTTTCGTCATCTTCGATATTTCCGTCCCACAAATATTTCTTAGTCTCAGCCACTATAACTCCGTTTAAAGCCAGAAGCGCTACAAGATTTGGTATAGCCATAAGCGCGTTCATCATATCCGCAAAATCCCACACCAGAGGAAGCGAAACGATAGATCCGACCATAACCGCTCCTACCCAGAGCCAGCGATAAGGAGCTATCGCCTTTTTTCCATAAAGATATATGACTATTAAGTTTGCTCAGAATTTTATAGCCAAATACCTTTGATTTATGTGATGTTGAAATAAATTTTAGTGTTGGAGCAATAAATCGCTTATGTTTCAAGCAAAATCCCAATTTTCAGCTGAACTAATTTAATAGTCATATAAAGATATTCGACGGCGCGTTCGCCGTAATAAGACCAACCCAGTATAGTGGAAAATACGAAAGTCAAAAGGCCTATCGTCAAAACCGGAGCGCCTACATACGGTATCTGAGCGAATGCGGCCTTTGTTAGCGCCGCGCCTTTAAGCGGAGAAAGCCCGGCCGGGTCCTTCATGATGCTTGTAACTATCACAAGGCCTGTCATGGCGCAAACTACGACGGTGTCCCAGAAAGTGCCCGTGGATGAAACGAGCGCCTGTCTGACCGGATTTTTAGTTTGAGCCGCGGCCGCGACTATAGGGGCCGATCCGAGCCCGGATTCATTTGAAAAAAGGCCGCGGGCAACGCCGAAGCGGGCCGCCATCAATATCGACGCACCTATGAAGCCGCCGCCGGCGGCCTGAGTAGTAAACGCCGATTTACAAATCAGGACTATCGCGGGAACTATAAATGATAAATTCATGGCCAATATAATAATACAGCCTATGACATAAAATATCGCCATAAAAGGAACCAGAAATTCGCACACTCTGGCTATCGATTTGATACCGCCTAAAATAACGAAGGCCGTTACCATGGTCATTACAAATCCTGAAAAATAAGGGCTAATATGGAACGATTCGTTTAAAAGGGTTGAAATAGAATTAGCCTGGACCATATTTCCTATTCCGAACGCCGCAATTGCCGTGAATACGCAAAAAAGGACCGCGAGCCACTTCATGCCGAGGCCTTTTTCAAGCGCATACATGGGTCCTCCCAGCATCTTACCGTCGGAAGTCTTAACTCTATACTTAACCGAAAGAAGCGCTTCCGAATATTTAGTCGCGATGCCGAAAACGCCCGTGAGCCACATCCATAAAACCGCGCCGGGCCCTCCCAGAGCGACCGCGGTAGCGACGCCCACTATATTTCCGGTGCCTATAGTGGCCGCTAAAGCGGTCATGAGCGCGCCGAACTGGCTGACGTCGCCGCTGCCTTCTTTTTTTCTGCAAAGCGATATTTTAATCGCCTGAGGCGTATATTTTTGTATGAAACCCAGTCTGAACGTTAAAAAAAGATGCGTGCCGAAAAGCATAATAAGCATCGGCGGGCCCCAAAGATAGCCGTTCATGAAATTAATAAATTCGTGCAAAGCCGTTAAAATTTGTTCCAAAATAAATCCCCCTTGCCGTTTAATAAAAATAAATTTCTAAGCAATTTATCGGATTTACAATTCAATAGTTTAATTAAAGTATTTTTTGACGGCTTTCAAAAAAGAACGCTATAAATTTATCTGGTAATTTATATAACCTATGATGTTAATCAGTATAATTATAAAACATCCTTGCCGCTTGCATTACATCTTTACAATATTTACATTTTTAGCTTCGCGGATGACCCCCCTGGAGTATTTTACGGCCGGCTTTCCGAAAAGCATAAAATAGCCTACGACGCTTTCATCGTCTATGCCGAGAACTTTTTTCATTTCCGGAACGATATCGCATATAAGCCATTTGGCCATTCCGCACCATAAAGTGCCGATTCCCATGCTCTGCGCGTAAAGTTCGAAATAAGAAAGGGCAATAATAGAGTCTGTTTCAGGCGTGGGACAGTCTTTTGGAGCGAAAGCCGTTATCATGTGGGGCGCGTTTCTAAATATCACGTCTATCTTTTTTTCTTCCCATTTTTTCGCGAAATCGCCAAAAAATGCCAGATGCTCAGAAATTTTTCCGTTTTTTGCGGCTTCGGAAAGCTTTTTCATGGTTTCGGTTTTAAATTTAAGCATGGTCTCGCGGTCGTCTATAACGCTGAGTTTAACCGCGCGGCTGTTAACGCCGGTAGGCGCATTGGCGGAGGCTGAAATCATTTTTTTAATAATTTCCGCATCGACGTTTTCATCGAGATAACTTCTATAAGAACGCCTGCAACGGATTAGCGCATCCATTTTTTCGGTTTCTATCATCGCGTTTTTTGCGCTTACGCACTTTTGAGGATCCACGCCGTCAATCGATAAAGCGGCTGAAGGGCATACCGCCACGCAATGCTGGCAGTGTATGCAAGATTCTTCTTTATCGGCGGGTATAACCGGGATTTTTGAATCAGACAGCTTAATTATTCTTCCGGGGCAGTCGTTTACGCATCTGGCGCATTTTATACATTTTTTTTCGTCGATTTTAAAATTTAACATTTAAAAATCCTTTCTTTTAAAGATTTTTTACAATTACGCAATAAGAAATTATACTATAGCCGAGTTATATTGTCAAAAATTATAAAACTACGTCATTATCTACAAAAGGTAAAATTATTTACTTTTTTTATCTTCGTTATATGGTTCACTTGACATTTTTTAATAATTGTGCTATAATGATTAAAACAGTCCTGAAAGTATTGTATCTTCAAAATTCACTATTCTTGTTATTTTTAATCTTCAATCACCGAAGCTGAAATTATTGAAAAAACCGAAGGCATAACATCATATGGATATGTGGTCAAAAATTTTGTCGACGCGCTTCTTATAGCCAGCATTAAAATGGCGTTCAGGCTTTTTGACGCTCATATGAAAGAAAAAGAGTATCAGACCTTCCGAAGCAGAATTTTTGAAAATTCCACTCTTCCGATCGTAGTCATGGAAACCGAAAAATATCGTTTTATAGACTGCAACCCCGCCGCCGCGATAGCTTTTGGATTTTCGAGCGTAGAAGAAACTCTCGGCAAAACGCCTTTTGACGTATCCGCCCCCGTGCAATACGATAAAGAGCCTTCCTCAGATAAAGCCGTTAAATTTATAAAATCGGCTATGACTGAAGGATGCGCCGTTTTTGAATGGCTCCACAAGCGTCCGGACGGAACCATTTGGGACGCGGAAGTGCATCTCACGCATTTTCGTTCAGAAGAAAAAGATTATCTGCAGTTCACTTTAATAGACATAACCCGCCGTAAACGCATTGAAGAAGAACTTAAAAAAAAGATAAATCCTTACTTTAACGAAACCAGTCATATCAAAAAATCTTTATTGCTTATTTAATTTTAAATTCATTTTTTTAATTCGGCTGATTTAAAAGCGCTATATTAGCGTCTTTAAGTCTTGCCGCTATTTCTATTTTCTGAGGGCATTTAGGAAGGCATTCTCCGCAATTAGTGCAGGCCGAAGCTCTTTTCTGCGGCTGCGTGAATACGTTATAGCTAAGCCTGGCCGAATTAAGGTTAGCGTACATATAAAGCGAATTATAAAGCTGGAAGTTATAGGGTATATCCACGCCGGACTTGCAAGGCAGGCAATATCCGCAATTAGTGCATGGCACTTTTATCAATTTTAAAAATTCCTCGCGGGCTTTTTCTACCGCATGCCGGTCCGCGGCGCTAAAAAAACCGCCGTTTTTCATTTCGGGCATTGACGCTACCCTGACATTTTCTTCAAGCTGTTCGATAGAGCTCATGCCGCTCAAAACAGTAGAAGCTTCTTTTCTGTCCCATACGAAGCGGAGGGCCCATTCGGCCGCGGTGCGGCCGGCCGACCCCGAATTTAATTCCCTGTAAACGTTTTGCGGCAGACCGCCAGCCAGGCTT
>MWBZ01000105.1 GCA_002069765.1 bacterium ADurb.Bin243
TTAATCAAAAAATACGCGCGCGGCGGGCATTCGGCGTTTAAAATAACCGCCGGCCCCGCCCTTAATATTGTAAACCGCTTCAGCGCCGAATATTTCAGCGCTATCGACGCGGCCGACGAAATATGCCTTTCTTATGAACTCAACGATTCCGATATAGTCGAGTTTCTCGAGTTCGTTATGAACGCTAAGCCGCAGCTGATGCCTAAAATACGCATCAGGCTCTACGGCAACATTAACGTGGCCAATTTCGCGTACGATTTTTTCCGCCAGAACGATAAATATATCCGCACCAGATACGCCGGCAGCGAAGAAAAGCAATATAAATTCGATAAGCTGTCCTTTAAAAACGCCGTGCATTACATGCTCGCTATCGACGACGAAACCACCTGCGCATTCAGCGGCGGCCTGCTCAATATGTGCCCTTATCTTCAAAAATATATGCGTTACGGCATCGATAAATTCGATATTTCGCTTTTTAACTACTCTGACTATTTCAAAAAAGACCTCGCCGAAATTACCGATTATATCAAAAGCGTTAAAACCGGATTCTTCAGCGATAAAATAATCGAGGAACGCGGAATAGTTAAAGATATGACGCTTTTGTGATATTATAAACTTCGCAGATAAACGCTCGCGGAAAAACGCCGATATTTTTGCCTAATGCTGAAAATGCTTATTAAATTTAGATTTTCAGCGTTAAAACCGGCCGTTCAACTATTTTATTTTTATACCGATATAATATTAATAAAGAATTACTTCGGGGGTTAATTGATGAACAAGAAAACGATTCATTTAATAAAAAAAATTACGCTGACTATCATTTTTTCGGTGATGTCTTTCGCCATGCAGGGCTGCTTTTCGGATAAAGGCGGCGGAAGCCAGAACTCGATACTGAATTTATCCCCGCAGCAGCAGCTTCACGGCGCTATCGTCACTCTCGAAACGGAGAAGGTCATATATGACGAAAGCAAGCTCAATAATAATATATCGGTTTTAGACCGTTCCGCCACCGGAGCTTCCGGCCAGACTAAATATGAAATTGTCTTTTTTACCGCGCTTTATAAATCATATTATATCGATCTTATGTTTAAAAAAGGCAACTTCAAGTCCAAACAGATTTTCGATCTGCTCAAAGCGTCGGAGTCCGACCTTAAATATTTCGCCAAAGCCAATTACCGTACCGACGATTATCACCTTATACTCGGTATTTTCAATTCCATCAGAAATTTCATCCATGCCGACGAAAATGAAAAAAGAATGGTTTATAAACGTGCTAAAAAGCACTTCGCAAAACTCTTCCGCGACGGCTTCTTTTATACTTCCGACTTTAAAATAGGAGGAGCCTTCATCTCGCAAAACGACGTGCGCCTTTTGCAGATCGAAAACGAAATCCGCTATGAAAACCCCATCGAGGCTTTTGATTACCTTAAAAAACTCGATACCGAATCCGAAGATTTCAGCGATAAAGCCCAGTATCTCATTAAAAAGGCCCAATTACTTTACCTTGCCGGAGAAATTAAAGAAGCGCTGGACCTTATGAACGAGTTCAAGACTAAAAAATATCTTAGATCGCCTTATTACGACGAAGGACTCTGGGTGCTTAAAGGCATTTACGAAACCCTTTCGGAGGACGACGATAACTTTTCGGTAGATATCAAAGTGGTTAAAAATCTTTTGAAGGAATGCGGCGGCTTTTATAGCAAAAGCGGCGTATTAAAACTTTCCGATTACCTGCCAAAACTCTCCGAAACCTCGCAGGCTCTCTTTAAAGCTTCTTACCTTTACTACAAAAGTAAATATAAAGAAGCCGTCGATATAATGTACGACCTTTTAGACTATCCCGAAGCCGTCCAGCATAAATTTAAAAAACAGGACGCCGATCCTGACGAAAAGCTTAAAGCGCACAGAATACTCCTTCGCTGCTACGAGAAAATGAAAAAGATTTCATCCGATAAGATCGAAGAAGAAAAGACGCTTGCTTCGAGTGAATTCGATACTGAAGAAGTTATTATCGATCTGGAAAAACTTATAGAGCTCGAAAAGAAAAAACGCGGCGAAATCGTTTATGACACGGAAGAAGTCGCAGCATCCACCGGCGAAGTTTCTATCGAAAATACCGCCGAAGTGAGCCTCGATACCAAAGAAGTTAAAGCTCCCGCTAAAAAGGAAAAAAGCGTTTCGCAAAAAGCCCGTGAACAGCTCAAAAAAGAGGCCATGAAAGAAACCGCCGCCATAAGCGGCGCCACCACTGAAGTTAGCGCCACCGCTGAAGTAAGCGCTTCCGACGCCAAAGCCCTCAAAACCACTGCCGAAGTCAAAATAGAAGAAGATGTAAAAAGCTCTTCAGAAGCCGCCGGCACCGCTGAGGTAAAGGCCGCCAAAGGCAATTAATTTTCATATACTTTTTAATTAACCGTTAATAATAAAAGGGCTGGCATTAAAAGCGCAGCCCTTTTATTTTTATTATTTATTCAGCGTTTTGCCCTGTAGCCGTAATCTTCGGAAACGTAACGGCCGATACTTTTGATCTTGGCAGTGATGCAGTTTATACACTTGAAAGGCGAGTCGTTTATGCAAATTTTACCGGGGTACAGCAAATACTTCTTGCGGTAGTCCCCCTCGGTTACATTAGGCATAACTACGTTTGCGCCGGATTGCAGGGCTATCATTCTGCCTTCCGGATTGAGCGTTTCCATAGCCGTAGTCGCCGGAATATTCACGTCGGGCATGAGCAGCCGCGTTATGGCAAGCATTTTTATCGCTCTGGTAAAAGTGCCGCCTTCGGCGGCGGCTAGCGGCGTGTCCGGATTGGGAATGAACGGGCCCATTCCTATCATATCAGCGCCTATTTCGCTAAAAAATAAAATATCGTCGGCAAGGTCTTCTACCGTCTGATCGGGAAGCCCTATAAGACTGCCGGTGCCGAGCTCGTAGCCAAGGGACTTTAAATCTTTAAGGCAGCGCATGCGGTTGTCATAATCCATATCGGGATCGTACTTTTTATAAAGCTCGCGGTTGGTGGTTTCGATGCGCAAAAGGTAACGGTCAGCGCCGGCTTCGCGGAACGCTTTATATTCGGCATAAGGCCTTTCGCCGATGCTTAGCGTTATCGCTACATCGAGTTTTTTTATCTCCGAAATTATAAAAATTAATTTATCGGCGGTAAACGACATATCTTCGCCTGATTGCAGCACGACCGTTTTATACCCCATATTTTTAGCGTTTTCGGCGAATTCTATTATGGTAGCAGCGTCCAGCCTGTACCGGTCTATTTTTTCGTTGGAGTGCCGTAATCCGCAGTAGCAGCAGTTTTGCCGGCAGTAATTGGAAAATTCTATCAGCGCACGAAGGTGAACGGCGTCGCCTACATATTGTTTTCTAACGCGGTCGGCGGCTTTAAACAACTCTTCATTTATGGCGTCGGTAGATAAAAGTTGTATTATTTCGGATTTCGTCAGCTTATGCGTGATTTCAGCTTTGGTTAAAAGTTCTTTCATTATGCCTTCTTTTCCAGGAGCATTTACGCTCGGTAATAATTTTTGTATTAAACGATTTGTATTTATAGATTTTTTGCTATGCCCTATTTTACTATTTTTTTGTGGATATTTCAAGTTATAATTATGACTATTTTCGTTTAGAATGTTATTGTGGAATTTTTTAAATTGTGCGATAAAACATAATGAGTAAAGATTTTTTCATTTTATGCGGGTAAATTAAAATTAAATTTTTTTGATAAGGAAAGGCGAGAGGCCAAAGGCCCCTCCCTTCCCTTAAAATCCCTTCCAACCCCGGATTAGCCTGACGCTTTATTTTTGCTGATTGCCGGCTTTTCTGCCGGTGCTTTAATTAAATTCAGTTATGCTCTTTTCGGCAACTGCCTCAAATTTCTCCGCTGCCATTTGTCTAGTTGCAGACGCGCGCTTCGCTCGCGTCTGCACAGCAATAATGGCTTGCTGGTTAGTCAACGTTATGATTTGGTAGTAGGCATTTGGATTAACGCCCGCGGATATCCGAAGTTCGAGCGGCCCAAAAACGCTTGCGTTTCTTGGGCGGTCGAATTTGGTGGAGCCCAAAGGGCGGAACCCGAGGAAGGCCCGCAAGGGCCTGACGCAGCGGATATTCGCTGTTAGGCGTTGGCCCCCGCCCCCCAAGTTTAAAAACAAATTATCTTAATTTTTCACAATGATTTTTGAAATACAGAAAAAAGTTTGAAAGAAAGGGGATTATGTACAAAACAAATGATGATTGGGCGGTGCGGCCTCCCAGGCCGCGCGCCAACACCAGAAGCCTTTTTAAAGTTTTAAAAACAAGAGAATTTTGACATTATATTTTCCCGTTCCATCCATTCATCAAATGCTTTCTTTTCTCTATTTTGTCTAAAACTTTAGCGCATGTTTCCCAGTGAACTGGGCTGACATTGTCTTGATATCTTGCTGAAAATGGATGTTTTGCTGGAATTGCATCGATTTTACGTTTGGCTTCTTCAATATCGTTTAGTGCTATGTCAACCCATACATCTTCTAAAACATCTGGTAATTGGCCGAAAAGGCTATATATATTTTCAAGGCGCGTTGAAAGTATATTATGAACTTTGTCCTCTACGGAATCTTTATAACGCATATTGTATATTAACACTTCATCGTTTATCTGCCCAATTCTTTGAATACGCCCTTTTCTTTGTTCAAGCCGCGTCGGGTTCCATGGTAAGTCAAGGTTAATTAAAGTGCCAAGAGTTTGAAGGTTCAAGCCTTCGCTCGCCGAATCCGTTCCGATTAAAAGCCTGATCTGTTTTGATTTGACTAATTTTTTTATTTCTTCTTTCGTGCGGCGCTGGAATATTCCATCTTGATAAATTCCTGATTTGCCGCCACCGGCATAAATACCGATTTTTTCTTTCGGCAATTCTTTAGATAAATTTCCGGCTATCCATAGAACGGAGTCGTAATATTGTGAAAATATTATGCAGCCGTTGGCAATCCAGTCTTTATTGATAAGATATTCATAAACCGATTCGTATTTAGGATCGCGTTCACTGCATTCACTAAGCGTTTGGACAAACCTATTAAGGCAGTTCCTTTCTTCTTCGGTCAGATTCTTTAATTCTGATTGAATGTTATTCTCTTCTTCAATATCATCTTCATAACTTTTTGCGATATCGTCGTTCGGCCAATTAAGCATTTTTTCAGCTGTTTTCAAACCAGCATGAATTGTGCTCCCTGCGCGCCTTAACAGCAAGGTTTTAATAAAACCGCCACTTTTAACTCGTTTTTGTAATAATGAGCAAAATTCTTCAGCGAATCTATATGCGCGCTCGAGGTATGGCGTCAATATTATGGCTTCAGAATTGTCTTCGCCAAATAATTTTACTTTTACCTTTTTTAAGTAAGGCTCGTTTGTTTCAGGATTTATTGTATTTTCAAGATGTTCGCGCGTTCTTCTCACAATATGCCTTATGAAAGGATTGTGATGCGTAATAAATTTGTCTTCGATAATTCTTTCGAATTTACTTTTAATTGGGCCCCTTGATTGTTCGTAAGCCTCGGGCGGAATAACAAAATCGCTTTCTTTCATTTCAAGGTGTTCGCGAACCGGCCTGAAAGTAATTTCATCTTCCGTTGCCGGTGGGAAAGGATTTCTAACCCATTCCCATATTTCGCTATTTTCGTTTATTTTTTCTTTTTCGGTAATTAAATTTAACGCTTTTATTGATTCGGTGAGCCATTTACTGAATTTGTTTCCTAAAACGCTATCGTTGGCTTGTGATAAAACGTATATCAGGTCCCAGACTTCAATTGGATAAAGCTGAACGGGTGTTGCTGTTGCAAGCAACATGCTTTTGGTTCTCGGTGAAATTTCGAGTAAAAATTTCATTAGATTATTCGGATCGGGTTTTTGAGTTTCTTTGCCAGGACCAAGATTTTTACGACGCGCTCTATGAGCTTCGTCAACGATAATACATTCATATTCCATTCCGAAAAGATGTGGCAAAACATCTGAATTGGCGGTTATTAAGCCCTGTGAGATAATTCCGATGCGACGCGGGCATTTTTTTATAAATGAACTGTCGGCGCATGGATATTTTATGTTATTTTCATCAACCCATTCACGTCCGTTCCAAACGGCGGAGGGCATATCTAAAAGGTCGTTCAATTCTTCCTGCCATTGCCATAAAAGCGTTTTGGGCGCAATAACAAGAATGGGTTTGTTACCGTATAGTGCCATTAATTGGGCCGAAATCGCAAGTTGAATTGTTTTGCCAAGGCCGACTGTGTCGGCCAGAATGTATCTTGCCCCATAAGGTTTTTGATGTTCTTCGAAAACTAATTTAACAAAATATTTTTGATGTTCCCAGAGTCCGAGTTCTTCGCGATAAACGGGCGCTTCGATGACAGATGAAGCCGGTTCAGGATTCTGGCGCCATTCATCGATTGTGTTAATAATTTGTCGCTCTGATAGGCGTTTTATATCTTCGACTATAAACTCTGATAAAGGAATAGCTTTTGGATGGCTCCAAAAATTATCGAATTCTGCTTGAACCCAGTCGATAGCTTCTTGTGAATTATCTTCCCATGCCAACTCATAGTTTGATTTCCAGCCGGAATAAGTTTCGTTAATGCTTCCAAGAAATGACGTTTTTTCGCCGTTGGAAAGAGTTATGACACCGGCTTTCCCATGAATGAAACCGAATATGTCTTTGGGAAGGACTTTCACTTGAATTTTGCCGCTGACTAATAATTCATAGAGCTTTTTAAACCTTCCAGAAGCGTTATAGTCTAAAAGTTCTTCCGGCTTATGTCCGCACCATTCGCGTCTTACGGCGTTTTGAGCGGCAGCCGCCGTCAATGTATCGGCGCTTTCGACTTCTGAATTACATACGATTCTAACCTGTCCTTCCATTGATTCAATGGCTTCGCCGGCAACTTCAAGAATAGAGGAACTGAAATAGCCGGCAATTCGATCATACGCTTTGGCTTTTTTAAGTTTCTCGGTTAAAAAAGCTTGGTCAAGTTTACATAATCTGGAAGAATATCGTTTAATCATATATATATCCTGTTATCAATTTATAATAAATTCAATAATTATAGGACTTTGCAAATGTTTTTTAATAGTATACCAGTTCCCCAATAGTGTAATTTATCAAAACTATTATACCATTGAAAGACAATTACACCATTAAATAGTTTTACGTTATTTTACGCCACTTGGCATATCGGCCTTTGCCTAATGACTCGATTTTTCCTTCGTCGCGCAATTTGAATAAGATTTTTCGGATCATGTCGCGTCCAACTGCCGGGCAGGCTCTTTCAATGTCAGAAAGGCTAAAATCAGTCATAAAGTTTTTAATTGCGATTAACACCATTTCAGTTTTAGCGCCATAACCAGATGAGATTTTTCCGACGCGGCTTTCGAATTCCCTGTATGCGGCGAGGACGATACCAAGAAAATATTCTACCCATGACAATGGATCATGTTTTGATTCATGCCAGCCAATAGAAGATTTATACAAAGTGTCATAATAGGATTTGTCCGTTTTTTCGATTACTTTTTCAAGACTTATGAACCTTCCGACTTCATAACCGTTCTGGTATAATAAAAGAACGGTCAAAAGCCTTGCCATTCTTCCGTTGCCGTCATCAAACGGATGAATGCACAAAAAATCGAGAATATAAAGCGGAATTAATATTAGCGGATCGATAGTCTGGGTTTTTATATGCTCGTTAAATAAATCCTGAAGCATAATCATGTATTCGTTTGTTTGAAAAGCGGCTACGGGCTTAAATCTGACCTTTTTCTTTCCGTCAGGTAGTAATTCAGAAATTTCGTTATCCCCAAATTTCCATTTGCCGCCGTACCTTTCGGTATATTTCATAAGGTCGCGATGCAATTGAAGGATTATACCCGGCTTCAAATGGACATGCCCATAGTTAGAATGTATCGTGTTTAAAACGTCACGATAACCGGCAATTTCACTTTCCGAACGATTTTGCGGCTTCGTCTTTTCTTCGACCAATTCTTGTATTCGCTTTATGTCGGCTGTTATGCCCTCAAGACGGTTCGAAGATTCGGTGCTTTGAATAATTGCGACTTTTTTAAGACTCTCAAGAATTTTGGGCGACTGCTGTTCGTAAAGTTCTTGCTTGCCTTTATATTCGCCGATCAGCCTGATCAGAGAGATTAAACGATGCGGAATTATTAGTTTTTCGAGATATTTGTTTTCTAATGATTTCATAATAGTCCTTATTACAAAATTTCTTCTTTGTTTTTTTCTTTAATATTAAGATATTTTGAACCTTTGTATCCCAATATATGAAGTATAATGCGATCAATAAAATTAATTAGTGCATTCTGTATATCTGAATGTTTAATGGTTTTATCTTTAATAAGGCCAAAATGTAATAAATGAGTTCTATAATGAAAAAGAAAATGATCACATTTATTCATTTCCATCGAAAAATAATTTGTAATATGAGTTATTTTATCTGGTAAATTAGGATGTTGATAAGATATTTTCTTGACAATTTTATCGATTACATTTTCCGGAATGCAGTCGCTGATATTAGCTTTATCCAAAATTTTCAATATTTCTTTTTTGTTTCTTATGGGGGCAGTAATTGGATAAGGCGATTTCTCTGAATTTTCAAAAAAATCTGACGCCGAATCGGAAAGATATTCTAATAAAATAAAGCATAACGAACAACTAAGTTCAATAATGGGAGTGGATTTAATAAGTAAATAATACAAAATTAGTATTTCGAGCCCAAAATCTTTTTTAAATTTTTGATAATTTTTAAAAGTTTTTTCGATGAAAATTTTTAAAGTTTCGCAATCACGGCTATCTATTATTGCTTTTCGGTTTATATATTTAATTGGAAGAATATTTCTAGAATTAAACTCATCATGTATAATTTTATCATTTTCCTTAATGGTTGTTTTAATAGGTTTAATATTATTTGCAAGAACGAAAGAAAAAAGGTAAGACAAATCATTAACAATTTCCAAAACTTCAGATTTTTGATTTATTTTACATTCGACAGTTATTATTGCTGTTGGCATACATTCATGTTTACCCGCTTCTAATTGTTCAATTATTTTTTTATAGTTTTTGACTCTTGAAATTTTAATAGAATATTTATCAATTTCAAAATTTAAAATTGTGTCACCAAAAATTGGGAAAACAAAATTTGTAAGCCAAAATTCAAGGTGTATCGTCATATTTTACACCATATCATTATTTACTAACTCTCTCAACAACTTTGCATAATGCGAATCCTGATGCCAGTGGGCCATGTTGGCGATAGGCTCGAAGGTCGAAAGGTAATCGAGCATTTCGATTATGGTTTTTCGAATACCCCAATAATCGGGAAGTTCATTTTTAAGCCAGTTGCGGCCGATCATCGTGTCTTCGGCTTTGACGGCCTGGCTTATTGCTGCAAGAACATTCCTTAAAAGCGAGGTGCCGAATTTAGTGCTGTCGTTGATGCCGCGCATAGCAAATTCAGAGGCATTTTTAAGGCGTGCCTGATTCGCTTTCGTGCTGGCCAGAAGTGAATCGTATTCAGCGACACCGAAGCCGCGCGCGAGTTCCTGATAGGCGCTCAATTGATAACCGCTGTTTTTTTCAAGTTCAAGGCCCTTGATGTAAAAGCGTTCTTCGGGGATAAGAGTTTTCCAGATAAAGTTGTCGAATGCGGCCGGAATTAAGTAATCATGGGCGATTTTAACGGCCTCGTTGATTATTTTTTCGATTGGCGAAATCTGCCCCTTAACGCGAGTTTTCGAAAGTTCGTGTTCAATGTCGATGTCTTCGATTTTTTTGTATGAAGTTAAAACTTCCAGAGAAGCCGCATAGGCGGCAAGTAGATAGTCAGGGTCAGAGAAGTTCGGGTCTTCACGGTCGTCGATATCGCGCATAACGTCAATTTGTTTTTTTACACGCTCTTCGACTTCAATGTAGAGTTCATCAAGAAAAGCTGTTTTATCTGATTTTTGCTTACGGAGCACAAGAAGAACGGTTCCTTTAATGTAGTTACCGGTTCTTATTCCTGCAGATTCAGTTTCAGTGGCTATATTCCATGCCGCAGTTACCTGAAGCCCGGAAGCCCATAAAATATATGAAAGTTCGGCCCAAACAGAAACATCTTGATGGGTAAACATTACAACCTGCATTCCATTGTCCGGCATATGATGTGCAAGGTTTCGATAAACATCAACCATGCTTTTATTAAATGATTCGCCTGTTCCTTTGACTGCAAGCGCGCGTTTGCTATCGGAATACCATTCTGAAAATGCTTTTAATAGGCTTTTTCCAATCCAAGCCAAGAAAAACTCGGTTAGTTCATGGTAGTTTACGGCGTCAGCATATGGTGGATCAGTTACCCAAATTTCACAATTATTATTAAGTTTTCTGGCATCAAGTAAAGCTGTTAAATTATTAGTGCCTATTTTATTGAAAATAATTTCAATAAACCAACTGCTTTCGGATAATTTGAATCCACGGCAACTATAATTAACCAATGTATTAAAAGCTTGATTATAAAATGTTTGTTTGCCCGCGTCCTCTCTACTGCCATCCCATCTACTTAATTTCGAATTCCAATCTGCAATTTTATTAATTCCAAGCAATGCTAAAACTTTTTCATTAATTGTTTTAGCGTGTTTGTCAATTAATTCCATTATCAAACCGTTTGTTAATAGCTGCCTTGGATTAAATAAATGATGCCAATATTGCCAGCCTCTTGTTCTAATCGGTTCATCTGTTTTATCTCCAGATTCAATCATACTATCTGGGATATATCCCCTTTTTTGCCATTCGTCAAATCGTTCTTTCAATAATTTTACTACTTTTTCTTCGCGGCTTAAATCTTTTGCTTCTACTGCAGAATATTCACGAGTGATTGTCTTTTTTACTTTCCCTTTTTCATCTACAATCGTTTTTTCGTATTCGTAGCGAATGCAATATAGACGTTCTTGAAAAACATCAGTTGTAAGTGGTAAAAATTCGTTTTTCTCCCACTTCCTTAATTCATTCATACCTTCGCCATTATTATCTTTGTGATCCTTTCGTATCGACGATATTGGAGTTGATTTCTGGCAGTGAGGGCAATAGAGTTCATTTGATTTTGCTGTAGCCATTTCTTCAGCTTTTTCAATTTCATTATTCAAAGCATTTGATTTTATTAAAATATTAAACCTTTTATTAACGATATCTTCTTTTAAAATGGCAATTGTTTTTGTTTTCACCCCAATAATCCACGATGGTGCAAGCGGAACAATAAATCCACATTCGGGACAAACCGACTCATTACAATATAAATACGTAATCGCTCTACCACCATTTTCATTGTGTTCGATGCCCCATTTGGTTATTTGCTGGTCTGCTAGATTATATATTTTTTGCTGAAATTCTTTGAGTTTTTCAACTTCTTTTTTATCGGCTCCAAGAATGTTTAATGATGCCCATGTTAAAAGACCAGCGATAGGGTTCAAATCAGAGGCGAAAACATCGCAGCCTATCCGCGCCGCTTCGAACGGAACGCTTCCGCCGCCCGCAAAACAATCGCCGACAACAGGCCGCTTGCCGAATTTTTTTATTCCGAGCTGCTCTATCAATTCCGGTAGATTATTAGCGTTTGTTTCTAAATGTTTATTTATTTCAGTCCATTCATTTTTATCCGTAAATTCTATCTCTTCGGGTCTCCTGCAATATACAAGCTTTTCATCATAAGAAAGGCGATCAAAGCCGATTTCTTGAAGTTCCTCTTTAATTCGTTTCAATTCATCTTTTTCAAAATCTTCTTTAAATCTAATATTTTCTGAATCGTCCTCAAAAAATCTTTTCTTTTCGCCTGCGGTCAATAAATTATAAATATCTTCGAGCGCGATATTTTTTTCTTTCCTGAGCCATAAGCCAGTTTCATCCATGGTAAGAATCTTTAAAAATATTTCACGGTCTCTTTTAGGATCGTTGCTAACTGGCATCAATAATCCAAGAATAGACGCACGCACAAGTATAAGCGGCTTGCGTCCCCACCATTTGCCAAGGCCCGTAAGTGTTTGTCCCGCACCCGCTTTGCGCTCTTTATAACTTTCCTTCGATATCTTAGATACAGGAAATTGGACTTCCATGAAGGATTTTGAATAATCTAACATTTTAACCTCTATTTATTTTTGATTTCATTCAATCGTGCTTCAAGCAAATGCTCAAAAAGATCGCCCTGCTTGATTTCAAGCACCGGGTTTTCCGTTAGTGCATAACGTAACGCCTTTCGCCATCCCTTTTTATTGTTATATTCGCCGGTCGAAGCGTTCGTCATTGTGTATAACCACCAGCGTTCTTCCGGGCTTAATCCAAGCCAGTTTTCAATTGCAACCGGTATTACTGATTCTTCGCAATCTTCGATTGCCCATGCAAGCACAAGAATTTCCTTGCCGAATAATTTTTCAACTGGCGTTTGCCCTGTTTTGAAATCGCCTATTTTTAATCCGGCCTTTTTGAGCCTTTTATTAAACTCGTTTTTCAAAACGGTTTTAATTTTAGCCCATTTGCTTTTTGAAATCTCGACTTTTCGCTTGTCTATTTTTTCATTTATCTTTTGTTCTTCGACGTCGAAAGCCCAGTTAAATCGCTCGATTATTGAAACCGAAGATGAAACGCCTTCAGGCACGGAAATTAAAAAGTGATGTTGTGATTCTTCAGGCACAAAGCCAAACCCAAGCGACTCTTTTTTCTTAGCCATTTTGCGTAACCTCCTGATCGCTAAAGGTGCTGATTTCCAACTTCTTTTCGCATACCCAGTCTAAAAATTTCTGGCCCGTTTCAAATTTCGTGAATTTATATTTAAGATTTATGTTCAGTTTGCCTTCAGAAATAATGTTTTTGCGGATACTTTCAATTTCTTTTTCAAGTTTTTCCGGACTGATGAATGTATCCGAATCGGTTGTTACATCGACCCAGCCTTTCTGATTGTTTGTCTCGTCAACTTTAAACAGCGTAAGATTAATATCTGAAATTTCGGCGTTGTGTTTTTTGAGTATCGCAAGTTCTCTATACGTTTCTTCGGTATCGTTTGTTTTGTATGATTTTCTTAATTTCAACGGTTTTTTAGGGTCTATTTCGGGCCCTATCGGATCGGTTCCGCCGCCTCCGCCAACATTAATCGTAACGGCGTCATAATAATTGCCGCCATGTTCCGCAACCGC
>MWBZ01000106.1 GCA_002069765.1 bacterium ADurb.Bin243
GAACCGGTTTCGTTCATGTTCAACTATTCGCTCGAAATAGCCGACGATGTGGTGGACCGCATTAAAATCAGGACTCCGGAAGACGTTATAATATATTCCATAGTCGTGATTCCCGAAGAACCCTCTAAAATATCGGCCAACCTTTGCGGCCCGATAGTGATAAACGCGGTAAACCGCATGGGGGCGCAGGTAATTTCGTCCAACCCGGAGCATCAGGTAAAGCATTATATTATCGAAGAACTCAAGAAAAACACTGCCCGCCTCATGACGAATTTCGCTACCATGGTTAATTCCGGTAAAGCGATAGCCGAAAAATTAGAAAAAACGGATGACGCGGAAAATAAAAATACGGCGCTGGCGTCAGCCGCGACCGCCGCCGAAACTAAATAGATTTTAACTCGAAAATTTAAAACTAATTGAAATTATCGGCGGATAGGAGGAATTTTTTTGTTAGTGCTGACCCGCAAACATAACCAGAGCATTATTATAGGCAATAATATAGAAATAATGATAGTAGAAATAAGGGGCGATCAGGTTAAAATAGGCATAAAAGCCCCTAAAAACGTTTCAATATACCGCAGCGAGATATACGAGGAAATAATGAACGAAAACAAGCTCGCCACTGAGCAGACGGCGGTAGATAAACTCGGCGCGATAACCAGGATGATCAAACCCGACGCCGAGAAAAAAGAAGACAAGTAGAATTATTAATATAAAATCCGTTCCACGAATGAAGGAGAAGCCGTCCGGAAAGACCAAAACCGGGCGGCTTCTTTTTTATATCGCCGTTCCGGCGCCATAAATCAGCAAAATTTTACGGCTTCGCGTTTTATCGTAAATACAAAAAGCTATAAAATTCGGGGCTTTAAAATTGACTTTATAACTTTTTTATTATATACTACTCTAAATTTAAAATAGATACGGACAGGGGAGTTTAGTTTGAAAGAATTCGATTTCAGCTCAATTGATCTAAAGGCGGCCGAGGCTAAATACGAAAAGCTGCTCGGCATTATAGAGCCGTGCGGTTCCGCTCTCGTAGCGTTTTCCGGAGGAGTTGATTCTTCGTTCATGGCCGCGGCGGCCAATATCGCTTTAAAGGGAAATGTCGTTCTGGCGACGGCCGTTTCCGAAACTTTTCCCGGCCACGAGTTCGGCGTCGCGAAGAAATTTGCAGAAGAGCTTAAAATCAGGCAGATATTTATATATTCCAGCGAACTGGATATCGAAGAGTTCAGAAAAAATCCTAAAAACCGTTGCTACTACTGTAAAAAAGAGCTTTTCACAAAGCTGCTCGAAAAGGCGGGCGAGCTTGGATTGAAAAGGGTTTTTTCCGGGGCCAATTTCGACGATACCGGCGATTTCCGGCCCGGCCTGGCCGCCCAGAAGGAACTCGGGATTTTGTCGCCTCTAATGGAAGCGGGTTTGACGAAAATGGAAATCCGCTATCTTTCAAAAAAACTCGGAATCAGTTCGTGGGACCGCCCTCAGATGGCCTGCCTGACGTCGAGGTTCCCATACGGAGTCGAGTTCGACCGCGAGAAATTCAAGGCCGTGGAAGCGTGCGAAGAATATCTTCGCCGCCTGGGCTTTTCGCAGTACCGGGTGAGGGTGCACGATAAGCTCGCGCGCATCGAAATCGAGGCCGAAGAATTCGCGGAGCTCATAAAGAACCGCGAAAATGTGGCAGCAGAGTTTAAAAAGAATGGATTTTCTTATATAGCCCTGGATATCGAGGGGTTCCGCTCCGGCTCTTTTAATATTTAATTCGAAAAATAATTTGTTGAGGTTTGCTGACAGCCATGAAAGATAATTTTAAAGAAAAATTGATAGGCCGCCTTAAGCAGTACCGCGAAGGCTCTATAGACGAAGAATCGGTTTTAAATTATATAAAAATGCACGAGTTCGAAGACGTGGATTTCGCTAAAATAGACCATAAGAGAGCTATTTTTAAAAATTTTCCCGAAGTGATTTTCGGAATAGGAAAAACGGACGGCCAGATAGTCGAAATATTTAAAAAAATGGCCGCGCGCGGCGGAAACGTAATGTCCACAAGGACTTCCGCGGCCGCTTATAAAACGCTGAAAAAAAGCGTTAAGGGCATCGAATACAATGAAAATGCTTCGCTTTTATTTTTGAAGCAGGGCGAGCAGAGCTCGCCGTACGGTAACGTGGCGGTTTTGACGGCCGGCACTTCCGATATCAAAGCCGCCGAAGAGGCCGCGGTTACCGCGGAGCTTTCGGGCTCCCGCGTCACAAGGGTTTACGATGTCGGGGTGGCCGGAATAAAAAGGCTTTTCAATAATATCGATAAAATATTCAACGCCAACGCGGTGATAGTAGCCGCCGGGATGGAGGGCGCTCTTTGCTCCGTGGTGGCCGGCCTCGCTTCTGTCCCGGTGGTCGCGCTTCCCACTTCGATAGGTTACGGCGCCAGCTTTAACGGCCTGGCGGCGCTTCTGGCGATGCTCAATTCATGCTCGCCGGGGGTTTCCGTCGTAAATATCGATAACGGCTTTGGCGCCGGCTATCTGGCTTCGCAGATCAATCTTCAATCCAGAAACGGCCGCGGCCGCAAGAATTAATTAATTAATATTATCAAAAATTATAAAACGGAGGCCATGCAGATGAAGGTCCTTTTTTTCGACTGCTTTTCAGGGATATCCGGCGATATGACCATTGGCGCGTTTCTCGACGCCGGGGTAGATTACGATTATCTTAAAAACGAGCTGGCCAAGCTTAAACTTGAAGGCTATTCGCTTAAGGCCGAAAAAACCACTAAAAACGGCCTGGCCGCAACTAAATTTAACGTTATGGACTGCGCGGGAAATGTTTTCGGCCATGCGCCGCTTTTCGGGCATTGCCACAAAACGCACGACCACGGCTTTATAGAAGGCGTAAAGCATAACGGCTCGGTATATCGCGATCACGTCGAAAACCACGGTCATGGAGCTCATGACCACGATCATCAGCACGATCACGATCATGGTCACGACCATGCTCACGGTCATAACCATAACCATAACCATGACCACGACCATGATCATCATCATGATTGCGAACAGGACGCAGGCTTCGGCGCCGAAACCAGTTCCGAATACGGCATGCCCATCGAGCACCATGAACATGAAATTCTCCGCCATGAAGCTTCTCACTCTCATTCCGGCGCGGCGGGCCACGCTCACAGAAACCTCGACGATATTAAAAAAATAATCGATTCCAGCGAATTGAATAAAAACGTCAGGGAGATTTCGATTAAAATATTTGAAAATATAGCGGCTGCCGAATCGAAGATGCATAACGTAGCGGTCGATAAAATCCATTTTCATGAAGTGGGCGCTATCGACTCGATAATAGATATCGTAGGAACGGCCATTTGCATCGATTTTTTGAAGATAGAAAAATTTTATGTTTCTAAGATACCCGTTTCTTTCAGCTTTATAAATACCTCTCACGGCAAGTGGCCGAATCCCGCGCCGGCAAGCCTGGAGCTTCTCAAAAATTTTACGCTCACTAAAAGCCCTATCGAAAAGGAGCTTGTGACTCCGACCGGGGCCGCGATCATAAAAACCCTTTGCGAGCCGTGCGGCTGCCCGCCGGATTTCGAATTGAAAGCTACCGGATACGGCGCCGGCTATCATGATTTCGAGCATCCCAATGTTTTAAGGATCATGATCGGCGAAAAAAAAAAAATAAGAACATCCGTTCCTGAAGCCGGCATATGCGGCGAAACCGCCGAGGCCCTCGGCTGCGAAACCGATGAAGTCGATTTATTGACGGCCAATATAGACGACATGCAGCCTGAATATTTCGAACCCCTTATAGAAGAGCTTATGGCCGCGGGCGCGCTCGATGTTTCGCTCGGGCAGATCCTTATGAAAAAAGGCCGCCCGGCTTTCGAACTGGTCGTCATGTCCGCGCCCGGGCTTACCGCGAAAATTTCGCAAATAATATTCAGGCTCGCTTCTACTATAGGTCTTCGAGTGGAGCGCGTTTCAAGGCTCGTGCTCAAGCGCGAAACCGTTTTATGCGAAGTTTCCGCCGATAAAAGCGTTCCCGTGAAAGTTTCTTACCTCAAAGGCGAAATTTGCCGCGTCAAACCCGAATATGAAGAACTGAAAAAATTCGCGTCGGAAAATAAAATAAGCATAGAGGAAGCGCGCGAACGCATATTGTCCGAATTTAAAAAATCTTTTTCTTCAGAGCGCCTATAAATAATTTCTGGAAATTTATTAAATATATCCGATAAATAGAAATGAAGTATTAAAAATTTTCGGGGGATATATTTAATGAATAAATTTATTTTCGCCAATAAAATCATATTGCTTTCGATGATCGTATTTTGCGTTATCGCTTTCTGGGCGGGATATTCGAACGCCGCCTCTTCCGGCGTTATGGGGCGTCCGGACCGTGAAATCATAAAAGCGAAGGTGACGCCGCTTTTTGTTCAAAACCAGGCGGCGGCAAAACTTAACGCGGCTAAAAACAACGCGCCCGCCGCGCCGAACCGCGACCTTCTGGGCGACCAGCGTTCTTTTTTCGTGTATAATTTCGCTTACAGCCGCTACGACAATGTGGCCTGCACGCTCAGAAAAGTCGGCGGCCACTGCTATATTTATGTCGCCGACAGCCTATGGACCGGTAATCTTATCACTCAGCTTCAGATAGACGGCATAGCGAGCACTTTCGATAACTCTTATTATCCCATGGAAACCGCTTATTTCGGCCAGGAAAACAGTCCCGGCATAGATAACGACGTCAGAATAACCATTTTAATCACAAGGCTTTACAGCGCAAGCAATCCTATAATAGGATATTTCGACCCGACCGACGAGCTGCCGGATTCGCAGGCCCAGACTATAGGGCTTCGCTCCAACCAGCGCGAAATGTTCTATATGAACGGTTATGATTATATACCCGCCAACCCGACTTTTATGCATACGCTGGCCCATGAGTTCTGGCACATGATTTCATATAATCAGAACCCTAACGAGGAAGTATGGGTGGAAGAAGGCATGGCCGATAACGCCGCGTATATTACCGGTAACCGCATGCTGCAGGATAAAATCGACGCTTTTCAGAAAAACCCCGGGATAAGCCTCATGCCTTTCGATTATAACAACGAGGCGCTCGCGCATTACGGCGCGTCTTTTCTGTTCATAAGATATCTATTCGAGCAGTACGGCGGTTCGACGGAAATAGAAAAACAAAACTTTATGAGAAACCTTACCAGAAGCGGAGATAAAGGCACGAGAACCATCGAATACGCTCTGGCGGCGGCCGGCTTTCCGGACGTTAAATTCAAGGACGTTTTCGCCGACTGGGCGCTTACCAATTATATCAATCCAAAAGGATACGCGAAATATAAATATAAAGAATTTACGGTCAATATCAGCGCCCTTCAGACCCACACAGGTTATCCGGTGCGCGAGCGCTCTTTCAATCTCAACTATTGGGGGGCGAATTATATCTTGTTTAAATACGCCCCCGCGAAATCGCACGTGCTGGAATTTTCAGGCGGGCAGTACGGATATTTTTATCCGCGCGTATGCATATTTTACAAGGACGGCTCGATCGTAGTAAAAAATATAGTTTTAAATGGCGACAACAAGGGCTTTTTCGATCTCGGCGAGTTCGGCATCAATTACAACAGCGTACTGATGGTTCCGGCTTATACGGGCGAGCGCGGGCCGAGTGTATTCCGCTATGCGGCGGGTTTCGCCGGGCCCAAAGTGGGGATATACCCGAATCCTATCTTGAACGATGACATCTATATAACCGTAAAAAGCATATCCAAGCCGCAGGTCATCGTTAAACGCAGCGGCGGCGCCGACCAGAAAGTAACCATGAATTATGCGCAGAAGAATTTATATACAGGCACGTACCATATCGTTTACAGCGGAATTTTCGAAGTCGCCGTTACAGGCGAGGACGAAAGCGGCATGAGCGGCACCATCAAAACTTCTTTTGAAATAAGAAAACTTCAAAACAGGGTGCTTAACATGATAGCCTTCGATAACGGGCGCGGCTATTTTGCGGCCAGGGCCGATTGGGGCGATTCTTCCTTCGGCGAGAGCAACGCGCCTTCCATGATGGTGGTTCCGCTTGACGCCGTTGACGCTCCATACTCAGGCGCGGCCGAAGCAGCTAACGAGCTGAAATACTTAAGCGGCGTAAAAGCGGTCGACAGCATTCCCAGGTCGGCATATAAAAACGCCGAAGTCAACTTTAATTTTAAGGACATCATGCCTTCTAACATATCGCAAAATCAGATCGGCGTTTACGCCGCCGATTCTTCCAAACCTTCCGGGTACAGGCTTTGTGAAACGAAAAACATTGAAAACGGGGCCATTACCGCAAGCGTTGAACCTTCGGGCGAATATTTCCTGATGTTCGACGACGTGCCGCCTAAAATCAGCGAATACAGGCGCGGCAAAGGTTATATCGATCTCAGAGTGGAAGACTGCGGCGCGGGCGTCGACGCGGGCGCGATAAAAATTAACGGCGTTCCCGCCGGAGCCGGCGTTAAATACTTCGAAAACGAGAAGATTTTGAGGATAGCCGACGAGCGCTCGAACGAAGCGTTAACGGTGAGCGTTTGCGATAATTCGGGCAACGCCGCGGAATATAACGTGAATTATCAGAGCGGAAGCGTTTCGGCCGATATTTCAAGCCTTTATTCTTCTCCCAACCCCGCCGTAGGTTTCGCCAACATAACCTGGCAGGGCGGAAGCGCTCCGTATAAAATTAAAATATACGACATATATTCGAATTCCGTTTTTTCGGCCGATAATATAAACGCAAGAAGCTATAAATGGAATTTGCTCAATTCGTCTTATGACAGCGTGGCCAACGGCATATATTACTTTTCAGTGGAAGACGCTAACGCGATAAAAGCTAAACACGGTAAGATCGCCGTTTTAAGATAGGTTTGGAGGAAAAGCGTGAAGATAAACTTAAACGATGACAATTTTAATTTCAGTCTGGGCGATTTCGCATATGCCCTGCAGCGGCGTAAAATCATTAAAAATAACGGAAGACTTAAAATGCTTTTGTTTATGATACTTTCCATGAGCATGCTCGCTCTCGGCTGCGCCGCCGGTGGCGGCGGGGTCCTGGGAGTATCGCCAAAGCTCGATCAGAACCTCGAAAACGCCTGGCAGTATGTGAGAGTCGGCGACAACGAAAACGCGATACTCGCTTTCAGGCAGGTCCTCGAACAGACTCCGAACAAGGCTGAGGAAGTATCGGCGCATACGGGCCTCGCGTGGGCATACGCGCAGATCAACGATACGGAAAAATCGGTGGCCTATTTTGAAAAAGTCAAAGGCACTTCGAACGACGCAAATCTCGGACTGGCCGGCGTACTTTTGTCCAGAGGCAAGGAAGACGACTATAAAAACGCGGTCGAGCTCTTGAAGGCTATAAGTATCCACAATCCCGATCAACAGTATATTTCCGAATACAGGCTCGATATATCCAGCTCTCAGGCCCACGCGCTCATGGGCATAGCCTTTTATTACACCGGCGATAACAAGAGCGCCAAGGTGCATATAGAAAAAGCGAAAAGCACCGATATCACCGAAGGCGAATCCGCGGTGGCGAAGATCGCAAACGCCATCCTGAACGACCTTCAGCTCGAAGGTTATTAAAACGAGCTAAAAGCGGCCACGTTTATAATAAAATAAAAAACGCAAAAAGCGCTATTGAATATTGCTTTTTGCGTTTTTTTTATGCCCTGTTGCAGCTGCCGCGCGGCGGGCCGGATCAGCGCCTGATGTGAACCGCTATCAGCTCGCCGGAGGCTATTTCCAGAGATATTTTGCGTTCGTACGCTTCGTTGGAAATGCCGCGCGTGTCCACGCAATTAATGATATCATTTTTCAGAGGGTATTTAAGCCCGGCGCCGGATTTCACTTTGACCCGCTTAAAAAGGGGCCTGAGTGAAATAGTGTCGCCGGGTTTTATATTTTCTTTTATTTCGAGCGTTTTGAAGTGACGGTTGAGAAGATAAACGCTCGTGCGCGTTTCGTGCAGGGAAATTTTTATTTTATATTCTATTGAAAAGCAGGCCGCGGTGAAGATATTTGCGAGAGTCTGATCCAGGCGCCCCGAAAGCCCGCCGTAAACAATTATTTCGGAAGGCCTGCGCTTCGCCGAAACCGCCAGCTCGAGCGCCAGGTGAAAGTCTGTGAAATCTTTTTCCGCGGGATATTTAATTATTTCGGCAGCCGAGCGTTGCGCTTGTTTAAGTATTTGAGGCTTTATCGAATCGAAATCGCCGATAAGATAATCGGCGGCAATTTCCGGATAAATAAGATGGATGCCGGAATCGGCGCAAATAACGATGGGCTTTCGGTTCCGGCGGCCTTCGCGGCGCGCGGCGGCGATGGAAGCCGTGACTGTTTTTCTAAAGCCCGCGTTTTGTTTTGAACTGATTAAAATGAAACACTTCATAATCCCTATCATAAACCAAATAATCTTTCATGTCAACTTTTTTTAACGTTATAATGCTTAAAGATAACGTTTTGCCGCAAGGCTTGAAAAAAAGCCGGAAATATATTATAATGCATGGCGGAGCCTTTCATCAGGCGCTTAATATGCTTGAAGTTCGTGAGGAAAATTATGCTTTTGCGTGAAAAATCGATTGTTTTAATTATTTTTATTACGGCGGCGTTTTTTATTGCGCCGGCGGAATGTCTCTATGATGCTTCATTCGCGGCGGAAACTTTGATTTGCGATATCTGCTCGGGTGAAATCACCAGCCAGTATTACAGGCTGAAAGAAGACGGAGCGAAAAAATTCGAAACGCTGGTCTGCGAAAGCTGCTATGAAAAAACTCCGCGCTGCGAAGCCTGCACGGGTTTCATGCGCGAAGCCCGTAAATTCGGCGGCAAAAACATATGCGCAAAGTGTTATGATTATTATAAAGACAGCCCTCTGTGCGCGATATGCAAAAACAATATAATGGGATCGTACGTCAAATATTCAGATTCTTCGACCGGGGCGGCATCTTTTGTATGCCAGGCCTGCAATGACAGTTCTAAAAAATGTTCATTATGCGGCATGCCTTCAGCTTCGTTATCGCAAACGGCAGGCCATGCGCTTTGCGAAAAATGCGTTTTAAAGTCTAAAACGGCGCCGGTCTGTAAAATATGCAATAATCCGATTTTATCCTCTTACATGCATTATAAAGACAGGAAAAACGACACCACTATATATGTTTGCGATCCATGCGCCAAAAACAACCGCAAGTGTTTCGTGTGCGGAGTTCCCGACGACAACCTGAGCGAAGTGCAGCAAAAACAGGTTTGCGCCGGCTGCTTTAAAGACCTGAAGAAGTGCTATGGCTGCGGCAAATATATATTCAGGGTCAGCTATAAATACGAACTCGCAGAGCAGCAGTACTGCGCGGACTGTCAGCAGAATACCGACAAATGCGACGTGTGCGGCCTTCCGACCGGGGCCAATCCGGTAAAGCTTACCGACGGGCGAAAAATATGTCCCGACTGCGAATCGACCGCGGTCAAGAATGTAAACGAAGTCCGTGATTTATACGCGGCGGTTTCCGGATTTTTAATCGATGAATACCGCATGCAGATCGGTAACGTGAATAAGATCAGCTTCAAAGAAATCAGCGAAATGCGTGAACTGGGGGAAAAAACCCCTACTGCCGAAAAAGGCGTCGTTCCGCTCGGGATTTTTTCCCGTCACGGCAAAGAGTTCGATATATTCGTCCAGAACAACCTTCCGAAGAACCTGCTGATAGGCGTTCTCGCACACGAATACGCCCACGCCTACGTCCACGACAGAATGCCCGATTTTGACGACACGCTTATAGACGAAGGGTTCGCCGAGTGGATAAGGCATAAAACTCTCACGAAGATCGGAGACGAAAAAGGCGCGAAACTTATCGAAATGAGAAAGGATATTTATGGCGACGGTTTTAAAAAGGTGGCTGAAATAGAAAAAAAGAGCGGGCTAAACGGTGTTTTCGGCTTGTTTAACGGTCCGGGAACAGAAAAAAATACTAATTGACAATAATCCCGATTAGTAATATAATAAATACGGATAATTAAAAAAGCTATACTACATTGGCGGTTTTAATTATTCGTTTTTTTTAGGAGCGATATTTAAGTTTTTAAAGTTATATAATATCAATTTTTCAGGAGGTTTGTTTATGTTAAATTTCATGGGATTGAAAAAACAGCTTTTGGCATCGATTTGCTTAATATTTTTGCTTGCCTTTCCCGGCGCGGTTTTATCGGCCGGCACCGGAGCCGTTCTTTTCGATAACGCTCATCTCGAAAGCATCGGAAACGCAAACTGGACTATCACCGGCGGCTATTCAGATTTCGCCGATACCATAAAAGGGCTTGGATACCGGGTGGAAGAAAATAAAAACCAGAAGATAACGCTCGACTATCTTAAGAAATACGAAGCGTTTATAATACCCGAACCCAACACCAAGTTCAATCCAGAAGAAGAACAGGCCATCGTAGAATACGTTAAAGCG
This sequence comes from bacterium ADurb.Bin243, assembly GCA_002069765.1. Lineage (GTDB taxonomy): Bacteria > Muiribacteriota > UBA9980 > UBA9980 > UBA9980 > UBA9980. The sequence continues at coordinate 10,514 of MWBZ01000106.1, forward strand.
GGCGGCGCGCTTTACATGATAGCCGACCACGCGGGCGCCGACCGTAACAACGACGGCTGGGACGCCGTTAAAATCTTCAACAATTTTTCCACCCCGTTCGGCCTTAAATTCGCCGATAAATGGGTTAAAAAAGAGATGCCCGTCCGCGGAAAGATCGAGCAGGACGCCATTACGCATAAAATTAAATATTGCGGCACATGGGGCGGCACGGTAATTGAAATACTCGATCCTTCCATAGCGCGCGGCCATATTTTTCTTTCCGAACCAAACAGCGGCGGCGCGTACATCGCCACGGCCAATTACGGCGCCGGCCGCGTAGTGGCTTTCGGCGACAGCTCGCCGTTCGACGACGGCACCGGCGATAAAGGCAGCCAGCAGCTCGTAGACGGCTTTAACCTTCTCGAAGCCGACCACCGCCAGCTCGCTATCAATACGATGTGCTTTTTGCTCAATAAGAAGACCGAAGAATATCCCATAAAGCTTAAATTTTATTTCGAAGGCGGAAAGCTTAACGCAAATCCCGGCGAACAGAAAGAATTCCCCCTCGTATTAATAAACCAGAGTTCCAGAGAATATTCCAATATAATAATAGACTTTTACAAAAACAGGCCGTTCGAAGATAAAATGAAATTTTACTCGATGAAGGTGGATAAAATCGCGGCCGGCGAAAAAGTCCGTCTGATGGTTCCTTTTAAACAGGACGACCGCCAGATGTTCGTTATGTATACCACGGTAGTCTGCGCTGAAGACTCTTCGGCAAACATTACCGGCTTTAACTCGATCATGGTCGGCGTTCCCATAATGTTTTTCCTCGACAGCTTCCACGAAAACGACTATAACAACCGCATAAAAATGCTTAAAAACGCAGTGGGCGAAGACGGCATTTTCTTCACGCGCTCAAAATTCGCCATGTCAGACCGCGATCTCGCAAAAGTCGACGTGGTAGCCATTAACGCGCCTAAAGCCGGAATGAAAATAGCTCCCGAAGAAGTAGTGGCGCTCATCAACCATCTTAAAAAAGGCCGCGCGCTTTTGCTGCACGCTAAAGGTCCCGACTCTAACTGGGGCGATAACGCCGGGCTCAACGAGCTGCTTAAAGAGCTGAGCATTCCCGCTTCGTTCGAAGCTCATCCTGAATTCAAGTCCGGCGGCGGAAAACCCGTCGAATTCGAAGTTAAAAAGAACGATTACATTTTTGCGGGTAATTTCGCTAAAGTAATGGGCGAATCGCCGTCTTGCGTTAAAATAAACGAAACGGAACTTAAAAAGAAAGGCTTTACCTATCAGGTAATCACGACCCTTCCCGGAAGCGAAGTTCCTGTCGACGTGGTTCTCGACGCTTCAAAATCCAATACCGGTTTCGGAAAGATCGCGCTGTTCGGCTCTTTCCATATGAGCGACGGTTCTTACCAGATGAGCGTCGATTCGCCTACCCATTATTTCAACATAAGGACCATACGCGCTCTGGCACCCGAAAAGGGCGCATTCGCGTCGAACGCTCCGCAGGGCGGCGAAAGCAAGACGGCCAGCCAGGGCCCGTTTTTAAGGGGCGTGGCCAAGGCTTACGCTAACGGTTCGCTCTTTATAGAAGATTTCGGCGTAAAGAAAGAGATAAGAATAATGCACGGTCTCAGCGAAGAAAAAGCACTGATAGAGTTCGCTAAAATTAAAGGCAAGCTCGTAAAAATCAATTTGAGGCCCGATATAAGCGAACCTACCGCGGACGGCTTCAACGTTATCGAATATCGCAAATAACAGGTTTCTAAATTAATCATAAATAAAAAAACCTCCGCGGGAGTCGCGGAGGTTTTTTTATACGCCGGATTGGCGCTCAGAGGATGTTTTGAAAATTTTTACTGTTTCACTGAATAATAATTCATTATGAAAGGCATGACGGTAAGCAGTATTCCTACCGAAACCAGCAGGAAGGTTCCGCTCACGAAATAAGGATAAACCATCATTATGGCTCCCGAGGCCATAAAGTAAACGTCTTCGTTGCGTTTTCCGGCCGAAAAATAACCCATTCCGGTTATGCTTATGAAAACGATAAAAAACCAATAAACCCAGCTCGAAGCTGATTCGTCGTCGGCGCCGCTGGCTTTCTGGATCTGCTTCATTACTTCCGAAACGCCTTCCGCGCCCTGGATCTGAACGCCGTGATTTTTGAGCTCTTTGTTTATCTTATCGTTAAGGTCTTTCTGGGTAGTTTCCATCATTTTTTCCGCGCGGTCTATGTCTTCGTCTTCGTTCTGCGCCAAGGCCGGATGCGCCGCCGTGAAAAACAGCGTAAAAACGAGAGCTGTAATGATTAGATGCGGCATAAAATGCGCTGCGATATATTTTAACATTATTCCTCCTAAAAGGTTTTTATAAATTTGGTTATTTTTTTCTTTATCCGTTATAATAACATTATAACACATTTAAAATAACCCGTGCAAACAAGGCTTAAAACATTAATAAACGTTAGACTTTTGATTGGTATAAAAATAAAAAGAAATAAAATAAAAAAAGCTTGACATAAAAAACGAGCTGTGTTATAATAATTTCACAACACAAAACGAGCGTACATTTTA
>MWBZ01000107.1 GCA_002069765.1 bacterium ADurb.Bin243
CCGGACCGAGCTCGACGCCGGTTAGAGAAGGCTCGAATTTATTGACGTCCGCCGGAGAAAACTCGCGGGTGAAAGCAAAAGCCCCGCCGGAGAAGGCCTCCTCGAGGCTCGCGGGCGCCGTATTCACCACGCTCGTCGATCCGCTCGCCGCGACGGAAACGACTTTGCGGATAAAGCCGTCGGGCGCGGCCGGCGAAACGCCGCCGATGATAACGCTTCCGGCCGAAAGTTTTTTAACCGCGGGCGCGCCGGGGTTAAATACTACTTTACTCGAATCTACACTGGCGATATACGCTTCGCCGCTCTTATCGATCACGGTAAGTTTATCGGACGGCGCCGCCGTATCTTTCAAGAATACCTCACCGCCGGCCGATACATTAACTGCCAGAAGTAACTCGGCGGTTTTTGTGACGCCGTTTTCGCTATATGAGGCGGTCAATATAGTAAATCCACCGGTTAAAGGCGCCATGTAATTATCTTGAATAATGCTGCCGCCGCCGCTTTTTATACTCCATACGGCCGTTACGGCCTTCGTTTTACCGCTCGTATATTTAGCGGTAACGGCGATGCGGGTAAAGCTGTAAGAAGAGCCGGCTGTGACGCCGTCGGAAGCCTTCGAAAGTATAATTTCGCTCAGCGTATCGCCGCCGGGTATCGGCGCTCCGCTGCCGAATATCTGCACGCGCGCGTTGCCGAAATCGGCCGCCAAAAGATTTCCCGAGCTATCGGCAAAAATGCCGGAAGGGTCCTCGAATTGGCCGTCGAGCGTTCCCTTGCCGCCAACGCTTAAAATAAACACGCCGGCAGGGCTGAATTTCTGAACGCGGCAACTTTTATCCGAAACAAAAATGTCGCCCGAGCCGTCGACGGCGACGCCGTGCGGCCGGTCGAACTGCCCGGCTGCTATGCCCGCCGAGCCCCATTGTGCTTCATATACGCCGGCCGAATTAAAAACCTGGACGCGGTTGTTGCCGAGGTCGGCCGCGTAAACTTTACCCGACTGGCTTACCGCTATATCTTTGGGCGAATCGAGGCCGAACAGGCCGTTTCCGCTTCCCGCGCCGCCGAATTTAGAGATAAAACTGCCCATGTAGCTGAATTTTTGAATGTTATTATTGCCGAAATCGCTCACATACACATTACCCGAACTATCGACCGCGACGCAGTCCGGCTTTTGAAACTGTGCGTCGCCCAGACCTCGCGAGCCGAAGCTCGAAAGAAAATTTCCGGCGGCGTCGAAGCGCTGGACGCGTGCGTTGCCGTAATCGACGACGTAAACATAGCCGTTTTTGCCCGAAACGATGCCGGTCGGATAGCTGAACTTGCCGTAATCCGACCCCTGCGATCCGAACGAAGAAATATAAACGCCTGCCGGATTGAATTTATGAATGCGATGATTATATGTGTCGCTGGCCAATATATTGCCGGAACCGTCGACGGCGACATTGATCGGTCCTTGGGCAAACTGGCCGGCGCCAGTGCCGCGCGAGCCGAACTTCGAAAGAAACTTCATACCCGAAACAGGCTGCGGTAGAGGCGTTATGCTCGTATCTATCATTACCGAAGCACCGTCGTAATTAAGCTGCTGATCTTCGGATAAATTTATAAAATAAGATTCACCGGCTAAAAGCAAGGGATCGCTGCCGTCGAGCCTGTCGATCGCGCCCGATGCGTTTCTGACCACCTGAATGAACGAACCGGCGGCCGCGCTCCACTTATAGACGCCTTTAATTTTAGGACAACGCGTCATTAAAGCCGAAACGGTCAAAGCCTCCGGCATCTTCGAAAAACCGGCGAGATTGAATCCCGCCCGGAGCTGAATATTGCCGACAGCCGAAAGCGCTCCGCTCGAAACGCTTATTGTTAACGGCGCGGACGAAGAGCTTTTAACGATATATCCCCTGCCCGCCGAAAGCGACGTAAGCGATCCGTCTCCGGCGCTCAAAAAGCTTCCGGCGGCTGGGCTGTAAGAATAAACGTCTTCTATGGCCGGACTTAAAGCCTTAAATTCTGAAACACCTGGCAAAGCGGACCCGGTAAAACATATGAAATTAAAACCCGGCTTCAGCGAAAGCTGTTGGGCTGCAATAGCGTCGCAATAAGGAACTAATAAAAATAAAATTACCGCAAAGCACAGGAAGAGGTTTAATAAATATGGAAATAACCGGGAACCCGATTTTATGAAATCCGGACGCGGTCTATAGCTTACTTTCTCAATCCGAGCATCCATATAATTATTGAACACCATTAATACCCCCGTTTTTAAATGTTGATTAAATTTATTTTATTTTTTTAATCAAGCTAAAATTTTATTTATGCTTAAACAATTTTAACATAAATTTAAACGAGTGTCAACGTTACTTTAAATGCGGGGTCTTTAGTAATTTCATCTGTATAATTTCATTTGCATATTGTCTTAAGCCTTGATATAATAAAATCAATTAGAACTTAACGCAAGTGGATACGAAGAACACGGCAAACGCACGCATAAAGACGTTCCGGTTCGCTCCTAAAATAAAAATCGCGGCCGGCCTTGAAAACGATAATTTCAACCGTCCGCCTTTAACCGCTTTGCTATGAAAACTCTCCACAAAACAAAGCAGGGACGCCTTCCGACGTCCCCGTTTTATTCTTAGCCTTATTTTACTGGTTTTTCTGCCGGTCCCTTATGAAATTGGAAACCGATCTGTCGTAACTGCGCTCGCCCGCCTTCGAGAAAAGGCAGCCCGGCACTTCGTTATTGTTACGGTGATATTCTATGCAGTCGCAGCATGCGCCTTTACGCGAGCAGGGCTCATAGGTGCAGGTGCACTTAGCCATAGTGGCCTTTTTTTTACATTCCATATAAACCTCCGTAAATCAGTTGAAAGTTAAGAGTGGAGAGTTGAGAACTAAAGGACTTTTGATATTGAAAGAAAGTTTTATTTAATTCAAACTTACTTAAAAGTCAAAAATCCTCAACTATTCTCTGTTCTCTATTCACTATAAACTATCTTACGCCAGTCCGGTCTTATGGTTGAATTCTTCTATCATTTTGTCCCATTCGTGGACCTGATTGAAAGTTTTATCCCAGAATTCCGGGTTCCACAATTCGTTGAGTTCTTCTACGGTTCTGCCCTGCTGCTCGACCCAAGTGTAATATTTGAGGTTGTGGAGCGCTTTCTGATCGTAGTAGTTAAGTTCGCGCATATGGTCGATTCCGATTCCTTTGAGGTATCTTTCGCTGTCGATAGAGGCCTGGGCTTCGCTGTACTTGCCGTATTCGGCGGTAAGCTCGCCGAGGCGCGAATTGTACATTTCAGCGGCGTCGGTGAAAGGCATGAATATATAATCGTTTTCGTTATATTCAAAATATTTCGCCGTTTTGATTGCGGTAAGCATATTGCTGATACTCGAAATGCCCAGCAGCTCAAGTTGGTTTATCACATCATCGGATACGCCGTTTTTCTTAAGATATGCTTTGCCCGCTTTTTCGTTGAAAAGGCGGAGCACTCTCATGCACGCTTCGTCGTCGATGGCTACGACCGCGTTGGTGTTTCTAACGTTATGCACCCAGGGAATGTGCTTGTCGCCGATGCCTTCGATGCGGTGGCCGCCGAAGCCGTTCATAAGCAGGGTCGGGCACTGCAAAGCTTCGGAAGCTACGACTCTGACGTGGGGAGCTATGGTTCTAAGATAGTCGCCCACGGCGATCGTGCCGGCGGAACCGGTAGCGGAAACGTATCCGGACAATCTTTTGTTTTTGTTCTTTATAGATTTGAAAACTTCTTCTACGGCGGAAGCAGTTACGTGGTAGTGCCAGATGGGATTGCCGAATTCTTCGAACTGGTTGAATATGACGCAGTCTTTGCGGTTCTTTTTGATGTCCCAGCAAGCGTCGTATATTTCTTTGACATTGCTTTCGCAGCCGTGGGTCGCGATGACTTCGGCGCCTATTTTTTTAAGCCATACGAAACGCTCTTTGCTCATTTCTTCGGGCAGGATGGCTATCGGCACCGTATCGAGCAGAACGGAGTCGAACGCGCCGCCGCGGCAGTAGTTGCCGGTGGACGGCCATACGGCCTTTTGCGTGGTCGGGTCGAATTCGCCGGTGACAAGGCGCGGCGCCAGGCAGCCGAAAGCAGCGCCGACTTTATGCGCGCCCGTGGGGAAATATTTGCCGATAATGCCGATCACTTTTGCTTTAATGCCGGTTATGGCCTGAGGGATTTCCAGATAATTCACGCCGCCGTAAAGGCCGGTTTTTATATCGTTTTTCCATGTTATCCTGAAAAGATTTATGGGATTTACGTCCCAGAGGCCCACGCCTTTGAGCTTGGCTTTTATCTTCTGAGGTATTTTTGACGGGTCTTTCATCTGAGCGAAAGTAGGGATAATTATATTTCTTTCGCGGCAGCGTTTTATGGTTTTAGCCAGGACTTTTTCATTGATCTTCATTGACATTATAAATGCCTCCACTTTCTTTTGTTAAATTAACGTTCACCTTGATTTCGATATATTATATAATATTAGCGCGCTAAATTCAAGTAAATTAAGGCGCCCTTTAAAAAGATTTTCCGTCCCCCCGAGAAAGCGCCATCACTTTCCCGGAGTGAGTTCTTTCGGATCCTTTATCTTGGACATGGCGGTCGCGTATGAAATAACGCCTTCCTGGTAAAGATTTCGAATGCAGCGGTCCATGGTCTGCATTCCCTGGTTGAGACCGGTCTGGATGCTGGAATAAATACCGGCGATCTTGCTTTCCCTGATTTGATGGCGGACCGCCTGCACCGCGGTAAGTATTTCGACGGCGAGTGCCCGCCCGCCCCCGACCTGCTGCAAAAGCATCTGCGACAGGATTCCCTGAAGCGTCGAGGAAAGCTGTATGCGCACCTGCTCCTGCTGGTGGGGCGGAAAAACGTCTATTATGCGGCTTATCGTCTGCACCGAATCGTTCGTGTGCAGCGTGGCTATTACCAGATGCCCGGTTTCCGCGGCGGTAAGCGTGGCCGCGATAGTTTCCGTATCGCGCATTTCGCCTATGCCTATAACGTCGGGATTCTGGCGCAGGATATGGTGCAGCGCGGAAGAAAAACTTTTAACGTCCGCGTAAACTTCCTGCTGTATGACGATGGATTTTTTATGCGAGTGCACGTATTCGATAGGGTCTTCAACCGTAATTATCTTGGCGCGCCTTTCCTTGTTGATGAAATCAATTATCGAATTAAATGTGGTCGTTTTTCCGGAGCTGGTGGGCCCGGTAATAAGGATAAGCCCGTTCGGCTTTCTGGCGAGCTCTTTTACGATCTCGGGCAGTTTGAGCTGCTCTATGGAAGGTATTTCGCGGGGCACGATACGCACGGAGGCCTCCACGGTGCCTTTCTGATAATATACTGCGATCCTGAAGCGGCCGATCTCATCGAGCGTCATTGAAAGGTTCAGCTCCCAGTCTGTCTCGAATTTTTTCAACTGAGTCTCGTTGAGTATGCTATAAATTAAAGCTTTAGTATCCTCGTTATCCAGGGGCTGGGCTTCCATGAAGACTATATCGCCGTCCACTCGAAACACGGGCGGTCTGCCTTCGATTATATGCAGATCCGAAGCGTTTTTATCCTGCGCCATCTTGAGCAGGCCGAGCATGGCTTTCCGGGCTGAATCGGTTGTCATAATGCCTCCGTAACGGTATAAAATAAAAGTTTATTCAATATTTTTTCTCCTATCAAAAGGCCATACGATCCGGCTTATTTTTCCGCTCACGTCTTCGCGCTTCACCAGAGCGTAAAGCGTCGTTTCACGGCCCGTCAGAACGCCGTTCACGCAAACGAAATACTCGCCGGCGCCGCTGGCGGCCTCCGTATTATTCAGCGCAAAAACGGCGTTTTTATTGAGCGGGTGGAATTTTTTTTCTATTCTGGAGCCGTTTATATAAATCTCGCCGCCGCTGATTTTAATTCTTTCGCCCGGAAGCCCGATCACTTTTTCAAAATATTCGCCGCTGACGTTAAGGAAATTTCCGGCATAAACGCCTCTTGTTACGCTGAACAATATAATATCTCCGCGTCTTATTCCATAATCTGACTTACGGCCGGTTTCGGCCAGTACGCGGTCGCCTTTTTTTAAAACAGGCTCGTATATAGCGGAATTAACCTGCGTAACGTAATAAAAATAATGCTGATAATTGGAATATGCGCCCAGAAAAATCAGCGCCGTAGCTACTACCACGAAATACCTGAAAAAGAAAACCGATGAGCGGAAGGCGTAATCGTCTCTAAAATTAAATTTTATGCGATAAATCCTGAAAGCGTGAACCGGAGCGAAGCTGTAAACAAGATAGGCGGCTATCAAAAGAGGCATATCTATATAAAAAGTGCCCACGAAATAATTGGCGGCTATCAAAAGGGCGGTGAATAATGCGGCAAAAAGAAATCCTGCCTTAAATTCCCTGAGATAAAACGCATGACCCAGGCCCGGATAAATAATCGAAAAAAAGGATAGCTTGAGAAGGTCGGACGACTCGCCGAAGCTGGATTTTTCCTTCCGCTTTTTTTCGGCTTCGGCCAGCCGTATTATTTTATCGTCGAGCTCGCTTCCGCATTCAATACAGTGCCGGCTGTTAGGAAGCAGTTCGTTTCCGCATCTCGGGCAATCCATCTTATTTCGGCTCTCCGTTCGGAAAAATGGCGATAAATTATTTCTTTATGCCCGCATCGATTCCGATCCTGGGCTCCGGCTGATAATATTCAGAAGTTTTGACGTCGCTTTTGACTTCGCCTACGATCTGTTTAAGTATCTTAGCCACTTCGGTGCAGCCTTTTCCGGGTATGCCTTTAATATGCGCTTTCACTTCGCCCGTTTCGGTTATCTCGATTTCGATTTCATGTTTATCACTCATTTTTGCGGCCTCCCAGCTTAAAGAATTTATATATTCCGTTGAATAATTTTATAAAAAAACCGTTCTGAGCCTTTGAGCGGCGTTCGCCTTCTATGGCGGCGATATTAGAGCTTTTCAAATTTATCGACTGGCGGTAATAAAGTTGCGCTTCTTCAAAAAACTCCAGTTTTTCGTTTATATGAGCTATCTTTTCAAACACGAAAAAATTGCTCATTCCGGCCTGCAGCGCTTTTTTAAAATAAGGAAGCGCGCGCGCGTAGCATTTGGCCCTGAAAAGCGCCATGGCTATTTCAAAATCAAGGCATTTAGCGCCGCTCATTTTTTTAAATTCGGCGCATTTTTTGAAGCAGATAAAAGCGTTATTGAAATTTTGCATATTGACAAGCGCTTCGCCCCGGGCGAACCACAGAAAAAAACCCGGCCTGTTTTTGGCGACCGCGCCGTCGGAATAAGCCATGGCCGATTCCGTTTCGCCGTTGAGCGCAAGCGCGAGCGCGAGCATGGCCTGCGCTTCAGAAGAGGACGAAAAATATTCGTAGGCTTTTTTTGCCCATATAAGCGCGTCGGAATATTTGTCGAGATGTATCTGCGTGAGGATCTGATAAAGCCATGCTTCTTCGTCCTTGTTGTTTTCGGAGAGGCATTTCGAAAAATTATAAAGCGCCTGCTCATATTCGCAGGTTTCGTAATTTTTAAGGCCTTCGTTTTTAAAATAATCCGAATCATATATAACGCCGTCCGATTCGGAGGTTTTTCCGAACTTAGTCACGCCGCCGTGATTTTTTTGAACGTATTCCGCGTCCGTTTGAATTTCGGCGATTTTTTTCGACGCTTTTTCGCCGGCCGCCTCGAGTTTTTTCTCGGCGCTCTCTTCTCCGCCGTTCTTATCTTTATCTACTTCCAGCCATTTAAACCTGCCCAAACTTTTTCACCCGCTAACTATTTCCATTTTCTGACGGTTATTTTGATGTGTTGGTCCTCCGAAGCTTCGTCTGAAACTATGTTATAGCCTTTCTGCGCGAGCTCGGACTTTAACTTATTATAAACATATGTCTGCGTGACTTTATTAATGATTTTTTCGGCCGCGCGCTTAAGCTCCGCCTTGGTAGCCCGAACGCCTTTTACGCACTTCACCTGACAGGTGCATGTTCCGCGTGGGTCTTTAACGAAGGTAAGCTCGTATTTAGGCCCTGAGAATCTCAGGATGTCACCGTCTTTCATCGTAGCGGCTATTTTCTGAGTGGACTCGATGGCGATATCTTCGCGGATCTCGCCTTCTTCCGACTGACGGCCGTGCTGCTCGCTATTAAGCTCGCTCTGGCCTTTTAAAATATTATACCCCATGGAAACCGCCACGCCCGTCACGAGCGAAGCGTAAACCGGCCATGATCCCGCGATTATCGGCGCAAGTACAAGTATCGTTGACATATTGCCTCCATAAGTACATCAGATATCGTTAATATATGTTTTTCTTTTTTTCGGTCATCGGAGTTTTAAAACAGGCCGATTAAAATTCCAGGCGTCTTTTCGGACGCGCGCCCTCGACGGCGTCTACAGGCCGCGACGCCATGACCGCACGGCTTGCCGCCCAACTTCTGAGGGAATCTATTTCTTCTTTCATGGTTTTAGAGAGCGGCACCGTCTGTTCAAGGGCTTTAAGCAAAAATTCGCATTTGAGGCCTTCGTTTTTATAAAAAGCTTCGAATAAAGAAGCGATTATAGCCTGCTCTATTTCGGCGCCGGAAAAGCCTTCGGAAGCCTCCACAATGGCCTTCATGTCGAAACTTTCACATGGAATTTCGCGTTTTTTCAGATGTATTTTGAATATTTCAGCCCGTTCCGGTGCCTCGGGAAGATCGACGAAAAATATTTCGTCGAACCGGCCTTTTCTAAGGAGCTCCGGCGGCAGAAGCGAAATGTTGTTAGCCGTGGCTATAACGAAAACCGGCGATTTTTTTTCCTGCATCCAGGTAAGGAACGTTCCGAAAACTCTTGACGACGTCCCCGCGTCGGAATTGCCGGAATTCATTCCGTTGAAGCCTTTATCGATTTCGTCTATCCATAATATCGCCGGCGCAATCGATTCGGCCACTTTAACGGCGCGGCGTATATTTTCTTCGGACGAACCTATAAGCGAAGAAAATATTTTTCCCATATCCAGCCTTAAAAGGGGTATCTGCCACAGCGCCGAAACTGCCTTGGCGCAGAGCGATTTTCCGCAGCCCTGAACGCCGAGCATTAAGATGCCGCGCGGCGAAGGTAGCCCGAAATTGCGGGCTTTTTCGGAAAACGCCTGTTTACGGAGATTCAGCCAGTGTTTCAGCGAATCGAGCCCGCCGACGTCGTCTATATTTTCGCTGGTATTATAATACTCGAGAAGGTTCGATTTTCTTATTATCTGTTCTTTTTCGGATAATATGACCCCTATGCTGGCCGCATTCAGCGCGCCGTTTTTAACCAGAGCCTTGGCGATGACGTTTTCCGCCTCCGATATGGTGAGTCCGAGAAGCGCCTGAAGTATAAGCTCGCGTTCGTCATCGGCTATGCTGATTTTAATATCGCGGTTGTCGGAGATATCGCTTATCATTTTATTTAAAAGGGCCGCCATATCCGAAAGCGAAGGCATCGGAAAATCGACGACGTTTATGTCTTTTTCGAGTTCGCACGGTATCTTCAGAACCGGCGAAACCAACACGAGCGTCTTGAAACTTTCCTTGATAGCGATCGAAATTTCACGCAGCCGGCGAATTACGGAGGAATCGTTCAGGAACGGATGAAAATCATGAAAAATGAATATGGCCGGCTCATGAGAGTTCATAACGTAATCGAGCGCGCACATGGGATCGCCGGACCCTTCGGCTATGCTTTTAGCGTTCTGATGGCCCGTGCCCGCCGGCATGAGGCCGCGGGTCTGCGACCATGAGATAACCTTTTTATTGCGTGAACGGCCTATTTTGATTAAATAATCGTCGGCCCTGCCTTCTTCGAAGGTGGTGATATAAATAATCGGGTAACGCGCCCTGACGAATATATCCAGATTTTTTAACATTTCCGACGACATGGTTTCCGCCTTTTCGGCCGCGCAGGCCTTTTATTCTTCTATTCTGCCGTCTTCGGACAGCGCTTTTTCCTGACGTTCAATCGTCATCTTGATCGAATAGAGCCATTCCTTAAAATGCTCGAAATGCGAGCCTATAAGATTGGTCAGAAGCTCCGCTTCCTTTCCGGAATAATACTCGATGACGAAATTGCATAACGCGATGGAACAGCCTTCATCGTGGAAGAAGTTGAAAAGCGTGTTGAAAGTGCTCAGCGCGTATTCCTGCTTCTGGGCTTTTTCCATAGAGCTTTCGCGCTTTCTGAATATTTTATAGAAAGCCGTTTTATTTAAAAGGATCTGCTCGAGGCAGGTCTGACCGCGCTGCTGACGCGCCCATATATAAAGCACGTCGAGGGCCGCGGCCATTCTGTGGAAGCGGTCTTCAGAAGAAAGATTCGGCAGTATCTCGCTCAGATCGCGTTTTCTGATGACTATCCGCTGTGTGAACTTGCCGGTGCCTTCTATAAAAGCGGCTATAGTATCGGACCACATCTTAGCCTGCACGATGCTGGGCACGTTGAAAAAATCGCCTATCGGCGCCGTTAGAGTAGCGAACGGCCATGCCATGACGCTTCTGAAGAAATTAGCCTTCCTGACTTTATCGTCGAAGTTACGGATCGTGTTATGGGTATATATATAAGTTCCGTTCGCGACGCAAATAAAGAAAAACTTGACTATGTCTTTAAGCCATATTGAAACGAAGCCCGACATGAGCCACACCGAGTCGAATCCGAGTTTAACTTCGTTTAGTATGGGCACCGACCAGCCGGTCCAGAAAAGCGATTGAAAGGCGTTCTCGAAATTAACGTCGTTCCAGGACCATTCTTTTACGTCGAGGCCGTGGGCCGCCACCAGATCGACTATTATATTGCGAAGGAAAGTTATAGTGAACCAGAGCGCGGCGAAATACAGGCCCCAGGTTTTCGAAGAAAACTGCATATAAAAAGTATAGTACGCCGGAACGATGCCAATGGAAAGCCTGAAAAGGTTTTTGATCCATGGATTTAAATATTTCATATACCTGTTGACGCTTATGGGTTCTTCTTCGGACTCGTCGCCTATGGGATTTTTGCGGCGGTTCCTCTTATTGCCCATAAGCACGATATGCTTCTCGTCTTCGGCCAGCTTCTGCCACTGGCTTTCCGGCACCGGCAGGCCTTCGCCCAGGATAAGGCTTGAAATCGGCGCGGGAATAATCGCATGGGTATTGACGAACCACTTGCGCGCCGAGCGGGGTATCGATTTGGATTTTATAAAGCCCATGCCGGGAATTTTAGGATCGCGCCCGGTCGCGTCGCTGCCGCACTTGGGGATTATGGGCTTCTCGTGGTAATGGTTAAAAGCGGCCATGACGAGGTCTTCGGGCAGGTCCTGTATTTTCCATTCATTCAAAAAACGATGAAGCTCGTTGATGGATTTATTATTGATGATTTCTATAAAGCGGTTAAATAAAATAAGTTCGTTCGGATTGCGCCGCGCGCTGTCGGTGTTGTTGAAAGTTTCGACACGGGTAAGGTATTTGTGGTTTTTAATAATATTCGACACGGCGTTTTTCATTCCGATCTGAAGCGGGTGTATGAATTTTATTTCGCCGCCGCACGCTATCAGCTGCGGGAATATATTGTCTTCTTCGAGGAAGGCGGAATCGTAATCCACCTGGGCGCGGTCTTCGAGGAACTTTTCATTGAGGCGTTCGGGGCTCATATCTTCGTAGTAGCGGCGGACCGTTTCATATTGGGCGGTAAGCTGATCGAGCTCCCATTGAGAGATGAGACCTATTTTTTTCTTATTTTTCGCTACCTGGTATTGCGTTCTTAAATACAGCACGCGTTTATAAGAAGTTTCGAGCAGCTTCGTATATATAAGCTCGCCGAGGTGTATCCTGGAATACTGTCCGCTGGAAACATGTTTCTTTAAATCGCTGAGCGTGACTGGCTTCATGCAAAGGTGCGCGAGGTCTTCATAGCCCTGGTTAAGGCGCACTATGTGGGTATCGTTGAAATGTTTCATTATGGTATCTATTACGACTTTTCTGCTCTCAGCGTTTTTCTTGAGCCCGTCGATGAAAACGTCGAGCAGGTTGGAGTTATCTTTGAAAAACTTGAAAAACTGTTCAGGCGTGGCGAACATACCGGGCAGGTATTTGTAATGGCGGCGCTGTTTGCTCTTGCCCACGCTGAATTCTATGCCTATGCGTACTTCTATCCCGAGTATCTTTCCGGCTACCAGGGATTCCTTGATTATCTGAGGCTCGGTAATATCGTAATAGACGAGGGTTACGCTGGATATGCCCTTTACGAAAGCGTCCAGCAGTACCTGGCATGGGGTTTTACGCCCTTCGGACATGCTGTCGTGAACATGATTGTCCCAGCCGAGATCGAGGTCTTTCAACGCCTTACCTTCTTCGGGCACTTCTACGAGATTCAGTTCGCGGAGCATTTTGCGTATAACGGGCCCCTGGCCGAAAGAAGCTATGGTGAAATCGGACAAAATTTCAAGCTGGCGGCGCCTGTTGCCTTTGCGTTTGATGGCTTCTTTCATCAAAGCTATCTGCACGCGGGCGGTATTGAGCGGCATGGCGATATTTTTAGCGTGAAAAGAAAGCTGGATAAGCGTTTCAAGCGCATCAAGGCGTTCCTCGTATGCGTTCGACTCCAGAGCGTGGGCTATTTTAATATATGACTCAGCGATAGAAATCCTGCGTTTGTAAATTTCGCGCAGATATCCGCCCGGATGCGATCTCAAGTAATAAGAGACCTTTTCGGGCTGCTCTATTTTTTTGTTCAGCGCTTCGAGCGCGTTGCGCAAAGCGCCATCGAAGCTGGTGACGTCGATGAAATAATCTATGAAATGTGATAATCTGCTTTTCGTTTCACTCATTTTTATACCCTTCGACAGATAAATAAACGCCGATTTGCATTTATGACTTTTTCTTTAATAAGACTTTATTTTACCACAATTCGATATTAAAATAAAGATAAAATC
>MWBZ01000108.1 GCA_002069765.1 bacterium ADurb.Bin243
GATCGATGACTCAAAATCCGAATATTACTATCAGACGGCCAGGATCAAGATAGCCCGGAACGGCTATTCCGAAGCGGTCAAATATTTGAAAAAAGCTGTTGATATAGATCCGAATAATAATTTTTATTACTTTGAACTGGCAAACTGCTGTTATCAAATTGATGACTACGCCTCAGCCGTTAAATATTACGAGGAAGCTTTAAGGCTTTTTCCCGATAACGACGAGTATTGCTTTAGGCTCGCTAACACATACCGTCAGAGAGGCGACCGCGAAAAGGCCGCGTTTTACTATAACCGCGCCCTGGAACTTTGCCCCGAATTCGATGAATGCAAGGCGGAATTGGCGAAGCTCGCCCCAAATGTTCAGTAGGGCCGCGCCGCATTTACGGCAAAAGCCTCGAACTGATGCTTTTCATGCATGAAGAAAGATCGTTAAAAAATTTTTCGGCGATAATATTATTCGAGACCATCAGATTTATTTCCAATCCCC
The DNA here is from genome assembly GCA_002069765.1 of bacterium ADurb.Bin243. GTDB lineage: Bacteria > Muiribacteriota > UBA9980 > UBA9980 > UBA9980 > UBA9980. Next base: position 491 of record MWBZ01000108.1, read on the forward strand.
CGGTTGAATATAACTTGAGCAGCCCGTAAGAAACGACAGGTATCTGCGGGTTGTTCGAATATCTTTTATCGGGAGAGCCGTCGCTGTTCGCATGCAGGTAGGTTTGCGATATGACGCCGGCGTCGTCCGGGACGGTTTCATATTCGGCGAAGGACAGCGCCGTATACTTTATTTTTAAATCGCCGTAGCCGATCGAAGCATAGGTCGAATTTTTGCAGACCAGAACCCTGTCGGGTAAAAAATAAAGCGAGGCTTCGCCTATATCTATCGAAAACACCTCGAGATTGGTCTCGATGAAAAGCGGAGGCGCGTCTGACAGAGTGATCCCACGGCGGCCCGTAACTTTGAGGCCGTACTTATTGTCGGCCGACGGCGTTGCGGAGCGGGCCACATTGACCTGCCACAACAAGCGCGCCGTGGATAACGAGCATAACGCCTGGTTTAGTTTGTCGAAATCGTCGCGCGCGGGATCGTCCAGATCGTAAAATAATTCGGAAGTTCTCCGTGAGTTGTCGTAAATGTTGGCCGCAACGAAGGATATGATCGCGATGACCATAACTATCAAAATTTTAGACGGATAGGAAACGATGACGAAAAAACCTGAAATAACTATGAACGCAACGACCAGAGGCATGATCCCGGCCGTTTTTATTTTATCGTTAATTTTCGTTACGAGTTGAGCGTTTGACCCGGCAAGCAGATTGTTAATATCGACGCCATCGTCTATGGCGGGCGCTTTAATGGCGTTCGGGATGTTCGGCGCTCGGCCCTTGCCGCTATTTTTATTCAATCCGAATAAGTTAGAAAAACTCAACTGCGGTATTCCCGGCCCGATCTTTTCTCTGTAATAGAGGCCGTTGCTTCCCATATTTATATAAGTTCCTTTTGAATTGGTGGAAATGCGTGCGCCTTTTACGCCTGAAGAGAAGCCGATCCCCTTGTTTGAAAAGTTGATCCTGAACGGCCCTATTTTTTTAGATTTTCTGAAATAAAACCCCATATCAATCCCGAATTCGAACCTAAATAATCGCCTTATGTTTTGCGAATTTACAATAATTGTAACATATTCAATCTATTTTTTAAATATAAATTTATAATGAATTTTTGAACTGTATTTTTGAATAATGAGTAAATTAATGTTATAAGTTATTATAACATTTATATTGACAACCCTCCGTATTAGATATTATAATAATCTTATTCGAAATATACGGGAGGATGATTAATTATGGCAAAACTTCCAGGCGGCGAGCTTGCGACCCGTCCGCTTCATTTTATATGGATCTGCGACTGCTCGGGCTCGATGAGTGTTGACGGCAAAATCCAGTCTCTGAATAACGCAATACGCGAGTCTATACCTCACATGCAAAAAGTAGCGGACGAGAACCCCAACGCCGAAGTGCTGGTGCGCGCCATAAAGTTTTCCAGCGGTGCCCAGTGGCACATTACGCAGCCGACGCCGGTCAGAGATTTCAAATGGTCCGACCTCAGCGCGGATGGCGTTACCGATCTCGGCCACGCGCTTAAAATGACGGCTGAACAGTTAAAGATCCCCCCGATGTCGGACAGGGCGCTGCCTCCCGTGCTGGTACTGATCTCCGACGGCCAGCCGACGGACGATTATGCGTCCGGCCTGAAAGAACTTATGGATCTGCCCTGGGGCAGAAAATCGGTCCGCATATCGATAGCCATAGGCTCCGATGCCGATAAAGACGTGCTGCAGAAGTTCATCGGCCATCCGGAGATAAAGCCGCTCGAGGCGAATAATCCCGAATCGCTCGTTAAATATATTAAATGGGTCTCTACCGCCGTCCTTAAATCGGCTTCCGCGCCTGCCAGCCAGGCTAAAGACGCCCAGAACGGCTCGACCAACGTTCCTATTCCGCAGGCGCCGGCCCAGGATCCCGCCGGTTCTGGCGACGTATGGTGATCGAAAAATTTATGCCCGACCAGATCGATAAAAAGATCGTTTCGTGGAATATCATATCAGGAAGCGTCATAGGCTCGTCCCACGCCCGGGTGGGGCTCAAGAATCAGGACGCCGAAAACCACTGGGTGACGGAATGTGCTGCCGGCCATACAATTCCTCTGGTCCTGGCCATATCCGACGGCCATGGAAGCGTCAAGAGTTTCAGAAGCCATACCGGCTCGGAGTATGCGGTCAAAGTAGCCGTGAGAGCCGTCAGGGATTTTTTTGACGAATGCTCGAAGAATAATATCGACAATCTGTCCCTTATCAAAGACGAACTCGAGAACAGGCTCCCGCGTAAGATCGTTCAGGCCTGGCGCGAAGAGGTCGAGACCGACGTTTCAAGAAACCCGTTTACCGAAGAAGAATTGAAGGAATTAGAGAAAAAGTCGGATGCGAGGTCCGTCGAGGCAGTTTTAAAGGACAATAAAATAGTTTACGGTTCGACGCTTCTGATGGCCGGCATTCATAATGCGTTCATGTTTTACATGCAGCTCGGCGACGGCGATATTTTAAGCGTTTACGAGGACGGAACGACGGTCAGGGCGGTCGCCAGGGACGAAAAACTCATCGCCAACGAAACCACTTCGTTTTGTTCGAAAGACCCGTGGAACGAGTTCCGAATTAAATTCTACCCGGTGAATGCTGATTTTAAATTTCCCGAGCTGATACTGATCTCGACCGACGGTTATTCCAACTCATTCCGTGATGATGATAATTTTTTTAAGGTAGGAAAGGACATTCTGGACATTTTACGAAGCGAAGGCGCGGTCTCGACAGAATGCAGCATCAGGGAATGGCTGGAAGCTTCGGCTAAAATGTCGGGCGACGACGTCACTCTGGGAATGATAATAAAAGACTACAAAAAATACATATAGGGTAATAACTCGAAAAGTTTAGTTCACAAAAATTTTCGCGAAGTAAAAAGGTTGATATTATGAGCGAGATCTTAAAAAAAAATCAGGTCGTCAAGACTGAAATATCCAAATTAGACTGCCGCGTGGGAGAATTTTTAGGCGGCGGCGGCCAGGGCGAAGTTTATAAGGCCGATCTGGGCGGGCAGGCGGTCGCGCTGAAATGGTATTATCCTAATTCAGCCACTCCTCAGCAGCGAACCGCGCTTGAAAAACTAATCGAAAAAGGCGCGCCTAACGCCAGGTTCCTCTGGCCGGCCGAGATCGTCACTGAGTCGTCAACGCCCGGATTTGGATACGTCATGCCGCTGCGCGAGAAAAGGTTCGGCAATATAGTGGACCTCATGAAACGCCGCATATCGCCAAAATTAGCGGTGCTCGTGAGGGTCGGTTTCGAACTAGCCAACAGCTTTCTTCAGCTTCATTCAAAAGGCCTTTGCTACAGGGATATTTCATTCGGCAATGCTTTTTTCGACCCGAATACGGGCGAAGTCCTGATATGCGACAACGATAACGTGTCGATTGACGGCCAGAGCGACGGCGGAGTTCTCGGTACTCCCCGCTTCATGGCGCCCGAGGTCGTTCGCGGCGATTCGAAGCCGAACAAGGATACCGATCTTTACTCCCTCGCCGTTCTTTTATTTTACATACTCATGACCAGCCATCCGCTCGAGGGCAAGAAAGAGTCGGACATCAAATGTTTCGACCTGCCGGCCATGAACAAACTTTACGGCACCGAGCCCGTCTTTATTTACGATCCGGCGGACGACTCCAACCGGCCGGTAAAAGGTTATCACGACAACGCCATCGCCTTCTGGGATATTTATCCGGAATTCATCAAGAACCTTTTCATGAAAGCCTTTACTACCGGAATAAAAGATCCGGTCAACGGCCGGGTGCGCGAAAGCGAATGGCGCATGGCCCTGATAAGGCTTCTCGACTCGGTAATGTACTGCAAGTGCGGCGCCGAGAATTTTTATGATAAGGAAAAACTTCAAAAGAATAAATCACTTACATGCTGGGATTGCCGGAAAGCGATGACGCTTCCTCCGAGAATAAATATCGGCGGCAATATAGTGATGCTCAACTACGACACTAAAATCCATCCTCACCACATCGACGATCACAGTAAGATCTTCGATTTTTCAATATTAGTGGCCGAAGTGAATCAAAACCCGAATAAACCGGGGCAATGGGGTCTGAAGAACGATTCGAGCGAAAAGTGGAATATCACAATGCCGGACGGCACTTTAAAAGACGTTGAGCCCGGCAGGAACGCGCCGATACTTAACGGCCTGAAGATCAACTTCGGCAAAGCCACGGGCGAAATAAGGGCGTAGCATAATGAACGAGTTCAGGGAAAATAAAGAAAAAGGCTTTCCGCTTCTTAACGTGGCCGTCGCGGCCGTTCGCTGCCTTAAAACCGGCAAGCTCTACGGCATACGGTTCGAGGAAAAATCACGGAACCGATGGATTGGCGATTGGGCGTTTCCGGTAAAAGAAAACCAGGCCAGCAAAGAAGGCTACGATAAAACAACGATAGCCGGCAGTTTTGATTTTGGTGAAACTTACAAAGGCTGCCCTTATTGCGAGTCGAAAGGTATATTCAAATGCTCCTGCGGCAAAATTAACTGCTGGGACGGCGTCGTAAAATTCGTGACGTGCCGCTGGTGCGGCGGCAAAGGCGAACTGTCCGGCTCAATCGATAACATCAGCTCCGGTAGCGACCGATGAATGATCTAGTAAAAATTAAACTTTTCGAAATATTAGAAAATCATGGAAATCTGATATACCTTGACGAAAAAAGGCTCGAAGGTCTGCTAAAGGACCTTTGCGGCGCTTATAAGCGTGAGATAAACCTTGTCATGGCCGCGGTTCGAAGCGGGGTAGCGAAAGAATTGCTGAGTTATAACGAAAATATCCCGCTGGAGTCCTTGTTGAAAAGGCTTGCCAATCGTTTAGCCGAAGAACATGGATTAAAAAACGAATTAGCCGGTTCGACGGTTAATCTGATCGCGCTATCTTTGAAATTGATCACTGAAGATCGTTTTAACCGATCCAATTCAAATCGTGAGGATGATTACCGCAATGGCAACGATAGCCGCGACGGCCGCGATAATTACACTCGAAAAGAAAATTCATCGGCTGATCCGCCTGTAATTAAGGTTTATAAAACCGGCGCCGCCAGGTCTTTTTATTTAGGCGCCGGCGTTGCGCTCGACATGTTGTATATTGCGCCTGGCGCTTTTATAATGGGCGATGATAACGGGCGCGATGATGAAAAGCCGGCGCATAAAGTCAAAATCACGAAAGGATTCTGGATCGGCAAATACCCGGTGACCCGTGAACAATATAAAATAATCATGAAAAGCGACCCGAGCCATTTTAAAAAGAGCCGTAATCATCCCGTGGAAAATGTTTCCTGGAACGATTGCCGGAATTTCATTGTGAAACTCAACGGCATGAAACTGGCTGAAGAAAAATTCCATCTGCCTTCCGAGGCCGAGTGGGAATATGCATGCCGCGCCGGAACTGCTTCGACGCATTACTGGGGATATGATTTTGACGGAAATTACTGCTGGTATGCAGGGAATTCAAAATCGACGTGCCCGGTAGGGCTTAAAAAACCCAACAAATGGGGATTATATGACATGTGCGGCAACGTCTGGGAATGGTGCGCCGATTGGTACGGCAGTTATTCAAAACAGTTTCAGACCGACCCTGAAGGGCCCGTCACAGGATCTAATCGCGTCGCGCGCGGCGGCGGCTGGGACAGCCTTCCCGAAAATTGCCGGTCGGCCCTTCGCTATATTAATTTCACCCCTTCATATCATAATAACAGCCTCGGTTTTAGAGTTTGCCTTTCTTAAAATGACATTTCAACAAAATTGACGATGACAAAAATATTTGTGTTTTCGTTACGGCACAATGATGAGCGGCAACTACAATCATCAGCACATGACTGGATTGCCAGTTATTTAAGCGTTTCGATAATTGAAGTCTCTCGAAGTCGCCGGCGAGACTTCTATGCGGCAAACCGGTCGAATGGTATCGAGCGGCCGCCAGCAAGGGTATTGAAAAAATACCATATGAGGCGATGGACGAATTTTTTCAGATAAGCACATGAAAAAATAAGGCATACGGGATTTTAACCGAGCCATGAATAAGTAAAATACTCGTCGCTTTTTTATTGCTAAATTATCAAATTTTACTTCATATTTTGTTTAAATTATAGTATAATTTAGCGGTATTATATAATATCCAGGTTAAGTGACGGAATTATTAATGACCACTCCATTTCACGCCAAATACTTCGCTTATGAGCTTTCGCGCACCGGCGGCCGGTCTATCGACCGCCTCGGCAATGCGCTTTTCGACGCCTGCGTCGATTTGAACCCGCACCAGATAGAAGCTGCCATATTCGCTCTGCGCTCGCCTCTTTCTAAGGGTGTTTTGCTGGCGGATGAAGTCGGGCTAGGCAAGACCATCGAAGCCGGGCTTGTGATATGCCAGCATTGGGCTGAAAGGCGCAGAAAAATTCTTGTAATCACTCCAGCGTCGATCAGAAAACAATGGGCGATCGAGCTTTCAGAAAAATTCAACCTTCCGACGACCGTTCTCGATGCCAAAACGCACCGCGAACAGGTTAAAAACGGAAACCCTGATCCGTTTAAAAATAATGCCGTTGTAGTTTGTTCCATGCATTTTGCCGGAGCGAAGGCTGACGTGATAAAACAGACGCCCTGGGACCTTGTGGTAATAGATGAAGCGCACAAGTTAAGAAACTCTTATCGTCAGAGTAACCGCATAGGCCAGAAGATCAAATGGGCGACCGAAGACCGGCGAAAAGTATTGCTGACGGCGACGCCGCTGCAAAACTCACTGCTCGAATTATACGGGCTTTCACTGCTGATAGATGAAAGATTTTTCGGCGATCTTCCATCGTTTCGGACGCAATATGTAAATTACGGCGGCGATCTGGAAGGGCTGCGCCATCGAATCAGGTCTTTCTGCTGGCGGACTTTACGGCGCCAGGTGCTCGAATACATTCGCTATACCGAAAGAAAACTTATAACAAGGCCTTTTAAACCTACCGATCAGGAGCATAAATTATACGAGGCCATTTCCGACTTTTTAAAAAAAGATGACAATTATGCAATACCGAACAACCAAAAGCATCTTTTGATTTTGATCGTGCGTAAAGTTCTGGCGTCGTCGCCGCGGGCCGTAGCCGGCACTCTTGAGATCATGCGCGACAGATTGAAGCGGCTTCTCGAAGAAACCCAAAAAAATGCCGGCGTCGTTGACCGATTGATATTGAATGAAACGCTTGACGACGATCTGCTCGATGAAATACTCGAAGACGAGGAAGACTTTGAAGTAGAAAAATCCGATGAGGCGCTTGAAGCGGCCAATACCGAAGAACCGAAAATCGATATTAATAAATTAAAAGCCGAAATCGACGAAATCGAGGGCTACATTCGCTGGGCGCGAGGAATAGGCGTCGATACCAAAGCGAAAGCATTGATCAAAGCGCTTGAAATAGGCTTTACAAAAATGGAAGAAATGGGCGCGGCTAAAAAAGCCGTAATTTTTACCGAATCGCGAAGAACGCAGGACTATCTTAAAGAATTTCTCGAGGCCAGCGGCTATGCGGGTAAAGTATTGTTATTCAATGGAAGCAATGACGACGCAGGCTCGACTTCGATTTATAACCAGTGGGTTGAAAAAAACAAAAAAACCGGTCGCGTTTCAGGATCGCGCAGCATCGATTCGCGCACGGCCATAATTGACCATTTCCGTGATGAATCGTGCATAATGCTCGCCACAGAAGCGGCTTCTGAAGGTATTAACCTTCAATTCTGCTCGCTCGTGATAAATTTCGATCTGCCCTGGAACCCTCAGCGAATCGAGCAGCGCATAGGAAGATGTCACCGTTATGGTCAGAAGCATGACGTCGTCGTCATCAATTTTTTAAACGAAAAAAACGAAGCCGACAGGCGTGTTTACGAATTGCTCGAAAACAAGTTTAATCTATTTACAGGGTTATTCGGCGCGTCAGACGACGTTCTGGGCTCGATCGAATCGGGCGTCGATTTCGAGCGGCGCGTGCTCGAGATATACCAGCAGTGCAGAAGTTCGGCCGAAATAGAAGCGGCGTTCGCGAAATTGCAGGCGGAGCTTGACGAACAGATAAAGATTAAGATGAAGGACACCCGTAAATTATTGCTCGAGCATTTCGATGAAGACGTTCATGAGCGTCTTAAAGTCAATTTACTCGGCACTCGTGATAAATTAGACCGTATAGGCCGGTTGTTCTGGGCGGTAACGAAATATTCACTCGCGGAGTTCGCTAAATTCGACGATGAAAAACTCGCCTTCGCGCTCTCTAAAACACCCGACAAGAAAATTTCTATCGGAACATATTATCTGATATCCAAAAACAAAGATAATGCGCTCGGTGAATTTTTATACCGCCTGAGCCATCCGCTCGGCGAATTTTCAATAAACCGCGCTAAAGACGCCGATTGCCCGCCTTCGGAAGTATCATTCGACGTTACGAACCATGCTTTTAAAAATACCGTCATTGAAGGCCTTAAAGGAAAGGCCGGCTGGCTTAATTTATCGCATTTAAAGATCGATTCTTTTGAAAGTGATGAATATTTGCTTTTTTCAGCTTTTGACGATTCCGGCGGCAATATAGATCATCAGACATGCGAAAAACTATTCAACTGCGGTGCTTCGGTAAATCAGGCGCTCGATAAAATCGACGGTAAAACGGCCGAAAGACTGAGACTTGAAACCGAGCGTCATGTCAATGCGACGATCGCCAGAAACCTTGAAGAAAATAATCGCCACTTCAGCGAAGCTCGCGACCAGCTCGATAAATGGGCCGAGGATATGGAGATTGCCGCCCAGAAGGAGCTCGACGACATAAAGCGTCAGATACGCGAACTTCAGCGTCAGGCGAGGCAGGCGCCCACTCTCGAGGAACAGGGAGGCCTGCAGGAGCAGATCGCAAAGCTAGAGCAGAAAAAGCGGAAAATGCGCGAGCACATATTTGCGATAGAAGACGAAATCGCTGAAAAGCGCGATAATTTAATTGACGCGTTAGAAAAGAGAATGCGCCAGCGGACGAGTACGACAAATTTATTTACGATAAGATGGAAAGTCATATAGGAGAAAATAATGCCAACGACAGAACAGCGTAAAAAGAAATTAATAGAAAAACTCAAGGAATTATTTCAGCTCGACCAGCCGGAGCTCGATTTCGGCTTTTATAAGATCATGCACGCAAAATCGAAGCAGGTCAGTGAATTTCTTGAAAAAGATCTGTTGAATATTATATCGGGTTCGTTTGAAACGGTCGATGAGGCGAAGCGCGTAAAACTGCGCGAACAGTATGAAGCGGCCTTGAAACAGGCGCGGGAATACGGCGCGCCGGACCCTGAAAACACTCCGGCGGTTAAAAAAGCCCGAACCGCTCTTGAAGGCGCTTTATCGTCGGCTGATGTCGAAGCTAATATTTACGACCATCTTTTCAGATTTTTCGAAAGGTATTATGAAAGCGGCGATTTTACTTCGAGGCGTTATTACGCGCGCGAAACCGCCGATAAAGCCGCGCCGTTCGCCATTCCGTATAACGGCGAGGAAGTCAAATTAGTCTGGGCAAATTACGACCAGTACTATATTAAAACATCTGAATATTTTACCAATTACACATTCGATTTGAATAATGTCGATGAAGTTACAGCCAGAAGAAGCGAAGATAATAATACATTATTCGGCGCTCAAAATGAAAATAAACCGCTGCGTGTGCATTTTAAGATCATCGACGCCGCCGAAGGCGAGCACGGCAATATTAAAGCGGCCGACAATGCGAAAAGGTTTTTTATACCGCATAAAAAAAATCCGGTTGAAATTGACGAAAATAATGAATTGAACATATTTTTCGAATACAGGCCCGATCCCGATAAAACCGGCCAGGAAGGCATGTGGCAGAAGAAACTCAATGAAGACGCCGTAAAATTAATAATTGACGCGCTTAAAGATAAATTTTCGAAAAATGATTTTATCGAATATTTAAAAATACCGGCGCCGACCGAAACTCAAAAAGACAGAATATTGCTCGAAAAATATTTAACCAAATACACGACGCGCAATACCAGCGATTACTTTATCCATAAGAATCTCAAGGAATTTTTGAACCGTGAGCTCGATTTTTACATTAAAAACGAGGTCATGTGGCTTGACGATATTGAAGATGCAGATGCGCCGCAGGTTGAAACATATCTTGCTAAAATAAAAGTGATAAGAAAGATAGCCCATAAAATCATCGAATTTCTGTCGCAGCTCGAAGAATTCCAGAAAAAATTATGGCTGAAAAAGAAATTCGTGGTTGAAACAAATTACTGCATAACGCTCGACCGTGTTCCGGAAGATTTATATAAAGAAATAGCGGCAAATCACGAGCAGCGCGAGGAATGGGTAAAACTATTCGCCATAGATAAGATTAAAGCCGGCGAAGGCGATATGCACGAAAAAGGCGCGCCGGGCTATTCAAAACCTTTAAAAGTAGAGTTTTTAAAGGCCAACAAAAATCTCGTCCTCGACACTAAATTTTTCGATGATAATTTCAAATTTAAATTAATCTCTGCCATCGATAATTTTGACGAAAAATGCGATGGAGTTTTGATCCATTCGGAAAATTTTCAGGCGCTTAATCTGCTTCAGGAAAGGTATCGCGAACAGGTGAAGTGCGTTTATATCGATCCGCCTTATAATACATCAGCAACAGAAATTTTGTATAAAAATTCTTATAAACATTCTTCGTGGTGTTCCTTAATGTATGATCGTATACTTTGTTCTAAAGAACTATTAAAATCAAGTGGAATTTGTGAAATTGCTATAGATGATGTCGAATTTAATCATCTCGAAGCTTTAGTAAAAATGATATTTGGATTTGAAAATTATATAGCCAATATTGCAATAATGCATAATCCTAAAGGTCGAGATCAAGACCATATTGCGGATTGTCATGAATACACAATTTTAGTTTCCAAATATATAAATCAAGCAATTACAAATAGATTGCGTTTAAATGAAAATGAATTAATTAAAAAATATTCCAAAGGAAAAGATGAAAGTAGATACAGAGAACTACCTTTGAGAAGATCTGGAAGCGAAGCACAAAGAACAGATAGACCATATATGTTTTTCCCATTTTTATACAATAAAGATAGTTTAGAACTTTCAGTAATACCAAAAGAAGAATATCAAAAAATATTTAATGGAACAACTTTTGATGATGCTTTTTTATATGATTTAGAAAAAAAATATAATAAATTAGACCTTATTTTTATTTTACCAATTCGAGATGACAATAGTTATGGAAGATGGCGTTGGGGCTATGAAACGTGTAAAGAAGCATGTAAAAATGGCTCCATATTTGTAAAATTAAGTAAAAATCCAACTATTTATCAGATCGATAAGGCTGATGAAACATTTTTACCTAAAAGTTTGTGGAATGGTGAAAGATACGATGCTTCAACCAAAGGAACGAATCTTCTAAAAGACATTATTGCAAAAAATATTTTTGATTATCCCAAAAGCATTCATGCTGTTGAAGATTTTATTTATATTGGAAGTGAACAAGATGGTTTTATTATTGATTTTTTCGCCGGCTCCGGCACCACAGGCCATGCCGTCATTAATTTAAACCGCGAAGACAACGGCAGCCGCAAATACATACTTATCGAGATGGGCGACCATTTTAACACGGTCCTGAAGCCGCGCATTCAAAAAGTTGCATATTCATCCGAGTGGAAAGACGGCAAGCCTGTTTCCAGAGATACCGGAATTTCACATTGCTTCAAATACATGCGGCTTGAATCTTATGAAGACACTCTCAATAATCTTGAATTTCACGAAAACGCGAAACGCAATTCTATGATTTCCAAAAATTCTGAGCTGCGCGAAGATTTTATTCTTAAATATATGCTCGATGTCGAAACAAGAGACAGTGATTCGCTTTTAAATATCGATAAATTTTCGAACCCGTTCGACTATAAACTTAAACTTAAAAAAGCCGGCAGCGATGAATATGAAGAAAAAAATATCGATCTCGTCGAAACATTCAATTATTTAATCGGCGCTCGAATTACTAAAATTTTCCAACCCGAAAATCTCTTCGCTAAATTCAAACGCGAGCGCGATCCCGAACTCCCCGATGATCAAAACACCAAACTCATACTGAACGGCAAGCTCGAAAACCGCGAAGACGGCCCCTGGCAGATAAGATGCCTCGAAGGTTTCACTCCCGCCGACCGCCTTAATCCCAATAGCGGCCAGATCGATAAAGTGTTGATTGTATGGCGTAATCTGACAGGCAAAATCGAAGAAGATAACGCCATTCTCGACGCATGGTTCAACAAAAAAAGGATCAAACCGCTCGATTTCGAGTTTAATACCATCTATGTCAACGGCACCAATAACCTTCCGAACCTTAAACTCGATAACGAAACCTGGAAAGTGCGCCTTATCGAAGAAGAATTCATGAAGCGCATGTGGGAGG
>MWBZ01000109.1 GCA_002069765.1 bacterium ADurb.Bin243
CCTGGGGCTCGCCCAGTCCAAGCAGAAGTTCAGTTCCCTTCCCGAGCAGTACACCGATTTTATTTTTGCGATCATATGCGAAGAACTCGGCTTTTTAGGCGCGTGTTTCGTCATACTTCTTTATATAGCCCTTCTCTGGCGCGGAATATACATAGCCCGCCGGGCGCCGGATCTTTTCGGCTTTCTTATGGCCGCCGGAATAACTTTTTACGTTTTCGTACAGGCCATGACCAATATCAGCGTCGTTTTAAATATATTTCCGGTTACGGGCGTGCCGCTGCCTTTCATAAGCTACGGAGGCTGTTCGCTGCTGGTAACGCTTTCTTCCATGGGCATATTGCTTAACATTTCAAGATATTCGAGATAAGAGGTACTCCGATGGCTATTAAATGCATATTTACCGGCGGCGGCACCGGCGGGCATATCTACCCCGCGCTGGCCGTGATAAAAGAATTTTTAAAGAGGCGTCCCGATACCGAGGTGCTTTATGTCGGCACCGGCGGCATAGAGTCAAGGATCGTTCCGCAAAACAATATTGATTTTAAAATGATTTCGGTAATGGGCCACAGCCGGAAAAGTTTTTTTTCAATTTTTAAAGAGGCGGCCAGCCTTTACAGGGCGGTCCGCGAAGCCGGCCGCATTATTTCCGATTTCAAGCCCGATTTCGTGTTCGGCACCGGCGGGTATGTATCGGCGCCGGCCGCTATAGCGGCTAAAATTGCCGGCGTCCCGGTTTATCTGCACGAGCAGAACGCCGCTCCCGGCCTGGCCAACCGTTTCATAAACTCTTTCGCGAAAAAGACGTTTACGAGCTATTCGGCGGCTTCGGAGCGGTTTTTATTTAAAAAATCCGTATCGCTTACCGGTAATCCCGTCAGGCGGGAAATTATCGAAACCGACGCCGGCGACGCATATAAATTTTTTGAATTTGACCGCTCTAAAAAGACGATCCTCGCTTTCGGGGGCTCCATAGGCGCATCTTCCATCAACCGGGCCGTGGCGTCCATGATAGAAGAACTGGCCGCGGCGGGAAGCGGCGTACAGATAATTTTTATAACGGGCGAGCGAGACTACCCGCAATATAAGCATTTACAGGAATCTGAAATAAATAAAAATAAATGTTTGAAATTATTCGCGTTTCTTGATAAAATATACTATGCGTTTAAAATTAGCGACATCGTGATATGCAGGGCAGGGGCGACCACGCTTTCGGAGGTTACCGCCGGCGGTAAATGCTCTATATTAGTGCCTTATCCTTATGCGACCGACAATCATCAGTATAAAAACGCCATGGCGCTGGTTGAAAAAAAGGCGGCCTTTATAATAGACGACGCCGCCCTGGCAAGCGGCGGCGAACTAAAAGACATTGTCAAAAAATTGATAAACGACGAAAAACTGATCGAAGAGACCGGTAAAAACGCCATGAACATGGCGATGCCGGACGCAGCCGCTAAGATTTGCGACGAAATTGAAGGTTCGTTATTTATGAACCAGGGAGAAAAGAAGTAATTATTATGGATAAAAATAGATACATTCATTTTATCGGAATCGGCGGCACCGGCATGAGCGGCATAGCTCAGATACTGCTGGAACTTAATTATAAAATTTCAGGCTCCGATATCAAAAACAACTGCAACGCCAGAAGGCTCGAAAAAAAAGGGGCGGCTATTTTCATAGGCCATAGGGCTGAAAATCTTGAAAAGCTCGATGTGGGAGCCGTCGTGGTATCTACGGCGATATCCGATTCCAATCCTGAAATCGCATGGGCCAGGGCAAATAACGTTCCCATATACAGGCGCGCCGAGGTCCTCGGGTATATCCTCAACAATAAATTCGGCATAGCTGTCGCCGGGACGCACGGAAAAACCACTACCACTTCTTTGATATCGATGTTGATGGAAAGCCATAACCTGAATCCTACGGTAATAGTCGGCGGGGAAGTTTGCGATTTCGGCGGCAACGCCAAGTTGGGCGGAGGAACGTACACCGTGGTTGAGGCCGACGAATCGGATTCCTCTTTTCTGTACCTTACGCCGAAAGTAATAGTCGCAACTAACATAGAAGAAGACCACCTGGATTATTATTCAGGCATAGACCAGATAAAAACCGCTTTCGCTGAATTTTTCAACAAAGTCAAAGACGGCGGCAGCATTATTTGCTGTAGCGATAACCTCAACATCAACCGTCTGAAGCCTAAAATGCCTTCGCGCGCAAAAATTATCACTTACGGAATGAACCCCGAAAATAATCCCGATTTTCTTCTTAACGATATCCGTCAGAACGGAATGGGGGTTTCGTTCGAGCTGAAGCATTTAAAAAAATCTTTAGGCCGCTTTAAGTTAAATATACCAGGCCTTCATAACGCGCTCAACGCCACGGCTTCGCTTATCGTTTGCAGCCAGTGCCTGGGGCTTTCCCTCGATTCGTTGCGCGATAATCTGCTAAAATTCAAGGGCGTTGAAAGGCGTTTCCAGCTTATTGGCGAAGTCGAAGGCATAACGGTCATAGACGATTACGCTCACCACCCGACGGAAATCAACGCGGTTTTAAAGACGGCGCGTTCTTCGTTCGATAAAAGAATAATCGCGATATTCCAGCCACACAGGTTTTCGCGCACACGCCATTTTTACGAGGAAATGGCCGGAGCGCTCAATACCGCCGATGTTGTCATACTTACCGATATCTACCAGGCTTCCGAGGCGCCGATATCCGGAGTTTCATCCGAGCTCATATTAAACACCCTCCAGAAAATGGGCAAAAAAGATTCGCTCATAATAAACGATATTAAAAATGTCGCCGGTTATACGGCTTCGATAGCGCAAAAGAACGACTTTATTTTCACGATCGGCGCCGGGGATGTAACTACTATTTCCCCCGACATAGTGAGAAAGCTTCAGGAAAAATATTCCGATCAAAAGAATTATATAAGGTAAAATATAAAAAAAGAAAAAAAACTTTTTTTTTCTTGTAAATAAAATAATTTCCTGTTATAATACTGCAATAATTAATTTATATTATATAGTGTACCTTTCTTTAATTTAAAAACAATTTTTATTTTATCGCTTTAATGTGAACGGCTTTAACCGGTTATTCAAAGGGCGCATCCGTAGATTGTTTTTAAAAAAAGTGAAAGGTTTTATTTTTATGGTCAATCATGGATTTAAACGGAAGAAAATGGATCAATTTTAAGAAATTACTTAGATTTTCACGAAATTTTTTCGTGGTGATCCTGACGGTCTTCCTTTTTTTACTGGCGGTCTGGGAATTCAAGTATTTGATTTTTGAAACTTCATATTTTGAATTAAAAAAAATTTCGATCGAGGGAAACTACACGATCGAAAAAGAGAAGATACTGGCGCTTTCCGGCTTCAAACTTTCGGAAAATTTTTTGAAACTGAATTATCGTAACGCCGAAAAGCGTTTGAGGGCGATACCTAAAATCAAAGACGTCGAGATAATAACCGAGGGCGTCGGCGAAGTGCTTATTAGAATAACCGAGCGCGAGAGCGTTTTGCTTGTACTGCACGACAGAAAATTTTACGAGCTGGACGCCGAAGGGTATATTTTAAGCGCTTCTAATAAAAACGTGAGGGTCGATCTGCCGATACTTACCGGCGTGGCTATGCCGCTTACTAACATCGGCGAAAGCGTCCGGGCGGAAATAAAGATCAAAAGCGTTATTAACTGGATCGTTAATCTTGCGCCGGCATTTTTGACAAATATTTCAGAAATTTGTCTTAACGGCAACGAAATAGTATTGATAACTAATAACGGAATTAAAATTTATCCGGGAAACGCGTCTAATTTTAAAAATAATTTTGAACTACTTACGATAGTTTTAGAACGGTTCCAGAAAGACGGAATGAAGATAAGTTACGTCGATATGCGCTTTAACAATGAAGTGGTTGTAAAACCGATTACCAATTGAATGCTTCCGCGTAAATGGCGCGGAAATGAAATTATTGCCGGAGCGCATACGGTTATGACTTTTATATTATTTGAATGGCAGGATAAGATATAAATAAGATGTTAAAAGACGGTCTGGTTGTGGGGCTCGATGTGGGCACGACAAAAACCGCGGTTGTTGTCGGCGAAGCGTCTGAAAATAATGAAATATATATTTTAGGAAGCGGCATAGCGCCGTCGAGCGGCATTAAAAAAGGGATGATAATCAATATCGAAGAAACCATCAAAACTATAGAGACGGTGGTTTCAGATGCCGAGCATATTTCGGACGCCGATATCGATACGGTTTATATAAGCGTGGGCGGCTATCATATTCAGGGCCAGAACACGCGCGGAAGAATTATTGTTCCGCCGGCGCAGAAAGAGATAGTCGCCGAAGATAAAAACCGCGTGCAGGAAGCGGCCCGCGCCATACAAATGGCGGCCAATTATGAAATACTGCACGTCATACCCAAGGAATACAAGGTGGACGACCAGGACGGCATACTCGATCCGGCCGGCATGGTGGGCTCGCAACTCGAGGTGGAAACGCACATTATTACGGCGTCTTCCATAGCGCTTAGAAACCTGCAAAAAAGCGTCAGGGGCTCGGGGCTTAAGATAAAAGACTCTATTTTCGAGGGGCTGGCCGCCGCCGAAGCGGTGCTTACGCCGGACGAAAAAGAGCTGGGCGTGGTTCTTTTACATATAGGCGGCGGAACGACCGACATAGTCGCTTACTCGAACGGCTACGTCAAATACAGCGGCGTGCTGCCGATAGGCTCGGCGCACCTTACTTCCGATATCTCCATAGGACTTCGCACGTCTTATCAGGAGGCCGAAAAGCTCAAGATAAAGCACGGCGTGATCTGGCTCGAAAACGTCAATCTCGAAGAAAAAATAAGCGTGGCTAACGCTGGCAACGACGGCGCCCGGCTTATCGAGCTAAGGCAGATGATAGAAATTATAGAGCCGCGTATGGAAGAAATGTTCGCCATGATCAAAAGCGAAATTAAAAAAATAGGCCCGGCGGCCAAAATCCCGGCTGGCGTGGTTTTAAGCGGAGGCGGCGCGCTTTTGAACGGAATAACGAAATTCGCCGAAAAAACCCTCGAGCTTCCGGTGAGAATAGGAAAGCCCAATAATATAAACGGGCTTACCGACCGCGTGAACGGCCCCGCGTTTTCAGCCTGCATAGGCCTTTTAATGTACGGGCTTAAGTTTCAAAACCACAGTCACCGCCAGTCGTTTATGAGAACCAACAGCACCTATGACGGTTTTAAAAGCTGGCTGAAAAGTTTTTTTAAAGATATTTTTTAAAGATATAATTTTATTGATTGAGTACCTTTTTACGTTCGATATGTTTTTTTTGTTTGATACCTTCGATGAGATTGATTTTGGTCATATTATAAAGGGGGAATAGTAATGTTCGAATTTGACGCAATGGAACAAGTTGCTGATATTAAGGTAATAGGCGTAGGCGGCGGTGGTTCCAATGCAATAAACCGAATGATTAACGCGGGCATAACCGGCGTTGAGTTCATTGCGACAAATACAGACGCGCAGGCTTTAGCGCTGTCGAACGCGAAACTTAAAATTCAGATAGGCGACAAGCTCACGAAGGGCTTAGGCGCCGGAGCCAACGCTCAGATAGGCATGAAAGCGGCGGAAGAAGACCGCGATAAAATAGCCGAAGTGCTCGACGGCTCCGATATGGTTTTTGTAACCGCCGGCATGGGCGGCGGAACCGGCACCGGCGGCGCCCCTATAGTCGCCGAAATAGCCAAATCCAGCAACGCCCTTACGGTCGCGGTAGTCACCAAGCCGTTCACTTTCGAAGGCCGCCGCAGAATGCTGCAGGCCGAAGAAGGCATTAAAAACCTCAAATCAAAAGTAGATACGATAATTATTATTCCTAACGACAGGCTGCTGCAGGTCGTAGATCAGCATACCTCGATCATAGACGCGTTTAAAATAGCCGACGACATACTCCGTCAGGGCGTTCAGGGCATATCCGATCTCATTACGGTGCCCGGCCTTGTGAACCTCGATTTCGCCGACGTCAGAACTATTATGACCGACGCAGGAACGGCCATGATGGGCATCGGCATCGGAACCGGCGAAAACCGCGCTGTCAGCGCCGCCGAATCCGCCATATCCAGCCCGCTGCTTGAAACCAGGATCGAAGGCGCGCGCGGCGTGCTCATAAATATTACCGGCGGCCCGGACCTTTCATTATACGAAATAAATAAGGCGTGCGAAATTATTTACAACAACTCTTCGCCCGAAGCTAATATAATTTTCGGCGCGGTAATAAACGAAGACATGAAAGACGAAGTCAGAGTTACCGTTATAGCCACGGGCTTCAACGAAGAAGAAAAAGTAGCTCCCAAGCCCAAGGAAATATCTAACATAACTAAAGTGCCCACGGCAAGGCCTATCGTAACTCCGCCGGAAGACGAAATAGATATTCCCGCGTTTTTAAGAAAGCACAAAAAATAATGCGCGAAAACATAAAAACTCGCGATAAGTAAATAAACAGCCGGACGGCTTTTAATAATAAAATAAAAAAGGGTGTTTTCGACGCCCTTTTTTTATTGAGAGAAAAACTTTTTGTTATAATAGGCGGCGCACCATGGATTACAGATTTTTGCTTCAAAACCGTAAATACGCCCAGGACGAAATTTGCCTTATAAAACGCTCCTGCGGCCATATAAGGGTATGCGCGGCCTACGCCAATTATTACGAAACGGCCATGTCTTCGCTCGGTTTTCATTATCTCTACGAAACGCTCAACTCATACCCTCAACTGGCGGTGGAGCGATGCTATCTGCCCGACAATCAAAGTATAAAGCTAGTGCTTTCAAAATATCTTTCTTCTTTTGAAACCGCCACTCCTCTAGCTAATTTCAATATAATCGCCTTCAGCGTTTCGTACGAATCCGATTTTATAAATGTTTTAAGAATGTTAAAGCTCGCAAAAATTCCTTTTAAAAGGGAAGAGCGGCTCGCCGGCGGCTATCCGTTGCTGATTTGCGGCGGCCCCGCGTCTTTTCAGAACATTATACCCATGTATGAAATATTCGACCTTTTCGCGGTAGGAAGCGGAGAGGCCACGGTAGGCCGAATCGTCGAAGAATATACCGCGCTGGCCGATTCGGGAAAAAATCCGGCTGAAATCAACGCGGAAATAATACGCGGGTTAAGCGGCGCCGATAATTTTTTCGCGCCCTCCATATCGGGCGCCTGCGGCGCCATGAAAACGGTAAAGTGCGCCTGGCCGGAAGATATAAAATTTGCCAGGACCGTTATATTGACTAAAAACACTGAATTCAGGATGAGGGCTTTAATCGAAACCGTCAGAGGATGCGTCAGAAAATGTAAATTCTGTATGGTGGGAAATTGCTATGGCCGCTTCAGGCATAACGGGGCCGCCGAAATAGAAAAATATATCGACGCGGTCGGGCCGTACACCAATAAAATAGGCCTTCTGGGGCCGGCTGTGTCCGCTCATCCTGAAATCGTTGATATTTATAAACGCACCCGCGATAAAAATCTGGACATTTCAATGTCTTCGATTTATATAAACGAAATAGGCGAC
This sequence comes from bacterium ADurb.Bin243, assembly GCA_002069765.1. Classification (GTDB taxonomy): domain Bacteria; phylum Muiribacteriota; class UBA9980; order UBA9980; family UBA9980; genus UBA9980. The sequence goes on from MWBZ01000109.1 coordinate 7,547, forward strand.
GAGCTTATAAGGATGCTGTCGGAAAACGAACAGAAAAATATTACCGTGGCCGTGGAAAGCGCTTGCGAGGACGTCAGAAATCTCACGGCCAAAAAGCTTTCGGACGCGGACATTTTTGAAAATCTCAACAGGGCGGTTAAATGCGGAATAAAAAATTTTAAAATATATTTTATTCTGGGCCTTTATGATTATTTCGGAAAAAACGGCGGCGACGAAGCCGGGCATACTATTAACTTCATTTCATCGCTTAACGATCACCTGCTCAAGCAAAGCAGGGAAATAAAACTGAAAATATCGGTAAATCCTCTTGTTATAAAGCCGCGCACCGCGCTTTTCGAATCGATGCCCGAATCGGGAGCGTTCAGCGATTTTTATTCCTGCGTCGATTACATTCCTGCTCTGGAGCAGCGATATAAACAGATATCGAAATGCCTGAAAGCTTCCAATATTGAATTCAGCGAAAAAAACTTCGCGGATTCGGCCCTTCTTAAATATATAAACGAATGTTGCGTTAATCTATTTGACTTTTTCGATGATTTTTTTTATAATGAACCTAAAAGTTCCAGAAGCATAGTTAAAATAATTCAGAGCCGCTCCGGTGCGTTCGATGCCGTAAAAGTTAAAAAGACTTTGTTTAAAGCTGATTTCAAGAGCGGCGCATCGGGTGATAAATCGTAAAGGCCGGCGCGAAGCGCCGCTAAAAAAAAGAAAAAAGGCGTTTATGAAATTAAAGCCGTGTATAACAAAAGAAGCGTTCATACTGCGATGCGCGTTCCTGTTCGGCCTGTTATTCATGCCGGAAGCTGCTGCCGCGGCCGAAACCACCGCAGAAGTCAGGCTCATAAGCCCCATTAATTCTGTTTATGCGCCTTTATATCCCCAAAATTTTTCGTCGCTGGATTCCATCATTTTATGCGATAAAAGTTCGAAATTCAAATTGATAAGAGAGACCGCCGGCGGTTATGTCGTTGAATTCGATGGCGGGCATTATCTGGCCCCCGCGGAATGGTATATATATGAAGAGCTTTCCCGAAAAGGCCGCGGCGGTTCAGGCGCCGCTTTCGCCGACGCTTCAGGGTTCGCCGGAGTAAAACTTCCGGGCGAAATAGAAAGCTCCGAATTTTTCTTTAACAACGCTTCAAGAAAATCGTTCTACAGCCTGGCTTTTCTGCTTTTTTTAAAAAACGGCCCCGGCTACGGGGGGTATGAGCAAAAATTAAAGGAATACGACGATTTTATGGGGGCGGCAGCAGAAAAGAATCAAAATTTATGCGTAATAGAAGCCTTTTGCGATTTCTTAAATTCGGCCGCGCCGGGTTCTGCGGTTTGCGTCAAGCGCAGGCCTTCGCCGGCGGTCGTTTACGGGCTTCTGGCTTCGGGCGGGGCGGCGGTGTTTATGAGCTTTAAAAACGGATCTGACGGGGAAATCGTTATCGCATACGGTTCTAATCGCAGAGGTGGCCAGGAAAAGCGGATAAACTGCTATATTCACGGCGGTGCAGCGGGCCTTCAAAGCTTGCCTGCGGCCGAATTCGAAGCGCTGACGGAGCGGTCGTCCTCTATTTTTACGGCGCTGTTATAATCGGAAAAAAATAAATGCAATAAAAATATAATTAAAGGAGATAATAAAATGTCAAAACTTTACGACGTTTTCGGTATCGGAAATCCTCTTATGGATATAGTAGTAGCCGTAAACGATGATTTTTTGAAAAAACTTTCCATAACCAAAGGCATGTTTAATTTAGTCGATTACGACCGCCTGCAGCATGTATTTGGAGAAATTTCAAATATGAAACAGGAAGTCGAAGCGGGCGACTCGACGGCTAATACCATGGCCGGCATTGCTAATCTGGGCGGCGTGGCGGCTTATCAGGGCTGCGTCGGAAGCGACGATTACGCCAAGTTATACGAGGAAAAAACCATAAATCAGGGCATCCGTTCTAAAATAGTACACGTGGACGGCCATACGGGCGTAGCCGTGGCTTTGATCACTCCGGATTCCGAAAGGTCGTTCGCCACGTATCTCGGCGTAGCGTGCTCGATGAAAAAAGAATACCTTTCGCCGGCTGAAATAGAAAACAGCAAATACCTTCATCTGACCGGCTATCAGCTCGAAGATCCCATGCTTCGCGAAATGGCCGTGGCGGCTATGAAATGCGCTAAGAGCAAAGGCGTTCTGGTCAGCGTGGACGTTGCGGACAAGGGCGTAATAGCGCGCAACCGCGATTTTATAAAAGGCCTTCTGAAAGAATACGTAGATATCGTTTTTGCCAATGAAGACGAAAGCCTCGCGCTGACTGGAGAAGCGCCGGATAAGGCGATACATTCGATGGGAGAGCTTTCTAAAGTTGCCTGCCTTAAGATCGGAAAAGAAGGCTCGCTGATAATGGAAGGCGGAAAAGTCCATAAAATACCGGGTTATAAAGCTAAACCGGTTGACACCACCGGCGCGGGCGATATGTATGCGGCCGGCGTGCTCTTCGGTCTGACGCAGGGGTTCGATATCGAAAAGTCCGGCAAAATCGGTTCATTTTCGGCGGCGCGTATAGTGGAAGTTTATGGAGCGCGCCCGAAATTCAACCTTAAAGAATTGATAAAAAACATATGAACATGAAAAATAAAAAAATATTCACGGAAGTTTTAATAGCCGCGGCTTTGCTGTTGAGTTCGAGCTTTCCGGTTTTCGCTTCGGATACCGCCGAGGTAAAAACCGCCGCCGCGCAAACGGCTTCGGTTTCCGAATTCAAGGACGCCGTTATAAATATCGCCCAGATAAAATTTCCTTTGACTTCGATCAACGGAAAAGTGAAAATGCTAAGCGGCGCCACGGGCCTTGAAAAAGTCACCTTCAAACTTCTGGATTCTATCTTCGAAGCGGACGGGACCGTCGCCAGAGACTCGGGCGAGCATAATCTCCGTGTGGCGTCAAGTTCTGTCAAGTTCGCCGATATCCAGAAACTTATACCGTCTCTTGCGGCTTTCGATATAAAAAGCGATTTCAAACTGGATTGCGAAGTTAAAGGGCCGCCCGCCTCGCCGGTTTTAAACGCGAAGCTCGAATCGGCCGGCGGGGATTTCAGTTTTCCTAAGCTGGCGGGCGAATTGAAAGGTGTAAATATTTCGGCGATAAAACTAAACGTTACCTATGCCGCGGGTAAATACGATATTCAAAGCCTTTCTTTCAAAGCGCTCGACGGTTCGGTAAACCTTCGCGGAATTTACGATCCCGATAAAACTTCCGAAACCGCTCTTGAATTTCAGGCCGATAACATAGACGCGGCAAAGCTGGCCTCATATTTTGAAAAGTATGCCGGAAAAATAACCGGCTCCCTGCGGACTAAGTTTAGCGTGAAAAACTTTATGAACGAAGACGATATGAGCGCGGCCGGCAATATAAATTTTCAAAACGGCGTTTTGAAGGATTTCGACTTTCTGAAAAAGCTCGGTGAAAAACTGAAAAGCCCTGTCGAAAAAATCGATTACGATTTCATCGGCGGCGATTTCGATCTGGCGAAAGGTAAAAAGCTCGATTTCAAAGATTTTAGAGTGGATTCTAAAATATTGAAACTAAAAACCAGCGGAGCGATAGGCGCGGACAAAAAAGTCGCGGCAAAGCTATTTGCGCAGGCCGAAGGCGCTTTGCTGGGCAATAAGATAAAAAATAAAAAGCTGGCGTCCATATTCAAAAAAGCGGTGTCAGAGGTGAAGCTCAATTTTATAATAGGCGGAACCGTCGACGATCCCAAAATAGAACTCGATATGGGGCAGCGTTAATTATAAAAAAGCGGGAACAGGCAATGGAAAAAATTAAAATAGACGGCGTCTCTCTGACGCTGGCGCACTGCGATGAATTGAATTTAAGATGGGTAGGCCAGACCGATATGCTTTATCAGCTTCTGGCCTGCTGGCACGTGGAAAGCGACGGGGACTATCCGCTGAATCCGAGGCTTTGCGGAAAGCCCGGAGTCGGAAAAACCACGCTGGCTTATACGGCGGCGTCCATGCTCGAAAGGCCGGTTTATTTATTTCAGGCCACCATGGATACCCGTCCTGAAGACCTTATTATAACCCCTGTTATAGGCGAGGGGAATTCAATACAGTACGTGGCGTCGCCTCTGGTCAGCGCCATGATAAAAGGCGGAATCTGCATAATAGACGAAGGCAACCGCATGAGCGAAAAGGCGTGGGCTTCTCTGGCGCCTCTCCTGGATACCAGGCGCTATGTGGAATCCATAATAGCCGGAATCAAGATAAACGCGCACCGCGATTTCCGCGTTTGCGTTACGATGAACGAAGATTCGTCCACTTACGAGCTTCCGGAATACATACATTCGAGGCTTCAGCCGCAGATATATATCGATTTTCCCGACCGGGACGAGGAGATGCTTATATTGCGCTACAATCTGGGGGCGGCCCCGGAGGCGGCGCTGGAGTATATAGTAGATTTCCTCCAGCGGTCGCACGCCGCCGACGAACGCTATACGGTACGCGACGGAATAAATATAGGACGTTACGCTCTTAAAATTATCAACTCGGGTTATAAAACGGCCATACTGGATAAAAGCCAGTTCAAGTCCGGCGGAGAACTGAACGCCGCTTTAAAAGAAGCCGTTAAAATGGTTATAGGCATAGACGGCCTTATTTATTGCAGGTCTTGATTACGGGTTAAATAAAATTATTAATGGCGTAAGATGATTGACTACTCTGGAAACCGTTACGTAGATATAGAAGAATATGTAAAGTCCGAAGTTCTCGTTAAAAATAATATTTATTTTTTACCGTCGCTTCACGGAAGCCTCGAATTCGGCATTGCGGCCCAAAAAATATTGGATTCCATTCAATTCGACGCAGTGGCGCTCGAGCTTCCTGATTTTATGAAAAAGCCTTATTGCGATGGGCTTGAGAGGCTTCCGTATATTTCTGCGGTATGTGTCGAAGCGGCGGGCTCTCTTTGCTATCACCTTATCGAGCCGCAGGACGCC
>MWBZ01000110.1 GCA_002069765.1 bacterium ADurb.Bin243
TCGGCCCTTCCCGCCCATCCTTGGGCTCCAGGGCCTCCGCAACGCTCCTCAAAAATTTTGTCTGGCCCCTGCTACAAGCTTAAAAACAACTTAAACAATGGATTTTAACCTGAAAGTTCTTTTTATAGGCTGGCTAACACAAAAGCCTACTTCAAAACCATAATGTTGACTCACCAGTAAGCCATTATTGCTGCGCAGACGCGCGCGTGCGCGCGTCTGCGAAAAAACAGAAACAAAAAAACAGAAATAGAAAAATAAAAAGCGGAGCGTAAAAGATAATTTGGAAATTAAAGAAAAATTAAAAAAGAAATTGTAGTGATTGAAGAAAAGGGCTTAGCTGAATTAAAGCCCAGGTAGAAAAGCCGGCAAATCACAATAATAAAGCGTCAGGTTGTTCAGGGGTTGGAAGGGATTTTAAGGGAAGGGAGGGGCCATTGGCACCTCGCCTTCCCTTATCAAAAAAACATTGAATTTTATTTTACTCGCTAAAAACGAAAAAGAGTCGTTTAACTATATAAGAAATGAAAGCACGTAATTGGCGGCGGATATAGCGATAGAGGCTGCTACCGCTGTTATTATGACCTGCTTGGGCTCGCTGAATTTATGCGCCTCGCGGCAGGCCACGTAGCCTATAGCCACGTTTATAATGGTGGCCGGAAATGAAAGCCACGAAGCGAAATTTCCGACAGTGGAAACAGCCGTAGTAAGCACTGATACCATGCCGAAAGACACGAATACGTTCATCGGCGTTCCGCCGCCGCCGAGCGCGCGGCCTATATAAAAATAACCAGCCACGCACAGCGCGAATGTGAGGTTCGTGCTGATTACCGACTTGAAAACGTATTTAATCATAGAAAGCTGTACAAGCGACTGCTTGAAGTTCCAGTAAATAACCCACATGGCCGTGATGGCCGCGTTTATTATATTCGATATTACAAGCGAGGCCGCCGCGTCTAATTTAGCTTCTTCTTCTACAGCCTCGCGCAGTGCGGTTTCCGGCGACGTGACAAGGCCCGCCATTCTTTTGATGTAATTATTTAAATTAAACTTTTCCATAAATTCTCCGTTTACTTGCGCCAGTCTTCCGGCGGTCTTGAATAAACTCCGTCTTTTTCGTATTTATTGCGCGTCTGCGGCTCGTCCTGGATTATTATATCTTTTCCGGGGATGACGCCGCGCCTGACGAGATCTTCGTAAGAGGCGTAATTGATCTTTATTATCGCCTGTGGATAGCGGGTTTCGGCGTCGAAATCGGTATGGCTAATGCGCGACTGGCGGCGGTCGCCGAATTCGGTGCCTATGGACTGCGGCGATTCCGATTCCAATTTTGAAGCCGCGGGGGCCGCTTTTTTATATTCACTGCTCGAGGCTGATCTTCCGCCGCCGCCGCCTTCCTGGCGGTCTTTATATACGGGGTAATCGAGATCGTCTATGTAAACGACCGGCTGTCTTTCGCGGAAAAAGCCGAACGACATTTTTCCTATTTCGGAAGGCCGGTCCATTTTCATAGCGTAAGATTCCGATATGGGGCCGAATTTAAATGATGCCACTTCGTCGTCTGAAATTCTCCAGCCTTTTATATTGGCGTTGGCGTAAGCGTTGATTATATATCCGGGCTTGGTGAAAGAGGCTTTCCGCCCGTCTATTACGTCGAGCCCGTCCACGGCGACCGAAACTTTTATGCGCGATCCGCACAGGTTGGTTATTAAAAGCGTGTAATTAAAGCCTTCGCGGCCTTCCGTGAAATATTCGCCGCGGTGTCTGTAAATTTTAGCTCGCGAGCCGTCGATTAGGATTGAAATTCTAGCTATACCGGCGGCGTCGATATAATAATCTGAATAGTCTTCGGGCGGTACGGAATAATTTATGTGACGGTGCGGCCTGTAACGGTCTCCGGGATAATATTTTTCTTCGGCCGCCGCGGCCGATAAATCCGCCGCCAGAAACGAAAACATTGCCAGTAAAACAAATAACACCGATATTGAATATTCTTTCCCGGTCGTTTTAATCATTTGACGCTCCTTTAATTTTCAAATTACGGCGCACAATGCGCCATGCGATATTCACTTTTGCTTGAGCGGCGGCGTTAATAAGGTCTTTCGCGCCTTAAATAAAAAAGCGCACCTGTTAAAAGCACGCTTTTTTATTTACCGTTTATTTTAATTTATTTTTTAGATTTCGACATCGTTTTGCCGCCCTCGGCTTTTGCGGCGCCGATTTTATTGAGGGCATTATCGAGATCGTCGATTATATCGCGGCAGTCTTCGCAGCCGACAGAAAATCTTATCATGCCGTCGGTTATGCCTGCGCCGGCGCGGTTTTCTTTGGTCATGCCCGCGTGGGTCATTGAAGCAGGGTGCTGGATGAGGCTTTCTATGCCGCCCAGAGAAACGGCCAGAGTGGAAAGTTTCACGTTATTCATAACGGTCTTGCCGCCTTCGACGCCGCCTTCGACTTCAAAGCACATCATGGCGCCGAAACCGGTCATCTGTTTTTTAGCCAGTTCGTACTGCGGATGCGATTTGAGGCCGGGATACTTTACCCATTTTACCTTAGGGTGTTTTTCGAGGAATTTAGCTACTTCTAAGGCGTTGTCGGAGCTTTTTTCGACGCGCAGCGGCATCGTTTTAATGCCGCGCAGGACGAGCCATGCCTGGTTGGGGTCTATCGTGCCGCCGGTGGAGAAATGCACGGCCTGGATCTGCTTGTAAAGCTCTTTGTTTTTGGTGACGATCATGCCGGCAACTACGTCTGAATGGCCGTTGAGCGATTTGGTCATCGAGTGCACCACTACGTCGGCGCCGAGTTCTATGGGGCGCTGATAGTGGGGGCCCATGAACGTGTTGTCGACGATCAGCACGAGGTTATGCTCTTTAGCTATTTTAGCGCACGCGGCGATATCCGTAAGCATAAGCGTAGGATTGGCGGGCGTTTCGATATATAATATTTTAGTGTTTTTCTTTATGGATTTTTTAATGAGCTCGATATTGGATGTGTCGATATATGTTGATTCCACGCCGAAACGCGAGAAGTGCTTTTCAATTACCAGGCGCGACGGGCCGTAAACGGCGTCGGTGGAAACTATATGCGAGTCCTTGGACAGAAATGTCATGTAAACCGCTGTGATAGCGGCCATGCCCGATGCGGTGGCGAGGCCGGCATAGCCGTTTTCAAGGACCGCAACGGAGTCTTCGAGCGCTTTAACCGTGGGGTTTCCGAGACGCGTATATTTATAGCCCTCTATTTCGCCCGCGAATTTGCCCGCGCCGTCTTCGGCCGATAAAAACGCGAACGTAGAAGTCTGGTAAATGGGTACTGACACCGCGCCGTATAGCGGATCGACCACCTGACCGCCGTGTATGGCAAGAGTGTGTCTTCCGCCTTTTATATCATGCATAAAAATACCTACCCTTCTTTTAATTAGTGAATAGTGGACAGTGAATAGTGAATAGTTATGAAAGAAGAAAACGAAAATTTTTAAAAGGCCATCGCCGAATTAAAGTTAAGCAAATACTAAACGCTAATCCTACCCGCTAAATATAAGTGAATTATATCAATTTGTTTGCGATATGTCAATGATATTTGCTTAAAAAAACTTTATCCTGATAAAATTCCAAAAGGTTAATTTTGTTGATAATTGCCCGCTGATATGATATAATTTAAATTGCAATGTTTAATACCTTTCGGCGAGGTGATATAGTGAAAACGAAATTAAATATGGTATATTGGAAAAGCCAAAAATTCTGGGTCGGCAAGCTGCTTGAATATCCTGAAATTATGACTCAGGGAGAAACTTTAGAAGAACTCGAAGAAAACATGAAAGAAGCTTATCTGATGATGGCGATGGAAGACGTTCCTCAGGATCATAAGATAAAAAAACTTGAACTGGCTATATGATAAATGTTTTTATTCAAGGGAGAGGAAAGACCAATGGCCCTTCCTCTCCCTTAAAATCCCTCTTCATCCCTGAATTTAAATCCGCGAAGCGCATACTACGTATGCTTACTTCGCGGATTTGCATGATTGCCGAAAAAAGCCTATAAATAGACTTTTTTCGGCAAATGTGCGTTCGCTGTAACTCCAGGTTTTTCTTTTATTTTATAATATTATTAACTCGCGCTTCTGTACTGCTGCAGCTTGATATCGGGGAAGTACGAGTTGATGAAGTGGAAATCCTTCTTATCGAACTCGTGCCCTACCGTACATCTGAATTCGTGTTTGACGCCGCTTTTGAGTATCAAATCGACGGTTTTATATAAATGATCGGGGTTTGAGTTGTAGCAGAACTTTTCGTAATCGTCGAAGCGCCCTTTTACGTCCATGGCGACGAAATCTACAAGTTTTTCCTCCAATATTTCCTTAAGCAGGCCGTAATTGGTGCCGTTGGTGTCGAGTTTTACTGACTTGTTGCACGCCTCTTTTATGAAGCGCAGGAAATGCTTGAGCTTATCGCCCTGCAGCGTGGGTTCTCCGCCGGAAACCACTATGGCGTCCGACAGCTTGTTGGTGACCGCGTGCCTTATGCAGCTGTAAACCTCTTCGTATGTAAGCACGCGGCCTGAATTCATTATGTTAACGTTATGGCAATACGAGCAGTTCATGTTGCAGCCGGCCGTAAAGAAAACCGAGGCGCTCTTATGCGGATAGTCGCAGAAGCTCGAAGGCTGATAGCCGTAAATGCTAATCTCTAAACATTTTGCTTCATCCATTTTAAAAAGCTTCCTTTCAGTTCGGTTTTCGTTAATATTTCGCCGCCGCGCGCTTTTATCATAACCGGCAGCTCGTTTATGTTGTAGTAGCATGCGAGCGCGAGCCCTTCGAAATCTTTGATATCTACCATCTGTATTTTGTCTTTATTTTCGCTTTTTTTAATTATGGCTTTTAATTCTTCGCATTTGGGGCAGTTTTCTTTTCCGAAGAAATAGACCTTCTCCTCTTTCGAGTCGAAGCCGGACATAATGTAGCGGCGCATTTCGAGGTCCACTTTTGTGCGGTCTTTGAGTTCTGCGAGCTTTCCTTTGGTCCAGCCGGTGGTCTGCGAGAAATATCCGGTGACGCGCGTTTCGCAGTATATATTTTTTGAAGAGCATTTGGGGCAGGAATCGTGGAAGCCGCGGTGCATGGTGCCGCAGTCGCAGCAGACGGTCATATCGGGGCTGTCGGCGGTCTGGACTGCGTTGGTGTTGAGGAAAACATTTTTATAAAGCGACGCGAGCGCGCGGTAATCTGGTTCGGATTCGCCGAACCAGTTATGGATGATGGTTCCGGCCTGTATCATGGGGTCGAATTTAGACTGTTTTTCTATGCGGGTGAATATGTCCACTTTGCTGTCGTATGCGAAATGCACCGAGTTGGTGTAATACACGTCGCCGGTTTTTATATTGCCGCGGATATATTTCATGGATTCGGGGAAGTATTTGATGTCAAGCAGCGCGGCGCGCAGGCCGAGGCCTTCGGCGGGCGTCTGTTCGAGCATGCAGGTGATGCCGTATTTTTTAGAAAGGCGGTTCACGCTGTTATGCAGGTACGCGATAATTTTGAGGCCCATGAAAAGCGCGTCGTCGTTCTCGTGCAGCTGCGAGCCGCTCAGGCACTGTACCATTTCGTTGAGGCCTATCATGCCCACGAGGAATTTGGCTTCTTCGCGGCGAAGATACGGCTTTCCGTCCATGCCGCGCGTGAGGAACGCGAGGCAGCCTTTAGTGCCCATGTCAAGTATCTTTTCGATATATTCTTTTTTCGCTATATGGCCTTTCATGGTGAGTTCCACGAGCCTGTCGATTTCTTTATAAACGCCTTCGATGTCTTTGTTTTTATAAGCCACGCGCGGGAGGTTTATGGTAATGTTCTGCCACGCGCTAAAACGCATTTCTTCGGGCGTGTTGATCATGCGTTCGGCTTCTTCTTTTGTGAGGCCGATCTGCAGCCTGCAGCACTGGGCTATTTTTATGCTTTCGCCGCGGTCGTATAAAATATAAACGCTGCCGCGTTTTGAATTCAATTTGCACGCTTTTAAGTAAAGCGGATCGTCGTTTGCGAACGTCTGGTTGTTCACGTGCATGAGGATTTTAGGGAAAGCTATATTGGCGTGGTTGGCGTCGCCGTCGAACAATACGTCGAATATGGCGTTTAAGAAGCGGCGGGGGCCTATGGCGGGGGTGTTTTTGAAGTGCTCGGGTGTGTTTAAATAAACGTTGAAATCCACGAACGCTGTCTGGCCGCCGCGTCCGCCCGCGAGCTGCGCGAACGAATAAAGAAGGTGCTGAGCGCACTGTATTAAGCCTTCATCGTCGAGATTTTCGGTGAAGGGCGCGAAAAACATATTTACCGCGTCAAAACCGATGGCGCCCGCGAAGAGGCCCTGCAGGTAGTTGGCGAAGCACGAAAGGTGGTTTACGAGCGTGAGAGCGTGCTGCGCAGGTTTGGACTGCGTTTTGATGCCGGGCAGGCGAAGGCCGTATTTTTTTACGTATTCGACGCTGTTGCCGCTGCAGTAGGGTCTATTGATGAAATCAAGGTCGTGCAGGTGTATGTCGCCTTTCAAATGCGCTTCGGAAACGGCCGGCGGGAAAACTTCCTTGAGCGCGTACTGTTTTAATATCTGGCCGGCAAGGGTCAAATTTATAGACTCAGGAGACAGTGTGAGGTTGCTGTTTTCGGTGTTTCTGTCCTCGATGATTTTTTTGACGTCGTAGAGCGGGATCGAAAGATTGGAGTGCTGTTTCATTTCTTTCTGGTGGCCGTCTTCGAGCAGTATGGAGTTTACCAGCTCGCGCACGAACGACGACGTCACTTTGCCAAGGCCGCTTTTTAAAAGCTTTTCCTCGACTTTATTGGCCACTTTAAGGCCTTCGTCGGCGCTTATGTGCAGTTCTTTTTCGAGCGAGGATATGATATAGCGTTTATCGAACTCGCAGTAGCTTTCTTCGCTGCGCGATTCGACCATCATCTGGATTTCGGTGGCGTCTTTTTTAGTGTTTTTTCTGGTTTTGACTTTAATGGAAGGGTTGACCATATTATAACGTTCTCCTTTTAAAACAGAAGATTAAATAAAAAATTCTCATTAAACGAACTCAAATACCCGTTGAAATTAAAATCTACTCAAATACAAAACTAAGCTTTACACAAATAAATGTAAAACAATTCGGTTTTTATTAAATTATCGGGTTTCAAAACTTTTACGGCTCAATTCCTTTTTATTTAAACCGGATAAACTTCCGGCAAGGCGCCTGACGGTTTTAAAACCGCTCTTTTTTAAGAATACGTAAGAGATGCAACGATCGCTTAAATAATAACCGCTCCTATGGCGGTTCTTTAAAACACGACGGATAAATTTACGATCTAACTAATGCCGCTTATCTCGCCCGGCTCGTTATTGGAGGTTACGGCGGGCCCAAATAAAGGTTGGCTTCTAAAAAGACGCGCTAAGCTTATGTTTGAGGCTGGGATTTTATTAAAGTCGCGGCTCGATCCGGCCATGTTTTAATTTTTCAAATTACCGAGCAAATTATAAATTAAAGCCGGCCAAAAGTCAATAAGAATTTTATTTTTTTTATTCGTTGAAAATGGTTGATTTTACGGGTGTTTCACGATGAAATCAGGAGTCTGGAAGGCGTGTTTTTATGAGTGTATATTTTATATATAGTATAGTGTTTAAAACATGTGCAGAAAGGGTTAAAAAGGTTTAATAAACAGTTCTTCAAATGTGCGGATAAAACATTTTAATTTTAGAGTCGGGAGAGGTGAGTTGCATTAGCCCACGCCAAACGTAAAGGGGCCGTTATTTTATTATTTGCCAGCGGCCGCCGCGGTCCGGGCCGATTCTTTGGATTATGCCGCCGGCTTTCAATTTTAAAATATACTTTTGCACGGCCGACTCGTTAATTCTGAGCGCGGCGGACAGTTCTTTTCTGGTGATGAGCGGATTGGCGATCATCAGTTCGATAATCTCCGCCGGCCGTCTGTTCGGCGTGGCCGGATCTTTCTGACCACCTTTTCTGACCACCGGCTCCGGAAGATTTAACGTCTTTGTATTTATAAAAGGTCACTTTTATAAAAAGCCCGTTTTCTTTTATTTCTGGAGCTTTTAAGCCGGCGGCGCGGCAATATTCAATCATTTTTATAATGCCTGTGCCCCATTGTTCGATAAATTTTATTTCGCGGAAAAACCTGGCGATCACTTTATTTCTAATTTCTGAACGGCCGCTGGCTATATCGCTTAATTCCAGAGAGCTTGGAAGTTGGCCGGGAGATGTTATTTCGATTCTATCGTCAAAAATAGCGAATTTGATATCGGCCCCGGATATGCTGTAATCTCTGTGGACTACCGCGTTTATTATCGCTTCTCGAATTGCCTCGAGCGGCACTTCGTAACTGTCTATCCTTTGAAATCCTTTGATTATTCCGTTAAGCGATATATGCGTATGGGCGAAGTTCATAGCGTTTTCAACCTGCTTATAAAGCGGGCCCGTAAATTCTTTTTGATCGATAAAAATTTCAACGCCGGTTCCTTTAAAGCGTGCGCATTTAATTCTGGCCTGTTCAAAATATTCTTTTTTTCCGGCTAACATTAAGCCGCCATACGTTGCCGCTATTTTTCCATTTTCTTCCTTCACAAATTTTAGAGTAAGTAAATCGTTATGCTTTAAGGATTTGCCGGTCAATTCTTTAAAATCGGCTTTTAATTTTTGGAAATCGATTTCCCTTTCGCCGCGGGATATAATTTTTAGTAAGTCAACCACTTAAATATTCCTTGTTTTCGGCAAGCTATTCAAGATGTCACTTTTTAATTAGCCGGTCTTTAATCTCATTAATTTTATCTTCGGAAAGTCCCGACACTTCGATGATTGTATCGAGTTGAACGCCTTTTTTAATAAGGGCTTCCGCCATTTCGATTTTACCTTCGATTTTACCTTCGATTTTACCTTCGATTTTACCTTCGATTTTACCTTCGATCATTCCTTTAACTTTGCCTTTTATAAATTCATCTTCTTTTATAGTGGCGATTGCCGCAGACGCTTTTGCGCGCGCTTCGATAATATCGCGCATGGTAGAATCCGAGTTCACTTTTTTCATTTCTTCGAAGGCCATGATAATTCCCTCCTCGTTTTTTAATTCATCGGGTAAAAATTGACTGCCGCCATAAAGCGCGTCGCCGAATTTAAGCACATGCAGCCATTTTTCAAATCTTGTTTGAAGCAGGCGCGGCTTATCGATTTTAAATTTAGCGAGCTCTACGAAGTGCAGTTCAAAGGTATCGGTGAGTTCTTCCAGAGATTTTAAATTAAGCATTTTATAGATATTATGGATTTCTTTTTCCTTGTCGAAAAGTTCGAAATCGATTATTGAAATGCCAATAGTCTTACGAAGTTCGGAATATTTTTCGCCTTCTTTTATCTGTCCTGAATATAATTTGCTCAAATAATAAAGCGCGCGCTCTACGAACATGCTGTGGCTTAAAACCTGAACTTCGATCGTGTATAGCGTTCCGGCTTCGTCTTTAGCTTTTACATCGACTATCGAAAACTTATCTTCCGCGAATTCTTTCAAGTTAAAGGGATTCGTTATTTCGGTGACGGTTATTTTATTGTCTTTAGGCCTGTCGAGCAAAGCGTTCAGCAAATAAGACAGCAGCACGGCATTCTGCTGACGCCCGAAAACATATTTAAAAACGAAGTCATATAAAAAACCGTAAATTTGTTGCGACATATATACCACTCTCCGCGTAGAATTAGTCGATTAAAACAAGGTGTGAGTCCTGAAACGTAAAACGTTTTAAGACGGTAAACATAAAAAATTCGTTAATGCCTATGCGCACTTTTCTACTTTTATGCTTTCATCATATAAAATTTCGGGGCAAATATCAGCTCCATTAGGCCATTCTATAGTATCAAAACTGATTTTCACTGATTTAAAAATTTCTTCATCTTTTAATTTTTTAAAAATACCTTTGTCTAAATATGGTTTCATATCAAATATTTTTACTTCATTATTGTCGAATGATAACAATAATGTATAATTAGCGAGCGCTTTAACGCTTTTTACAGAAGGATACATATTATCGCCTCCCTGAATTTATTTTAACGGATCAATGTTAAAAGGCGATTCGCCATTTGCCGCAAGGTTCCAGTCTGCAAGCAATTCATCTTTATGAAGTTCTGCCCATGCTATAACCAGCTTAGATTGTTTTGACGGCAAATTCCCTTCCATGATCTCGCAAGTCAAAATATTGACTAAAGCCTTAAATTCTTGATAATAAGCATGAAAATGCGGAGGATTGTGTTCTTTTTTGCCGCAATACATTCTTATAATGATACCATAAAACATACATATTGTAGGCATTAAATTCACCTTTTCAAGATAAAAATTTTAGGTCGAGGTTTCTGCCATCAGGTTTGTTGGCGGTTGCTTTAATTTTATTATATACTATTTTTAAAATATAATCAAGACTTTGATAAATGTAGAATGTTACCCGAATTAATTCCTGATAGATTTCCCAGACGGCGTTTGGGATTTTTTCAATTTTATATAAACCTGCCATCGGCAGCGATACTATAAGCCATTAATAGTTTCGATGTATAGTTTCTCGTATTTTTTAATATAATTGCTGTGTTCTTCGTATTTAGAGGCGAATCCGGCCGTCGTTTCATTCACGTTTTCATTCCTTGCTTCACTGTACTTTTCGACGATCTCAGCAAGGCCGGCCTTGAAAGATTCGTAATCGCCATTTTCAAACATCACGCCTTTTTCATACGGCCGGACAAGCTCCGCTATTCCGGCAACGCGCGGGGCGAGAATCGGCATGCCTATGGCGGCGGCTTCGAGCATAGACATCGAAAGGCCTTCGCGGCGAGACGCGGAAACATAAATATCGCATCCGGCCATTATATCGAGCGCATCCGGCCGCTCTCCCAAAAACTCTATTAATGAACTTGCGTTCATTTGTTCGGAGATTTTAACGCATTTATTGTATTCTTCGCCGCCGCCGATTAATATTAACTTTATTTTTTCTTCGGATTTGAGGCTGCTTGCGACCTTGAAGAAAGATTCTATCAAAAAGGGCATCTGCTTGACCGGATCGAACCTCGCCACGGCGCAAAATTTTAATACGCAGTCAGAAACAACGCGGCAGGCTTTTTCAGCTAAAACTTTTGAGGCTGCTGCTGCTTTGAGTGTTTTGTGCGATGAGGTTTTGCCAGAAGAGTTTTGCATTAATTTTTCAATTGTTTTCAGCTTTTCGAGAGGAAGATAATTTTTGATTAAAACCGATTTTTTAAAGTCCAGCAGGCCGGCCGAAGCGTACTGCAACTGCTCGCCTTCAGATACATTTACGAATTTATCAGTAATACGCGCCAGAACTTTTTCAACGGATTTATGGAGACATTCTTTTGATTTTGAAAGGTTATCGTAGTGAAAGCCGTGGAAAGTATGCACCACTTTAATTTGCGGGCAGAATATTTTAAGCAGCCGCGAGTAAATTCCCGCGCCTTTTCCGTGCGAGTGGACGATATCTATATTATTCGAATATACGAATTTAACAAGCTTGATGAAATCGAAAATCGACAAAGCGCGTTTTTTTATCGCCAGCGCTCTTACTCCGATGCTCTTAATCTTGCCGTAAAAAGGTTCCTCATCGGGTAGCGCGGCAAACAGCGTAAACCTGTTCCTGTCGATATTCGATATGACATCGAACATCTGCAGCGGGCCGCCGCCGATATCGGCGCGTGAGGAGATGAAGAGGATGTTTATAAAATTACCGGAATTGTTCATTGCTTAAAACCCTTGATTATGTTTATGATCTGATCGCAGGCGGTGCCGTCGCCGTAAGGGTTGACGGCCCTCGCCATGGTTTCGTATGCCGAGGCATCTGAAATGAGCCTGGACGCTTCGTTTACAATAACCTCGCAGTCCGTTCCGGTAAGTCTGGCTGTACCCGCGCTAATTCCTTCGGGCCGCTCCGTGACGTCACGCATTACCAGAACCGGCTTTCCAAGCGCGGGGCCTTCTTCCTGAATACCGCCCGAATCCGTGAGAATTATATAAGACCTGTTCATGAGCCATATTATGAATTTATATTCCAGAGGCTCGATCAGAAAGATATTCGGATAGCCTTTCAGCATCGAGTTGACAGTATTTCTTATATTCGGGTTCAGATGGACCGGATAAACTATCTGAATTTCATTGCTGTATTTTTCGGACAGTTCGATAAGCGCGCGGCAGATATTTTCGAAAGGCGTTCCGAAACTCTCCCGTCTGTGGCCCGTTACAAGAACTATCTTTTTCGAAAAATCAAGGAATTTGAACCGGTCCAGATAAATTTCCTCATTATGGCTCCTGACGATATCCAGTCCCATATAGAGCGCGTCGATGACCGTATTTCCCGTGATCCATACGTTCTTTGACCTGCCTTCGGCGGCCAGATTTTCAGATGCCTTCCCGGTCGGCGCGAAATGATAATCGGCGACGACACCGGTAAGAGCGCGATTAATCT
>MWBZ01000111.1 GCA_002069765.1 bacterium ADurb.Bin243
AGTAAGTACGAACCCGGACACTTTTCCCATATGCTCCAGTATTTTTCCGCTGCCGTGCTTTCCGCCTGTGCGGATGATATCGACGCCTTTAAAATTGCGCGAGGTTTCCACCGCTTCAACGTTTTTAAAACCCGCGTTTTTTATGGCGTCCTCGTCTCCCGCCTGGCAGAAGAACGGTATTTCTCCGGCTATGGCTTCGCACGCAACGGTATCGAAATGATCAGGATGAAGATGCGTGACCAGCACGCAGTCGGCGCCTTTCGTTATTTCATTTATTTTCATCGGAAGTTCGACTGTAGGATTGCGCTCTATTCCAGCGAACGGCCGTATAGCCCCTTTCGGCGAAAGCATGGGGTCGGTTAGAAAAGTGCGCCCGGCATAAGTTATCTTCATGGTGGCGTTTCTGATAAGCTGGATAGTGAGCTTGTTTTTATTTTGAGTATTTTCCGCCAGACAGTCCGGCGCGAACATTAAAAGACAGACGAGCGATAACAGAATATTTTTGTACATAGGTTCCTCCGTTTTTATTGCGTTTAATCGTCCATGGATCGAATTCGAATAATCGATATGTTATCATTAATGTTTTAAAATGTAAATTACCTACTTTTTCGTAAGTAGCCGTTCGTATCGCTCCCGGCTTTTATTCAAAATAACGGCGGTATTCGTCTATTTTTCCGGCAAGGCGCGCCGCCAGAAACTTATTTGCGTAGCCGAGATTTTCGAGTATTTCAGAGGCGGCTTCCCGGTACTTCTTCATTTTCTCGGCGCTCCATGATGCGGGCGGCTTTTGCAGATTCGTTATGCGGTCGGCCAGTTTAACGACGGCCGCCTCCCTGATGCCGCATTTTTTTATGCGCTCGATCGAATCCTGAAGTTTCTTTTCTTTTGCGGCGGTTTTATCTTTTGAAAGAGCGGCCACCATAGCCGCCGCGCGCGCGCCGGCGAATTTTTCGAGTTCTTCGAAACTCACCGAGGTATCTTCGAGCGTATCGTGCAGAAGAGCGCCGGAAACGGCCAGCTCGAGGTCGAAATTTTCATCGGGATCGCAGCCCGATTTATGCGCCATAATAACTTCCATAGCTACATTAGAAAGATGCACCACGTAAGTTATATCGCTCGCCGGAAGGCATTGTCCCCTGTGAGCGGCCGCCGCGAATAGTATAGTTTTCTGATATGTATCCCATACGCTCATATTATAATTCACTCCCCTGTCGTAGTTTTCCGCAAAAGCTCGGTTTTAACGGTCCGGTAACCGATATGCCGGCGATATTATATCAAATTTCAAAATTTTCAACAAGAGGGGCTTCTTACAAAGCATATTACGAAACGATTGACAAATTCGATTAATTTTGTTAGCCTACTCGTATAAGTTGCCCGCATGGCGCTCATATCAGCGGCGCGAAGACGGCGGCGCGATCGTTCGTTAAATGCCTTAATAAATAAAGCAGTGGAGGAAACTTTTATGGCCAGAAGCCGTTTCAATTCAATAAGATTTTCAGCGTTTTTTCTTTTAATCGTTTTAACGGCCGCTTTTAGCTTTGCCGGCTGTTCCGGCGGCGGCAGCGGCGGCGCGACGCCCGCTAAAGTCATATATTCCGATACCAAGGCCGTAGACGCTTCCGGCGGTTCTTTCAGCTCGCCAACCCACAAGGTCGGCGTGGACATTACGCCTTCCACATTTTACCAGCAGTCGCAGGTAGGCCTTGAAGTGCTCGACGCGCAGCATTCCGACGTTCAGAAAGATGGATTTTACTACTCGCCGAACGGCGTTAACCTCTCGCTCGACCCCTCCGCGCTCGAAGGCATAGGCCGCGCCGCAAACTCCTCCGCCGTGCGCGAAATCAGGGTACGCCTGCCTTACGCCGGATCTTATAGCCAGGACCATCCGCCGCTTTTCATAGCCATGAACCAGAACGGTTTCTTCGTGCCGGTCGATTTCGTCACCGACACTGTTTCCTCAACGCTGGTGGGCCTCGTCGATACAATGGAAATTTCCGCCCTCATGGAAGGCGTCGCCGGAAAACTCGAGCTGAAGATCTTCACCGCCAATATCAGGCTGGCCGCGCTGGAATCGGGCGCGATATCCGCTTCGGTAAAGCCTTTCAACCGCACCCGCAATAAATTCGAAACGGGCGCAATACCTTCGCTCGCCGGAAAGCGCGTGGCGCTCGTAGTGCACGGCATAACCAGCAGCCTCGAAAAATCGCGTGAAATGGGTGAATTTCTGGCCACGTTCAGAAAAGGCGGCGTTCTTTACTACGACCATGTAATAGGTTTCGATTATTCTTCAAACGCGCGCATTTCCGAACTCGGAGCCAAAATGGCGGCCATGACATATCCTTACGTCGCATCCGCCGCGCAGCTCGACGTATTCGCCCACAGCATGGGCAACCTCGTCGCCCGCTACGCCATGACCACCCAGAACGCCGAAAAAGTTCCCAACCGCCTCAGCATGGTCAAGCATTACGTGGCGCTCGGCGGCCCGCACGAAGGAGTGCCGCTCGTTACGCTTTCCGGCTTTAAATTTTTCGATATGATGGCCTATATACTCGGCATCGAAACCGTCAACTGCGTGTACGATCTTCTTACATATGTAGACCAGCTGGAGCCATACACAGCGTTTTTGAGAGACCTCAACGATTTTTCAAAAAACGCCGGCGTCGGGCCCGAATATAAAACACTTCGCGTTTACTCCATGGCCGGTCAGACCTACTCTAATTACTACATGTCGGGAATCGTTCCCGCGGGCAGGATATTTAATTACATGTATAAAAACTCGGTTGAAAATTCCGGAAAGCCGCTCGTCTATAAAATCGACGGCATAGTGGCTGATTACAGCGCCGGCAGCACGACGCAGAAGAACCTCGGCAAGCTTTCCGAATACCACAAAAACACGCCGGGCGCGGCGGTAATTTTTCCGGAGCTCAACCACGGCGAACTTTTTAACAGCCTGAAAGCGTTCAACCAGGTAAGCGACTGGCTGAACAATTACTGGGATTGAAAGTTCGAATAAACGGCATAATGGTTTTTATTTTTCAAAAAAATAAAGATTATTCAGCATTTAACTTATTTAAAATAAAAAAGAGGTAAATTATGCAACTCGCGATTCTCGGGATGGGCCGTATGGGACTTAACATGGCCCACAGGCTGTGCGATTTCGGTCATAAGGTGATATGCTGGAACAGATCGTCTAAAGAGGAAGAAGTCTCTAAATTCGGCGGAGTTTTCGTATCGAGCATAGCCGAAATAGCAGGCCATCTGGATAAAAGAAGGGTTTTTATAATAATGCTCCCGGCCGGGCCGGCCGTGGACGCGGCTATAAATGAAATTACGCTCTTCGCCGAAGCCGGCGATATCATAATAGACGGCGGCAATTCCAATTATAAGCATACCATGGAGCGCGCCGCCATGGTAACGAAAAAAGGTTTTTCATTCATGGACTGCGGCACTTCCGGCGGCGTATGGGGATATAAAAACGGCTATTGCCTTATGGTCGGCGGAGATAAAAAAGATTTCGAATACTGCGAACCGGCGTTTCGGGATCTGGCGCCTCCTGACGGATATATGCACACCGGCGCGGCCGGAAGCGGCCATTACTCAAAAATGATACACAACGGAATCGAGTACGGCATGCTTGCCGCGTACGGAGAAGGATTCGAGCTTTTGAAAAATTCGGAGTTCGGATTCGACCTTCATAAATTATCGAAGCTGTGGAATAACGGCAGCGTCGTCCGCTCCTGGCTTCTGGAACTTCTCGAGGACGCGCTCTCTAAAAACCCCGGGCTCGACGGAATAAAAGGGTTCGTGGAAGACTCAGGCGAGGGCCGCTGGACCGTTTTAGACGCTATCGAAAAATCGGTGCCTGCGCCGGTGATCACTCTTTCGCTTTTGAGCCGTTTCGTTTCCAGGCAGGACGAATCTTTTTCGGCTAAAATAATAGCCGCGCTAAGAAATGAATTCGGCGGCCACTCGATAAAAAAAGACCGGGTGAGTTAATTGAGCGATAAAATGAACAATTGTTCATATAACAACGGCGCGGTTTCAATTAAAACTTCGAAGGAAACATCTTCGTGCATAATAGTGATATTCGGCGTCACCGGCGATCTGGCGCATAAAAAAATAATTCCGGCTCTCTATAAGCTTTTTACGATGGGCCTTCTGAACGAAAAAACGCGGATCGTAGGCATCGGCCGGAGAAAATAC
Source organism: bacterium ADurb.Bin243 (assembly GCA_002069765.1). Classification (GTDB taxonomy): domain Bacteria; phylum Muiribacteriota; class UBA9980; order UBA9980; family UBA9980; genus UBA9980. The sequence continues at coordinate 4,204 of MWBZ01000111.1, forward strand.
AGCGATATGGAATATAGCGAATATATAAATTCCGCGCTCGAAAAATTAACGGCCGCGCCGGGCGGAAGCCCGACCGGCGATTTCTTAAAAATAAACAGCTATCACGAAGCTGATTTCACCGATTCCGCAGAATATCCGGATATCAGGGAATATTTAAAAAAGCTTGCCGCGCGGTATAAAATCTGCGATTTTTTATATTATCTTTCCACTCCCCCGGCAAATTTCGAGCAGATAATAACTTCCATTCACGCTTCGGGCCTTTCCAGGCCGGATTTTCTCGACGTTTCATGCGCGGGCTCTTTCGTGCGCGTAGTAATCGAAAAGCCCTACGGCTACGACATATCGAGCGCAAGGGCGCTCAACGAAAAAGTGCTTTCCATATTTTCCGAAGACCAGATATACAGGATAGACCATTATCTGGGAAAGGAAACCGTGCAGAACATAATGATATTCCGTTTCGTAAACGGAATATTCGAACCCATCTGGAACCAGAAATATATAGACAACGTGCAGATAAAGGTATTCGAATCCGAAGGCATAGGCGGCCGCGCCAATTACTTCGACCGTTCCGGAATAATAAGGGATATAATTCAGAACCATTCACTGCAAATGCTTTCGTTGATAGCTATGGAGCCTTCCGCATCCACCGCGCCGGACGCCGTCAGAAACGAAAAATTAAAAGTGCTCCAGTCCATAAGGCCGTTCGACGGAAACGAAGCCGCGAAATTTCTTACTGCCGCGCAATATTCTGCCGGAATTATCGGCGGCGAAACGGTCCAGGCGTACAACCGCGAAAAAAATATCGCAAGCGATTCCGTCACGGAGACTTTCGCCGCCATAAAGCTTTTTATAGACAACTGGCGCTGGGCGGGCGTCCCTTTTTATCTTATAGCGGGAAAGCGCATGCCGGAAAGGCTCACAGAAGTGATAGTGACGTTCAAGCCCGCGCCGCATATGATATTCAACAGCTTATGCAATATGTCCGAATCCGTTTCCAACAGGCTTGTAATAAGGGTGCAGCCGGACGAAGGCATATCTTTGAAAATATTCTGCAAGCGGCCGGGTTTCGAAACCGAGCTGCAGCCGGTTTCGATGAACTTCGACTATTCAGGCTCTTTCGAAGCTTCGCTGCCGGAGGCTTACGAGCGCCTGATACTCGACGCGTTAAACGGCGACGCCACCTTATTCATGCGTTCGGACGAAATCGAGGCCGCCTGGAATTATATCACGCCTGTGCTGGAATGCCTTAAAAACAAAAAAATCGAGTTAAAAAATTACGCGGCGGGAACTCCCGGCCCTGAATTGTGCGATTTTTTCGGGCTGAATTTATGCTGAAAATAGAATTTAATGAAAATATCGATATATTATGCGAAAAATTTTCAAACGCCGTAATGGAAATCATTTTCAAAAACCAGTCGCTCGGATTGAAAACCTCCGTGGGCCTTTGCGGCGGAAAAACGCCCGAGCGCTTTTATAAAAGCCTTGCGGCGGCGTCAAATTCAGATAAAGCTTTAAAAATCGACTGGGCTGGCGTTTACTTTTTCATGGGCGACGAGCGCGCCGTGCCGCTGGACTCGGAAGAATCCAACTATAAAAACGCCGTTAAAAATCTCTGCGGCGGCTCTAAAATTCCGGCTTCGAGCGTGGCCCCGATCGATTTCGGCCATAGCTCGCACGCGGAATCGGCGGCGGCTTACGAAAGGGAAATACTGGCGAAAACCCGCTGCGGAAAATTCGATTTATTGATACTCGGCATAGGGAGCGACGGACATACCGCGTCGCTTTTTGAACGCACGCTTTACGGCTGCGCCGGAACTTTCATATCCCATTACGTGCCGAAGTTATCGGCCGTAAGATATACTTTAACGCCTTCGGCCCTGGGCGAATCAAAAAATATCTTCGCGCTGGCCGCCGGAAACGAAAAAAAAAGCGTTTTGTCCCGGGCTATGAACAATGAAACCGCCGCGGATGAAATCCCCGCTTCGATGATTTTTAAAAATGTTAAAAACCGCTCCGTAACCTTGTTTACCGACATAAAAGTCGATAAAAGTCGATAAAATCATTGACAAATTCAGCAAATATTAGTAAAATGCTTTTTCATGCCGCGCGCATCGTTATAAATATATAGATGCGCACGCATATATTTATTTTAAGGAACTTTTGTATTATTAGACTAAAATTCCGCTTAAACTGAAGGAGAATATAATGCCGCCTAAATTTTCAGAGCTCAAAGTGCTGTCCGACGCCGACAGAAGAAAGCTGCAAAAGCAGCGCGACGCCGAAAAAAAACAGTCGGACGCTGAAAACCAGGAAAAGGCTTTTAAAACAAAGATAGCAGTATCCGTTATAAGTTTCATTGTTATTGTGATCGTGCTGACGGTAATATATTTTTCAATGAACAGGCGCACCGAGGAGATACAGCAGAAGCAGGCCAAACAGATCGAAATGAAGTTCCCCGCCGGAGAAATTTTCAAATTCGATTTCAACACTAAAATTTGGGAAAAGCCGTCCACGCGCTCGGTCGAAGAGGGCGGAGGCATCAGGACCGGAAACGGGGGCTGCATAACCCTGGTGCTTTCAAAAAACAGGCAGATGAAAATGTTCGATAATTCCGAAGTCATGTTCAATAAAATCACGCCTAATCCAGATAATCTCGATTTTTTAAACGTGAGCGCGTTTTTCGTAAAAGGCAGCGCCAACTTCGAAATAGGCCCCGGCCCGTGCTCTCTCAATGTGGATACCGATATTTTAACGGTAAAAATGCCTGAAAATTTCGCGGCGCTGTTTAAAATGCAATACAAAAAGAAAGATAAGGTCGAATTTATAAGAATAGCAGTTAAATCTGGAAGGGTGCAGGTTTTGAACAAAAAAACTAAAAGCGTTTACGACCTTGAAAGCCTTAACGAAATGACTATAGACCGCAATTCACAGATAACCGGTCCTACGCGGTTCCCCGCCTCATCGGAGGTTTTTTGATTGAATTTTTCGGACGCTATAGTTATAAAAGGCGCAAGGCAGCATAATCTCAAAAACATTTCAGTCGATATTCCAAGAAATAAATTCGTAGTGGTGACGGGCCTTTCCGGCTCCGGAAAATCGACTCTCGCCTTCGACACTCTTTACGCCGAAGGCCAGAGACGGTACATAGAATCGCTGAGCAGCTATGCAAGACAGTTTTTAGGCCGCATGGACAAACCGGACGTGGATTCCATAGAAGGCCTCTCACCAGCTATTTCTATCGCGCAGAAGTCCATTTCGCACAACCCGCGCTCCACCGTAGGAACGGTAACCGAAATTTACGACTATATGAGGCTTTTATACGCCCGCATAGGCCAGGCGCACTGCCCGGAATGCGGCATTCCTATACAAAAGCAGACCGTACAGGACATAGTGGACAAAGTGACGGCTTTCGAAGCCGGAACTAAAATAAGGATACTCGCTCCCATAGTGCGCGCCAGAAAAGGCCAGTTCCAGGACATGCTGATAAAAGTCAAAAAAAGCGGCTACACACGCGTCAGAATCGATTCTATCGAGTACGAAGAGGATTTCGTAAATATCAATCTGGACAAAAATAAAAAACACTCCATAGAAGTCGTTATCGACAGGCTCGTAGTAAAGCCCGAAATAGGCAACCGCCTGCCCGCCTCTATCGAAACCGCTCTCAAATTGGGCGAAGGGATCGTAATAATAGACATAGCCGGCGGAAAAGAAGAGATTTATTCCGAAAACTACGCCTGCACTAAATGCGGCTTTTCGCTATCCGAAATTGAGCCGCGCATTTTTTCTTTCAATTCCCCGCAGGGGGCGTGCCCGCAATGCCACGGCCTTGGCGCTAAAATGGAAATAGACCCCAACCTTCTGGTCCCCGACAAGAACAAAAAGATAAAAGACGGCGCCATAGCTCCGTTTAAAGGCCAGTCGAACTTCTTCTGGAAGATGCTGGCGCAGGTAGCCGAGCACTATAAATTTTCCCTCGATACCAGCTGGAACAAACTTTCGAGCCAGCAGCAGGAAATTTTACTTTACGGCACGGGCGACGAAGACATAAAATTCAACATGAGCTTCGGCAACAACAGCTCTTATACTTATAACAAGCCCTACGAAGGAATAATACCGCTTTTAGAGCGGCGCTACGAGCAGTCGCAGTCAGAATCGGTCAAAGCCGAGATAATGAGCTATATGAGCATGATAAAATGCCCTGCCTGCAACGGAAAGAGGCTAAAAAAAGAGATACTTTCAATACTGATAAACGGCTCGTCCATAATGGACGTGGCTTCGATGTCGATCAAGGAAGCCAGGAATTTTTACCTTACGGTAAATCTCAACCCGCGCCAGGCGCAGATCGCGCGCGAAATTTTAAAGGAAATAACCTCACGCCTCGAATTTTTATTGCACGTGGGCCTGGATTATCTCTCTCTCGACCGCGCCGCGTCCACTTTATCGGGCGGCGAAAGCCAGCGCATAAATCTGGCCTGCCAGATAGGCTCCGGGCTCGTAGGCGTCCTTTACATACTCGACGAGCCTTCTATCGGCCTGCACCAGCGCGACAACGAAAAGCTGCTCAAAACGCTCAATCATCTTCGCGATTTAAATAACACGCTCGTAGTCGTGGAGCACGACGAGCAGACTATATTGTCTTCCGATTACGTTATCGATATGGGCCCGGGAGCGGGCGAATACGGCGGAAATATAGTGTTCAAGGGCACGCCGGACGTCATGATTAAAAGCGGGGACTCCCTCACTTCCAAATATTTAAGAAAAGACCTCGAAATAAAAGTTCCGGAGAAGCGCCGCGGCATAAAGGGCGCCAATTTCATCGAAATAAAGGGCGCGCGCGAAAACAATCTTAAAAATATAGACGTGGCGATACCGCTCGGAAAACTAACGTGCATCACCGGCGTTTCCGGGTCGGGAAAATCCACGCTCATCAATGAGGTGCTTTATAAGCACCTTATGAAGCATTTCTACGCAACGCGCATTAAAACGGGAGAATGCGACGCGATAAACGGCCTTGACAAAATAGATAAAGTCATCGATATAGACCAGTCGCCCATAGGCCGCACGCCGCGCTCCAATCCGGCCACTTATATAAACGTCTTCAACAACATCCGCGAACTTTTCGCGCTCACCGCCGAAGCCAGGGCCCGCGGCTACACTGCCTCGCGCTTCAGCTTCAACGTCAAAGGCGGCCGCTGCGAAGCGTGCGAAGGAGACGGCATTATAAAAATAGAAATGCAGTTTCTCTCGGACGTTTATATAGAATGCGAACAGTGCCGCGGAACAAGATACAACCGCGAAACTCTCGACATAAAATACAAGGGAAAAAGCATATCCGAGATACTCGCTTCGCCCGTGGACGAAATGGTGGATTTTTTCTCCAACATACCGCAGATACACCGCAAGATAAAAAGCCTGCAGGACGTCGGCCTCGGATATATAAGGCTGGGGCAGAGCTCCACCACGCTATCCGGCGGCGAAGCGCAGAGGATAAAACTGGCGTGCGAACTGGCCAAGGTATCCACCGGCAACACGCTCTACCTTCTGGACGAACCAACCACAGGCCTTCATTTCGCCGACATCCACAGGCTCATAGAAGTGCTGGGCAGGCTCGTAGATATGGGAAACAGCGTAGTGGTAATCGAGCATAACCTCGACGTCATCAAAATGGCGGACCACATAATAGACCTGGGTCCCGAAGGCGGAACGGAAGGCGGCCATATAGTGGCGTCCTGCTCGCCGGAAGAGCTCGTTAAAATTAAAAATTCGTTTACGGGCCAGTTTTTAAAAGAATACCTGCCGCAGCAGCCCGTCAAAGCGGTAAAAGCGAAGCCGTCAAAAGGCAGGGCGTAGATAATGCGCCCCGAATTAAAAGCGGCGCTCGACGCCGACGAATCGACCAGCTTTATATGCAGCGAATGCGAAACCATATTCGACACCCGTTTTGAAATCTGCCCCCAGTGCAAATCTTCGGGTTCCATAGATAAAATAGAGATAACGCCCAAGCTTTACGACGAGGATTTCGGCCTTTTCGAAGAATACGAAGAAGACGAATGGCCCGAAGACGGCCTTCCGCCGGGCGGGCTTCTTCCCGCGTCTAAAATAAGCCTCGCTTCAGCTACGGACGGCGGCTTCGAAGTAAAAATAAAGTCCTGCGCCAGCTCTTTCGCCGGTTTCGATTCTCTTTTCGGCGGCAAAGCCGTGATCGGCACTTTAAATCTATTACTGGGAGAAGGTTCCAGCGGAAAAACGCCTTTTATTTTAAAAATAGCCGAGGGCTATTCGCTCAACGGCCACAAAACGCTTTACGTCAGTTCCGAAGAATCCAGCTGGCAGATGTCCGACAGACTCCAGAGAATGAATATAAACGCGCCCGGCCTTTTTTTGAACTCTGCCGGCGACATGGATTTCGTTATAGGTGAAATAGACCGCCTGAAGCCCGAAGTGGTAATACTCGACTCCATGTCCGGATTTTTCAAAAAAAGCGTGGACGCCATGCAGTCGTCAGGCGTTCAAATACGCGAATGCTGCGCGGCGCTCGCCAGGGCCGCAAGAGATAAAAATATAACTATTTTCGCCGTAGCCAATAATGTCGGCAGTTCGACAATGCGCGAATACAAATCCATGGCTCATTTTTTCGATTCCATTTTATCCTTCGAAGTAATTTACGGCGATTTAAGGCTGGTCCGCTCCGTGAAAGCCAGAAATTCGAACAGCCCCGCGGCGGCCGTTTTCCGCTGCGGCCATGGCGGGCTGGAATCGCTTGATGAAAGCGAGTACGAAAGCGTTTTTTCGGCCATTCTTGACCGCGGGCCTCGCGAGCCCGAGATAGGCGTTTTAAATTGTTTTTACTCCGAATGCGGAATAAGTATGTATAACGAGCTGCAGTTCATATCTTCAGAGGCCCCGTCCGGCGGGCCGGCATGGGAAATATGCCCCGGAATAAGCCGGGAGACATTCGAGACGGTATTCATGATCCTCGAAAAATACTGCGACGCGGTTCTAAGAAACAAAAGCGTCCGAGCAAGGCTCAAAAATACGGCGGCGGTCACCAGCGGAGATTTCGAGCTTTCACTCGCCGCCGCGGCGCTCGCGAGTTATTACGATATACCGCTACCGGGAAATGTTTTATTTACAGGCGCTATCGATTACAGCGGCCGCATAAGGCCTTCGGATATAACCCGCGAACAATTGAATAATTTATCCGCTTCCGGGTTCAATATCATCGTATCGTCAAATTTAAAAAAAGAAAACTTTGAAAACCTTCACGGTGAAATTGATTTCTATAATATTCAAAATGTTAAATATCTGCGCGATTTACTATCACGCCTGTCTTTAACCGCTGAAAAAACAAACGGTTAGTCAACTAATCAAATTGGTAAGCGGTCTCTTTAAAAGTTAAGCCTGTTCTTATATTTAATATATTCAATAATCAAAATATTTTTAATATTAAGGCAATCAGCCATTTTTTTTTATATTTTTTTTCTAAACCCCTTGACTTTAGTAGAAAACTTTTATATAATGAAATTACCAAATAAATTTAAAGAGGTGTTTTACAGTGAACAAAGCAGATCTCATCGATGCTATCGCAAAAGACGTTTCTATCGCAAAAAGCGCAACGGCTAACGTTATCGACTCCTTTATCGAAACAGTAAAACGTTCGCTCAAAAAAGGCGAAAAAGTTACATTAATGGGTTTCGGTTCCTGGGAAGTTCGCGAAAGAGCAGCACGCGTAGGCAGAAATCCTCAGACCGGCAAAGAAATCAAAATCAAAGCGAAAAAAGTTCCCAAATTCAACCCTGGAAAAGAATTAAAAGAAGCCGTTGCGAAGTAATATTTGCATAGCATAAGAGATTCTTTTTGAATTTTTTCAAAAGCTCCCCGCGTGTAATTACGCAGGGAGTTTTTGTTTTATTGATTTTATTTAAATATTATGTTATTATTATGCATGCTTCAATTTAATTTCAGGGGTAAATTTATATATGCCTTCCATCGCTAAATTATTAAAACCAAAACTGATAACGCTTAACATAAAGGCGGCCGAAAAGTCCGCGGCCATTTCATCGCTTTGCGAGCTCATTTCGCAAAACAATAAATGCGACGCCGAGGCCCTTTTCAACACTATAATGAACCGCGAAAGCCTTCAATCCACCGCCGTAGGCCACGGCGTCGCGCTGCCTCACGCGCGCTGCGACGTGGACGATTTCATAGTGGCGGCC
>MWBZ01000112.1 GCA_002069765.1 bacterium ADurb.Bin243
GTCGGCGGACGGAAAAAAGATACTTTTTTCTGAAGCCCGTCCCGGCGATAGCAATTACATCCAGATTTATATAATGAACTCTGACGGTTCAAATGCCGTAAAGCTTACCGACCCGTCCGCTAAAGATAACGATTCCCCGTGCTTCGTGCCTCTGGCAAAATAAATAAGTAAAAAAATTCATAAGTTGAAATTTTATTTACTGCAATAAAAAAAGGGCGATTTCAAATCTTACCATATTTGAAATCGCCCGAGTTGTTTATATACAACGCATTTGCCGAAAAACTACAAATTACGCGCATGCGCATCTTCCATTGGCCGGTTCTTATAATCTGTAATTTTCCAGCAGCGCGTCGGCAATGTCTAAGGAACGGCTGTTACTGCCATTTATATAAGCCGCGCTCTTTTTTACGATCGAGTTGCCGTTGATTTCTTCATACGCTGTTTTAATTTTAGACAGGTCTATAGAGGTAATTTCACTTGACTTAAGTGAGCTTATTTTTTGCTCATAGCTGCCGGACGAATTTTTTAAATATACCAGAAGTTTTAATTCGTCGAAAACCCTGTCTTTGGCATTAATGACTCCGTCTTTATTATCGTCGTATTTAGCCAGCTCGGAGAATCCGTCTTCGGCCCCGTTTTGATCGCCGAAGAGCTCTTTTCCGTCGTCTATGATTCCGTTCATGTTTTTATCGAGCGCGAGAATCGCGTCTTTGCCTTTAGTGACGGCTACTTTTTCTTTTGCGCCGTCGGCGTCTATATCGAAAGCTACGCCTTCGCGGGCGGATGTTAAATCGAACCCGTTGCCGTCCATGTCGATTATGAGCGGGTCTGTTTGTTTGCGCTGTATAAATTCTACTTTGCCGTTAGATACGCTGATTTCGATGGATACTTCGACTGCGGCGACTTGCGTTATTTCGGCGCTGCCGCCGCGTTTGATGTTTTCTATTTTAGAAGCCAGATCGCCGAGCGAATCGCTTATTTGTGAATTGGTAGAACCTCCGGTTAATTTAGCGAAATTAGCCATGAATTTTTCGACGTTTTCACGAAATTGCGGATCGTCTTTGAAAAGCGGCTCTAAAAGAGTGAATAATTCGTTTAATTCCTGATTTAAAATCGGGTCTTCGGCGTAACGGCCGGAATATTTTTCAGCCTCGTGCATTTTAACGCCGCTTTTGACCATCGAGCTTCTTAAAAATTCAAGAGCACGGCCTGAATTTGAAATATCGAGGCTGTCGGAACGGACGGCGGATGAGTTGACTGAAGCGGAAACTGAATTGAACCGGCTTGAAGATACGCCTGAAAAAGAGTTCCTGGAACCGGTGCGACCGGTTTCGGCCGCCGAATTTGAACCGTTAAAACTTATGCTTGAAAACGAACTTACATTAATGGACAAATCCAATTGAAAATAATTGATGGTATCAGCCATATTAACCGCCTCCATGCGGCCGCGCCGTAAAAATAAAGCGCGCCTTTTATTTATATGATTCTTTCAATCCTTGAAAGAAAATCTCCCCCCATTTCGTTATCGGCATTAATCGATGAAATCTTTAGCGGTTTTTGAAAAAAGCCGAAAAAAATTGATTTGAATTAAACCGTTAAATATTATATAATATTGCCATGATTCTTTTGTAAAACGGTATGATTAAATAAAAGGAAAGATGGCGGTAAAATGAAAAGAAAAATTCTTGAAATGATTTTACTTGCTTACGGCAAGATAAGAAGGTTTTATTACCATAAATTCAGTAAAGCTCATATATTAAGAAACCATAAAAGACGCGAAGGCGAATGCGCGCGCTGCGGCACGTGCTGCAAATTGCTATTTAAATGCCCGTTCCTTGACGAATCGCAGACCCCGTCGCTTTGTAAGATCCATAATTCGCGTCCCATGAATTGCCGGATATTTCCGGTTGACGAAATGGATATGCGCGACCGCGATATTGTCAGCAGGGACACTACATGCGGATATCGTTTTAGAAGGTAAAATCTCGAAACGCTTATGTACGGCCGGCGATAAAAATTATGGAGCGGATTATGTGCGCTAAATCATTATCTGAATTTAGAGACGGACCCGAAAATAAAATATATCTCATCGACGGAACGCTCCGTGAAGGCGAGCAGTCGGCCGGCGTATTTTTTACTGCCGCCGAAAAAGTTAAATTGATAAAACTTATGGATAAAGCCGGCATCGATATAGCCGATTGCGGAATGCCGGCGGTTTCCAGAGACGAGTTTAACGCCATAAAAAAATTGGCGAACCTTTCCGGTATTTCCATAAAAATAGGCGCTTCGGTACGCTGTCTTAAACCGGAAATTAAGCTTTTCAGCGAAACCGGCGCCAGCGAATGTTTTATAATAGTTCCGGTATCCGATATTCACATAAAAGAAAAATTTAAAATGGATCGCGATAGTTACATTAACTATGTTAAAGATTGCGTTTCTTATGCCGCTGATCTTAAAATACCGGGCATTCACCTGGCTCTCGAAGATATGAGCCGCACCGACGAAGAATTTTATATAAAACTTATCGAAGGCGTGAGCGAATTAAATATATCGGCGCTTAAGGCTTTTTATCTATGCGACACCGTGGGCGTGGCTCTGCCCGAAAAAATCAAATATCAGGCCGAAACCGTTTTAAAAGCCGTTAAAACGGCGAGCGGCCGCGGGCGGAAAAATCATCCGGGCCTCGGAATACACTGCCATAACGATTACGGCCTCGCGCTTGCGAACACTCTTAGCGCGTTCGACGCCGGCGCGCGCTATATAACCTTCACTCAGAACGGAATCGGCGAGCGCGCCGGAAACGCCAAATATCATGAACTGATAATGGCCCTGGTAAATCTTAAAAAATGCAGGCTCGAGGTCGATAACTCATATATATCGGAGCTTTCGAAGGTTGTAGAGGAAATTTCAGGCATTATGCTTTCCGCTACGGAACCGGTCGTCGGCTATAACGCTTTCCGCCATGAAAGCGGCATACACGTTTCAGGCCTTCTTCGCAACCGTAAAATATACGAAGAATACAGACCCGAAGACATAGGCCGCGAAAATGAATACGTGCTTGGAAAGCACACAGGCGCGGCGCTCATTGATAAGCTGCTGCGGGAATATTTTTCGGGCGAAACTTTTGAAACATCTGAAATCGCTGAAATTTTAAGCGAAGTCAAAAAACTCCGCGTTTCTGCAAAAAAAAACGAATACGCCCGTGTGAGAAAATACCTTCTAAATTTTTACGGCAAAGCCCTTGGCGGCGTTAAAAAAGCCGATTTTATAAAAATAGTCGAATCGGTAATAGCGCGGCGCTTATAACGGCGGGATTAATAAATTATGAAAAAATACAGAACCATATACGAAAAAATATATGAAAAATCAAGGCGCCCGGGCGTGAAACCGGCCGGCGATTATAAAGCCCTGGTTCCGGGGCTGATACTGGGACATGACCCTCTGGTGGCCATTATGATCGATGATTTTGAAAAAAACGGGTTTAAAATAAATCCGGCGGTTAAAGATATTTGTTTTTTTACCGCCGATCATTTCGCGCCTCCTGCGAGCGCCGAACGGGCAAATATCCTTAAAAAATTCCTTGATTTTTCATTCGGAAACGATATAAAAAATTTAAAAATATTCGAGGGCATCTGCCATCAGCTCATGGTTGAAAACGAGTCGCTGGCGCCGTTTTCTTATGTAATCGGCTCCGATTCCCATACCTGCACCGCGGGCGCGCTGGCTTGCCTGGCTTCGGGCTACGGCTCGATGGATATAATGCACGCCATGGTCGAAGGCCATATTTTTGAAAAGAAATTTTCCGCCGTCAAAGTCGATTTCAAAGGCAAAATGCCTGATTATATCGACGGGCGCGATATCGCGCTTGCGCTGATAAAAAAAACCGGAGAAGGCGGGGCGGGCGATACGGCGCTGGAATATTTCGATAATTCTGGCGCTCTGGAAATGGACGACAGGCTTTCTATAGCGTGCGCTACGGTGGAAACCGGCGCCGCCGCAGGAATATTCGCGGCAGATAATATACTTATCGATTATATACTTAAAAGAAGCGGCCGCAAAAAAATAAAATTCGGCGTCGCGGAAATCGAAAAATATTACGGCGATATTTCATTTGAATACGAAAAGACGCTGCGCTTCGACTTAAGCCGGATAAACCCTCTGGTGGCGCTTCCACATGATTTTTCAAAAATATATGAGGTTGAAAGCTTAAAAAAAGACGTTATGCTCGACCAGGTTTTTATAGGTTCGTGCGCCAGCGGCAGGCTCCTGGATTTCAAACGCATGTGCGAAACTATCGACAGGATAAACTCGAAAAAGAAAACGGCCGGAGGCGCGCGCAGAAATAAAAAAACCAGGCTCATAATAACGCCAGCTTCCCAGAAAATTTTTATAGAGGCTATGAAAGCTGGTTATATAGAGAAGCTGATAAATTTCGGCGCGGTTATAACAAACCCTTCCTGCGGTCCCTGCGGCGGAATAGACAAGGGAATTATAGGCGGAGGCGAAATATGCCTCACCACGGCTACCAGAAATTTTCGCGGCCGCATGGGCCCCCTGGATTCGTCGGTTTATATATCTTCGGCCGTGACGGCCATTTACAGCGCTTACGCCGGAATCGTGGCTGATCCCCGGGAAATTTACGGGCGTAAAGTTAATTAAAACGGCTATTTTTCGTTTTGCGCGGTGAATTCAATCAGTAAATAGCGTAGAGCGGATAGCAATAGTTAAGGTGTCAACTCATGAAGAAAAAAGAAATCATATTAAGCCTTACGCCGTCGTTTTTTGGCGATAACGTCAATACCGATCTTATTCACGCGCCTTCAAATTTTACCATTGACCGCGACAGGCTTCGTTCCGATTATGTCAGCCGAAAAAATAAAAATATCGATGAATGCCCTGAAAAAATTATAATCGCCGGTGAAAATTTCGGCCTGGGGTCTTCGAGATTTTCCACCGTTATCGCGCTTAAAAATACAGGCGTAAGGTGCGTTATAGCGGATTCAATTTCACGGATATTCGAAAGAAACCTTGCCTGCTGCGCAATATTTGCGTTCCGTTTCGCGCCCGGCGTCAGAGCCGCCGAATTTTTTAATGATGAATCGCATTCAGCCATAGAAGTAAAAATAGAGCCGCGCGCGAAAAAGGCCGTAGCTTTGATAAAACAGGCCGGAGGTAAAACTGCCGAAGCTTTCGCGGATATTTACCTGTACGAAATAGCGGCGGCCGGAGGAATGGTGAATTATATTGCCGGTAAAAAATGATTTAAAAAATTTCACTTTCGATACCGCCGTTATAGGCGCCGGGCCTGCCGGCCTTTCCGCCGCGGTAAGGGCCCGTTTCGTTAAATCGCGCGGCGCGTTTCCTATGTCGGCCGTCGTTTTTGAGTGCTCCGAAGCGGCGGGCGGGCTGGCGAATTTCGGCGGCACGAAAATAACCGGGCCTTCTTTTCATCTCGAGCGCGGCGAACTTACCGCCAGGCTGATGAAAGACGTAAAACTCTTCGATATTCCCATAATTAAAGACAGGATAGTAAAAATAAAAAAAGCGGCCGACGGATCGCATTTTTTATTAAGCGCAGCCGGCGGCGGAATTTACCGTGCCAGAAGCGTTATAATAGCCTCCGGCATGAGGCCGCTTTCCAACGAGATCCGATTTTTCGGCAACGGCGTTGAAATAACTTATATGGGCTATGATTTCATAAATAAAATGATATCCGGTTTTATAGGCGACGCCGCGCGCAACGATAAAAAATTTATCATATATGGAAACAAATATTCGCTGAACCTTATAAACTTCGTCATTTCAGCCGTCAATTGCCTGAAAACGGATTTCGATAAAATGTCGCCGCTTTTTTTGATAGACGCGGACGAAAAAGAATTGAAAAACGATAAAATAATAAAAAAATATCCGTTTTTATTTTCTTTCGGCAAAATCGTCAAATTTTACGGCGGCGGCCGGCTCGAAAAAATAGCCGTGGAATCGCTTGACGGGGTTAGATTCGAAAAAACGGACAGGGTTCTTATAGATTATAATTCTTTCGAGCTTGCGCCGGAATTCGGCGTTAAAATATATCCGGGCTCCGATATTTTCGATAAAACTGGGTTCGTAAAGATTTCCGCGGCGGGTGCGACTAAAATTAAAGGCGTTTTTGCGGCCGGCGATATAACCGGGCCTTATTATTCGGTGAGCAGGGCGGTCGCCGCCGGAATCACCGCAGCTTTTTCGGCCTATGAATACGTGATGCGCCTTAAAAAGCGACCGGGCGATTATTCGCTTTTCGCCTATAAAGCCAGAAATTTCACCCCCGGTATCGAGTACCGCGAAATAGATATCGACTCGAGCCGCGACGAAACGCCAGTACTTGCAAAGCCGGCTAAAATTAAAAAGATACTGCGCGCTAAATTCCCGGATGCGCCAGCAACGCTCATGAATAAACTGATGGTTTATTTCATTCAGTATAAAATACTCGCGAGGAAAGATTTCGAAGAGATATCAAAACTTTTGAATATAAGCTTTATCGAATTAAACGATCTGGTATCTTTTCTGATAGATGAAAAACTGCTGGGCATAGAATAAAATCGCCTGCCGCGGATTATATTATTTGAATATAGCCGCGGTATGTGGTATAATAACATAACGTTCAAATATCCATAATTATAGAAACGATGTGATATATCATATGAAATATAAACCGGACGATCCCGAAGTCGTGTCTCTGAGAAACGAGATCGCGGATTTCATCAAAAACGGCGGAACGCTTTCCAGAAAAGAACGCGAAGACAGGTTCAATAAACTGGCGGTCGAATTATTCAAGATACAGTATAATTCCATAGAAAATTACGCCCGCTACTGCTCTAAAAAGAACGCTACGCCTGCGAGCGTCGGCGATTATCTTCAAATACCGCCCATGCCCGTTTCGGCTTTCAAGACCGACGATATTTTCATATATTCTAAAGACGAAATATACCTCACATTCAAAACTTCGGGCACCAGCGGAAGCGAACGCGGAAACGCATACTTCAGCAAGTCCTGCGCGGAGCTCACCTCGCTCGCCATAGTGGAAAACTCTAAAAAATATTTATTCCCCGACGGCGTTAACGCCCGGTTTTTTCTTATAGCTCCTTCTCCTGAAGCTATGCCGAATCTCACAATGGCTTTCGGGATAACCGAAGTGATGAAAAATACAGGCGATCTGGGCGGAAAGCATTATTTAGGCTCCGAAGGGCTTAAAACTGAAGAGCTGCTTTCAGATCTTAAAAAATGCGAATCCGAAAAGACGCCGGCCGCTATTATAGCTCCTTCATTCGCCATGGTGGCTATTTTAGATAAACTGTCCGAAAAAAACGTTAAATTTAATATGGCGCCAGGCTCCAGGGTTCTCGACGCCGGCGGCTTTAAAGGCCGCAGCCGCGAGATATCGCGGCCCGATATGGTGAAGATGATAGAAGACCGCTTCAACATAAAGCCCGAATATTGCGTAAACGCTCTGGGCATGAGCGAGCTTGGAACCCAGTATTACGACGACAATATTTATAACGCGGTCAACGGCGTTACGGCCCCGGCCGCGAAGCGTAACCCGCACTGGGCAAGAACTCTCGTGATGAAACTCGACGGCGGCATGAATTATATAGCTCCCGGCACAGGGGGCGCAAGCGGCGCTTTCGTCCACTTCGACCTTTCTAATTTCGACCGCGCCGTGGCTATTCTTACCGACGATCTGGGCCGCTATAAAGAGGGCGGTTTCGAAATTCTCGGCCGCGTAAAAGAAGGCGATCTGAAAGGCTGCTCGCTTACCGTCGAAGAGCTTATAAATAAATCGAAAAACTGATTTTATATAATTTCCGGGCCTGTTTAATTTGAAAATTTACTCTTTTATAAAAAATACGCGAAGCGTAAAATATATTATTTTTTTTGAATATAAGGAAGTGATATGATGCCGGCCGGTCTTAAATCACAAAATTTATCAATAATGATGACGGATATCCAGGGTTATACCAACGCGAGCTCCTCGTCGTCGCGCGAGGAGATAGTCGGGCTGATAAGGCGCCATAACCAGCTTATGATACCCGTTATTACCTTTTATGGCGGAACTATCGTCAAATCTATAGGCGACGCTTTTTTATGCACGTTTACCAGCGCCACCGACGCCGTCGTGTGCTCTATAATAATTCAGCTTCTTTTGAGGGAATATAATAAAAAGCAGAAAGAGGAAGCTAAAAAAATGATGCTGCGCGTGGTTATAAACACGGGCGACGTCAGCATAGAAAAAAACGACATTTACGGTGACGCAGTGAATATAACGTCGCGCATGGAAGGCCTGGATTGCTTTCCGGGCGGCACTATAGGCATCAGCGAATCCACTTATTTACTGATGAACCGCAACGAAATAGTGACCGAAAAACTCGGGCCGCAGACGCTTAAAGGAATTCCCGACCCCGTCAACGTATATAAGATACCTCTCGAAAAGCAGAAATTGACTGAAATTCCCTCGAAACTTTTGCAGCTGGTGGAAAAATCCTTCGAAAAAGGCGCGTCTTCATCGGCCGGAAGCGGTTCGGCCATATCGTCGGCCCAGTTCAACGAATGGAATAACGCCGTGGTAGGGTTTTTAAAAGAAAAAAACTGGGGCGAAAATATAGGCTCGCTGCTCGACGAGAAAAAAATCCGCGAAAACGTTACGATGGTGCAAAAGCAGTTGACGGCCACTTTTTCTCAGAAAACCGTAATAGAATCCAAAGGCAAAGACGATTTTAACGACGCTACCATGGAAAGCCGCATAAAATCAGGAGTCATCGATGCGGTAATTTTCACCGTCGCGTGGCTTATAATTTATTATGCCGTATGGTGGCCGGTTCAATCTATAGTTTTCGGCGGCCAGTATATCGGCAAAGAAGATTACAAGATATTGAGCGAAAGCAAATTAAAGGGCTTGAAAGGCGATCAGTATGAAGCGGTTTATGAAAGCCTGCGCCGCGATTATCCACAGAAATACGTGGGCAGGGAATTTGTTTTCGTTCGCCCGCGCGGGCTTCTGGAATCGCTTATATCTATAAATATGGAATATCCTTTCATTCTTATGGCGATTTATCTCGCTTTTTTCTGGATAATAAGGGGCGCTTCACCCGGCCAGATAGCTACGCGGACCGCCGTGGTAAAAGACGACGGCAGCCCCGTAGATATAGTTACCGCCGTAAAGCGCTCGTTTATATTCGTGGCTTCGGTTATGTTTTTCTTTATAGGCGTTCTGATGATATTTACCGAGTCTAAAAAAACCTTATACGATAAAATGTGCAATACCCGAGTGGTGGAATAATATGGATTCTTTTTATTTGCCGGATATATTCGACGGCCATTACGAAACTTCGGCCGCCGTTCTTAACGGCGGAATCGAAGTTTCGAGCCATATTTTAAAACCTTCGTTTTTTGAAACAGGGCTTGCGGCTTTTTATGAAAGCGCGTTTAAAATTTTAGAAAGCTATAAGATAAAAGATATCATAGACGAGCTCGACGGCGTATCGCGCCTTTTTCTGGACGAAAAAAACGCTTCAAGAAAATCGGCCATAGAAGCTATTTCAGCCGTTACCGGCTTTTCGCGCGAATCGGTCGCTTTGAGCATAGATCTCGAATTCAGCTCGTCTTTAAAGCCCCAGATGACGGCGGCGTTAAAAAACGAATTCGGGTCGGTTGAAATACTCGACGATTTCGTTTACGACGCCGGCAACGATAGGTACAGCCGCGCGCTTCCGGCCGGGCCGGTATTCGCCGTTTCTTCTTCTAATATTCCGGCGCTTCCGCATTTAAGCGTTATGCGCGCGTTTTTGACTAAAAACCCGGCGGTGGTCAAAACTTCCTTTGCGGAGCCTGTATTCATGCCGCTTTATATGCGCGCGTTTAAAGACGCCGGCAGCCTTTTAGCGCAGTGCGCCGCCGTCGTATGCTATAAAAGTTCCGGTAATATCGAACTAACCGAAAAATTCATAGATTCGTCCAATATAACAATAGCTTACGGCGGCCTCGACGCTGAAAAATATTTCGCCGGCCGGGTTAGATACCCTAAAAAATTAATTATGCACCCTCACAGGCTCGGCTTCGGCCTGATAGGCGAAGGCTTCACCGCCGGCAAAAGCTCTTCGGAACTGTATGAACTTGCCGCGGCCGTCGCGCGGGACGTCGTTACGTTCGATCAGCGGGCGTGCCTGGCGCCGCACGTATATTTTTACTGCGTTAAAAATAACGTTCCGGCTGAAGTTTTTATAAAACATATTATAGCCGCATTTGAGGCGTTTGAAAAAGAAATCCCGCCGGCCGCGCTTTCCGATACCGAAAATTATTCGCGCCGCAATTTTATCGATTCAATGAATTTTGAAAAGGGCGTCCGCGACATATTCGAGACCGCCGGCGGCAAAAGCGCCGTGATAGACATAAAGCCGTCTAAATTTCCGCTGTCGCCGCTTAACCGCGTATTATTCCTGGCCGGCTACGAAGAACCGGGCGAAGTCGCCGCCATACTCAAAACGGTTAAAAACTACACGCAAAACGCGGCGTTATGCGTTTTAAAAGACGACGAAGCTTTATGGTTCGATATTTTATCGCGCCTCGGAGTTTCGAGGATCTGCCGCGCGGGTGAAATGCCGGCCCCTACGATGCTCTGGCGCCACGACGGCATAGGCGCGCTTATCGAAATGACCAGGTTCTGCGATATAGAAAAATATTGAATTTTGGCCGGCTATTTATGAAAAGCCGCCTTTAGTTCAAAATTTATTTACATAGCGCCGCGCTCACTTAAATTTACAGAAAGGTTTTAATTTATGAATTCGAATCCGGAAGTATTGTTTTTACACGTCCCTAAATTTTCAAACTATTATAAACCGCTCGACGAGTTTATGAACATAACCTATATTCCGATGGGCGTTTTCGCCATGGCTGACCTTTTGACCCGTGAGCGCAAAAGCGTCCAGATAGTGCATATGGGCATCGAATGGATACTCGACCGTGATTTTTCCATAGTCGAATTCATAAAGGCTAAAAGCAATATCAAAGTAGTTTATATGCCGCTATTCTGGCATTACCAGTCTTACGACGTTATAAACGTCGCCTCAAAAATCAAGGCGGCTTTTCCCGATATTTACATAATACTTGGCGGTTTCACCGCTTCGTACTTCGCGGATCAAATAGTTTCGGATTTTAGCTGCATCGACGGCGTGATAAAAGGTTACGCGGAAAAGCCGATAGTCGATCTGACGCGCGTTATAACCGGCGGCGGCGTTTCCGAAAAATCTTCAGAACTGCCCGTTATTCAAAATTTAATGCTTTCGAACGGCTCGAGGCTGAAGTCCATGGTCGTACCCGGCGGCGATTTCGGCGAAGGCCGCTACCGCTCCATGCCCGGCGGAGCGTATCAGGAATATGTGACCGACGCCCGCACATTCGATTCCATGAGATTTTCGGCGCTGCCGCTTCTTAAAAATTTCAGCTATTATATAAAGCTTTTTTCGTTTCCGCTCGCTTATTCAAAAAATCTTTCCATGGCTGAAAATATTAAATACAACAACATGGGCCTAAAAATGTTTCCTATCGAAATAGGCCGCGGCTGCGTCACTTCGTGCACCTGGTGCGCGGGCTGCGCGCCCAACCAGAAAAAGATGAATTTCGTCTCGGGCGTCATGTGGCGCGATCCTGAAAAAGTGGCGGACACTATCGAAGAAGGCCTCGCTTTCGGCTACAAAACTTTCGCCGTGTGTTTCGACGTGGATCCGCAAAAGCAGAGCTATTATCTGGACCTGTTCGAAACCATAAGAAAAAGAAAGATAAAATGCGGATTATACTTTGAGTGCTACGCCCTGCCGGCGCCGGGTTTCATAGAAAGCTTCGCCGCGACTTTCGATTTGAAAAACTCGGTAGTGGCCGTATCGCCGGAATGCGGCAATGAAGAGGTCCGCCGGAAAAACAAAGGCTTTTATTTTTCTAACGCCGATTTGCTCAATTCTATTGAAATATTAGAAAAACATAATATAACCGCCGACGTGTTTTTCACCATGGGCATACCTTCGGAAAACGTTAAAACGCTCTATGACACAAAAGATATGATACTCGCCATCGATTCCAGGTTTAAAAACGTCGGCCGCATGATGAGCTGGGGAGTT
>MWBZ01000113.1 GCA_002069765.1 bacterium ADurb.Bin243
CCCGCCGCGCTCGATTATCGAGTCGTTCGGGATTAGTTTAGCGTCGGGTTCCGACGTAATTATGATTTCCGCGTCAGCCGTCATTCCCACTTTCACTTCGCCGCTGCCTTCGAGAAGATCTAAAGTGATATCTATGACCGGCACGTTGTCTTTTAAATAAACGCGCGGGCCTATGCTCGAAAGCTTCGCCCTGAAGACTTTTTTCTGAAAAGCGTCCAGCTTGACACGGGCGAATAAATTGGGCGCGAGCTTGTGTATGTCGGTTTCATCGACGTTCGCCTTTATCTTTATCTCCGACATATCGGAAAGGGTTATTATATTGGTTCCGGCCGTGATGGAAGATATTCCCGAAGTGATGATGCCGCCTTCGTCAACCCATTTCTGGGTGACCACGCCGGAAATCGGCGCGAGAACCGTAGTGTCTTTGAGTTGTTCGAGAGCGTCCTGATGGATGATATCGGTCTTTTCAACTACCGATTCGAGATTTTTAATTTCCTGTTCGCGTATTTTAAGTGATTCTATTTTAAATTTAGCGTCATCGACCGCGCATAATGAAACTTCGTACTGCGCGAGCGCCTTCTGTATTTCTTCGCTCTGGTAGCCCTGCTTGAGAAGGTTATATTTTTCTTCGGCGCTTTTAAGCTGGGCGGCCGAAACGTCCATGGCAGCCCTGGCGCTGTCCATGGCCGACTGCGAAACAAGGTTTTTGACGAAAAGCTCTTTATTGCGGTTAAAAGTCTTGCGGCTGTTTTCGTAGTTGGCGCGCGCCAGGTCTATTTGCGCCATGGCCTGCGAAAGTTCTTCGGGACGGCTGCCTTTCTGCAGCAGCTTGAGGTTCGAAAAGCTCAAGCCGGCGTTCGCTTCCGCTCTTTTTAAATCGGTAGCGTAGGTTTTACGGTCTATTTCGTAGCTGATTTTAGCCTTTTCCAGCTGGGCGCGGGCGGATTTAAGATCCGTTTCGTTCTGCTTCACTTTAAGAAGAATGTTGCGCTTATCTATATTGGCCACCAGATCGTTTTTATTTACGTAATCGCCTTCCATCAATTTGAGATATTCAACCGTTCCGCCCACGCGCGATTTGACGTCGACGCTCGAAAGAGCCGTCACTACGCCAGAACACGATACGGTAATTTCGAACGTGTCAACCGTAAGCTGCGCGTATTTATTGGCTACCGCGCCGGCGGTGTTTTTGCCGTTCATCCCGAAAGGATTCAAAAAATAAACTGCCGCGGCAATAACGGCGATAATTATCATCGATTTGACGGTAAGGAAACGCTTCATTTGTAAAACTCCTCGTCGCCTACGTTTCTTCTGAATTTGCATTTGGCTATCAAAAAGCTCCCCTGCGACTGGATATGATTGGTCATGGCGCGGTTGTAGGCGAGCTCCGCGTCTATGAGGTCTATCATGGTCGCCAGGCCGACTTTATACTGCTCGTCGGTAAGTTTCAGCGTCAAATCCGCGAATTCGACGTTTTTAGAGGCGACTTCTATCTGCTCGTAAGTTTCGAGCAGGTTAAGGTACGCCTGGGTGACGTCATATTTTATGGTCAATATAAGCTGTTCTAACTTCCGTTCTTCGGCCTTTATTTTTTCTTCGAGCTCTCCGATTTTATTTTCGGTCAGATAGCCGTTGGTTATCGGCATTGAAAAGCTGGTAAAAACGGAGTAAGAAGATTTTTTGCTTTTATTCGCGGAATTATCGAAATCGGCGCCGGCCGAAGCTCCCAGAGAAATCTGGGGAACCTTTTCAGCTTTTATCTGATCGATCTGCATTTTAAGCACTTCTATGTTTTTTTTGGACGCGGCCACTTCCGTTCTCGATTCTACCGCCAGCGCGATAGAGCTTTCGAGATCGACTCCCAGCGTATCGCATTTTAGCGAATCCACGACGAGAACGTCATAGCCCGGACGGCCCATCGTATAGTTAAGGGCCAGCCTTGATTTTTTTAGCGAATTTTGCGCCGCTATAAGGCTGTACTTCTTTTCGAAAGTGTTCGTTTGCGCCCTTATAAAATCTGTTTTCGGCGATATGCCGACGTTAAAATTGGCTTCGGCCAGCGCCTGGTGCAAAAGCGCGCCTTCATAAGTCTGGAGCGCGACTTTTTCGAGCCTGATAGAAGTTATAAGC
This sequence comes from bacterium ADurb.Bin243, assembly GCA_002069765.1. Lineage (GTDB taxonomy): Bacteria > Muiribacteriota > UBA9980 > UBA9980 > UBA9980 > UBA9980. The sequence goes on from MWBZ01000113.1 coordinate 2,131, forward strand.
GAGTAATAGTTTTCACATAACTTTAAAAAAATATCCATGCACAGTTTTCTGTGATTGAGCTCATTGACTTCGAATGTTTTTTCGGCAGCGCCGACCGCGTTTTTCAATTTTCCGCCGTCATAGAGCACCTGCGAATAACTGAGCGAAGTGCCCGCGTTCCCGTATTTAGAAGAAGACTCTCCCGCGCGCGAATTGGTATCGCTGCCCTGCCATGCGGCTTTAGCGCTCATCGACGTCTGAGGCTTGAGGGCCGCTTTCGCCTGGCCTATTTTATATTTCTGGCCTTCGAGGCTATAAGCCGATTCCAGAATCTGAGGATTGGTTTTTGCGGCGATTTCTACGCAGCCGGTCAGAGTGAGGCCGGCTTCGACGGAAACCGGGCTTAATTCCACCGGTCCGGTCGAAGCCGCGGCGGCCGTTTTTTCAATAGCCTTTTCAGGAGCAGCCGCGGGGCTTTTTAATTCCACCGGAGCGGTTTCAGTACTCTTAGCGGACGTAGAAATTTTAGAGGACGCGGCTTTAAATTTACCGCGCAACGCTTTAAGCTCGGCCGAATCGGCCGATTTGCCTATATAAGAAGCCTTAGCGGCCGCCGTTTTGGCCGCCTCCGGCTTTGCGGCGATAGCGGCTCCCGGGCCCGCAAAAGAATATATGGCGGCCGCTGCGAAAGCCGCCGTCAGGGAGGATAAATAAAAAAATCTTTTCAACGGTTTATCTTCCATTAATTGACCACCTTCATTATATAATTTTTTACGGCGCCGGAAAGTTTATTAATAATAGAATTTTTTATTGTATGCAGAGTTTCACGGCTTACGTCGTCGGTTAAGTTTATATTGATTTTTCCGCTGTAACATTTAAGAGTATTGACTTTTTCATTGGTTTTAAGTATATCGAATATTTTATCGATCGGGGTTCCGATTATCTCTAATTTCATAATATATGCTCCATTCAATGTTCAATGCTTTTTATATAGAAGCCGCATTTTATTTAAAAGCCAGGCCGTTTAAGGCCATGTCCGCTATGCTGTCTATTATGCGCTCGTAAGTGATGCTTTTCATCTGTTTTGAAAATAAAACCTCTTTAAAATTAACCACCGAATTTATTATGCTCAAAAGCACTATCGATATGGCTTCCGGGTCTTTTATCCGCCGCACTTTCTTTTTTTCGGCCATGGCGACCAAATAATTTTTCATGTACTCGTTAATTCTTTCGAACACTTTTTTATAAATCGCGTTTCTAAGTTTCGGATTTTGCGAAGCTTCGAACATAAAAAGGTTGCTGATATTATGAAGTTTCGCCATAGCGGCGAACCTTTCTTCATAGAAAAATTTTATCGCTTTTTCAAATTTGAGCTCCGACATTTTTTCGAAAGCGCTTTCGTGCTCTTCGCCCTGACGGCTTAACAGTTCCTGCAAAATTTCGTCCTTGTTCTTAAAATAAATATAAATCGTGCCTACCGCCACATCGGCGGTCTGTGCTATTTTGCGCATCGTGGCCCGGGCGAAGCCAACCCTGGAAAACGTTTCCAAACTGGCTTTCAAGATCAGCTCTTTCTTTTCAACCTTTAAATTTTTATTAACCGCTCTCGTCAGAAAAATCATCTCGCTTTGCTGTAATGTTATGCTTCGCCTTTTAAGTATCGGCATAAAAATAATTATATTAAGCGCATAAATTGATGAACGTTTGTTCATTATAACAGCTGAAGCTTTAAAAGTCAATAATTATAAGTCTAAAAAAACAATTAACGCGGCCGTCGCATGCCGGCGCGTTATATTTCAAAAAGCGGAAATGCCTTCGCGCTCTGGCGAAAGGCTGGTCGATCGACTATATGATTTCACGAACTCGATGAAAGGTTCAAAAATATTTTAGCATTATTGCCCGGATTTTTTTTACGGCCGGATAAAAAGCTCAATAGTAAAAAATATTTTCTTCGCTGACGTTCACCGCTTCGCCGGCGCGCGAACCGCTAAGAGTGGCCGATACTCTTCCGGCGCCGGCCGGAACTCCGAAAATAAGATAATAGTAGCGGCCGTCGGAAGACTTGATTAACTTTTGCGTGCCCGCCGCAGATGCGTCGCCGTTAAAAACAGCCGTGACGCCGTCCGTTACGCCGGAACGCGGCTTGACTATTAAAACCGCTCTATTTGCGAGCCCCGGAGCAAGAAATAAAGCCGCAGCGAAAAATTTTTCCGCACGCGCCCCTGAATAAATGTCGGCGGTTACGATCATGGAGGCGCCGCCGGATGTCTTGCGGATATTTCTTACAGCAACGCCCGAATCGATGCCGCCCCAGGTTTTGGATGAAGGAAGCGAATAAAAGTAAAAATCGCGCGAATCGCCGGACGGATAAGGGTCGGTTTCAAGCCCTCTGATTTTAGAGCGCGGGCTTACCGTAAGATGGTCTTTTCCGTTGGCGCACATAAGCCAGATAAGCCCGGGCGAGTAGTTGTTCGGAGAAAGGCTGTTTTCGCGTTCGCGCACTGCGTTTACATGATATATGAGCAGGCCTTCGCTGGGCAGGCCCGCATCGTAGCCGGCCGGATCTTTAAAGCGCTTTTCAAGCAGAAAATAATCCTGTTCAGAACCGGCGGCGTCCGCAACGATCTGGTAAACCCTTCCTGATTCAAAATTAAAATCCCTGTAATCACCGGTCAGTTTTTCATATTCAATCCAGCCCAGGCGCTTTCTGCACCACGGATCCAGAAATGCCGGCCTGGAGCCTCTGGGAACGCCGTTATACGCTCCGGTGGCCATCAGCGACCATCGGCCGATGCCGCCTTCGGTGGAATAAGAAGTGTCGTATAAATCGGGAAGCCCCAGCTGGTGACCGAATTCATGGCAAATAACGCCGAGCGGGCTCACTCCTTCATATTCGAGTTCCGGCACGATCGTAGCTCCGCTTACGCTTACGCCGTCGGCCGTGCTTACCGAATAGCCGCTGGAATACCAGTATTTGCTCCAGATATCCGAAGTGCCGTAGTCGCTCGGATTGGTTTCGTCGCCGTATCCGGCGTGAGCTACCATAACGCACTGATATTTAGAAAAATCGACCTCGGCATCGCATGCTGCGACCGCATCGCGAACCAGCGCTTCGGCGTCGTCGGAATTGCCGTAACGGCCCATGGTATTGTTTAGCTTATATACGCGCGGCGAAGGATAGGCCGTCAAATTTAATTTTTGGTTCGACTGTTGAGAGAAAAAACGGCACATTTCACCGAGCATGGAATTTATTCCGGCAAATCCGGACGGCGTCATTTTTACATCGCTGAACTCTACGGCGATAACTATAATGCTAACGTTATTATTGGTTTTTAAATATTCTACCAGATTGACTCCTGCGCCGTCGCCCATTGAATAAAAAACGCTTCGCCCTGCGCCCGCGGCGGGCGAAATCATCGCGCCATAGCCGCGCGGGTTAGCGGGCAATAAATCCGGCGGAACCGCCTTTTGAACGTCCAGCGGAGGCGCAACGGCAAAAGCCGCGCCGCCGGGAAAAAAAGTCGTTAAAAAATATATTAAAAAGAAAAGCGCTATAGTTAAATTTTTATTTAAACGCAAATTGAAACCTCGCATATTGAATTTTGCCCATTATATCAAAAAAGAGGCTTTTTTTCAAGATTTTTTATCGTCAAAAGCCATAATAAAACTTTTAAAATTTGTGATTATAAAACCGGCTCTTAAATTTATCTGACGCAAGAATAATTAAAGATTTTTTAAGAGTTTTATATTGATAAATAAAAATTTATGTGTTAAGATAAAATCAAGTAATTAAATTAAACCTTTTGTTTTTTTATGCTTAATTTATGATAAATAACTCTTATTACAAAAATATACATTTATTTTTCGCCGCGGTTATAATCGCAATAATCGCCGGAGGATTTTATTTTTCCGATGCAGCCGGCAAAAAAACCACAGACCTGCTAAAAGCCAATCTTTTAAACCGGACAAAAGTCCTTTCTTCGCTTATCGATTGCAACGAAATAAAAACTTTAAAAGGCTCGCTCGAAGATCTCAGCTCCGAAGTTTACCTTACTTACAAAAGAATGTTTTTTAAAAACTGCAATTCGCAAACCGATATCCGCTACACTTATATGATGGGCTTTAAAAACGACGGAATCTTTTTTTTCGCCGACAGCGAACCTGACGCCAAAGCCGACCCGGCCAAACCGCTGGCCATGCCCGGCGAAATATATCAGGACCCGCCGCAGGGCCTTAAAGAAGTTTTTGAAAAAGGCCTCGATAATTACACAGTGGGCCCTTATACCGACAGATGGGGCACTTTTTTTTCGACCATGCTTCCCGTGTTCGATTTAAACAAAAAAGACGTAGTCTGCGTTATAGGCATGGATATGGACGCACACGACTGGGATTATCAGGTTTTTAAAAGTAAGTTGTCGGTCTGGCTGCTTGCCCTTACTTTAATTGTGGCGATTCTGGCAATTTATCTTAACGTCAAAAATCAGATCAGAAAAAGCAGAAAAATTCAAAATAAATTAACTTATCAGCAGGCCGCGCTTAAATTAGCCAAGCAGGATAACTCCGACTTTAAAAAAACTCTCGAACGCATAGCCAAAACAGCCGCCGAAACAATTGAAGTGAGCAGAACCAGCGTCTGGCGGTTCAATGAAGATTTCAGTAAGCTGATTTGCGAAACTCAGTACGATTTGCAAAGCGATACTTTTAAATCGGTCGGTTCGCTAATGGCGCTCGATTATCCCGATTATTTCAAAGCTTTAAACTCCGGCAGGCAGATCGCGGCATCGGCGGCCCGCGAAAACGAAAAGACAAGATGCCTTGGCGAATACCTGAATTCGGAAAATATATTTTCGCTTCTTGATACCATGATATGGCTCCACGGCCGGCCGGCCGGAGTCTTGTGCCTCGAGCAGGCAAACGCACCAAAACGCTGGCAGGAAGAAGATACCGATTTCGCGCTTACAATCTCCGACCTGCTGTCTCTGGTTTTTGAGGCTCGCGAAAGAGTGCAGGCCGAAAAAGATCTTCAGGATTCAAAAGAATATCTCGAAAAAATCATAAACTCCGTCGCCGACCCTATATTCGTTAAAGACGCCTCCCACCGTTTCATCCTTGTAAATAACGCTTTCGCTAACCTTCTCAATAAAAATTACTACGAAATAGTCGGCAAGAAAGATTGCGATTTCTTTCCGCCCAATCAGGTGATGGTATTCGAAACGGTCGACGATCTCGTCCTGGAAACGGGCGGGCCTAACATAAACGAAGAGCAGCTTACGGACGCTTCGGGCATGATTAGAAATATTATCACGAAAAAAACCCTTTATACGGACAACGAAGGGCGGCGTTATATAGTAGGCGTCATACGCGATATAACCGAACGCAAAAAAATGGACGAGGAACGCGCCAAAATGTCTAAAATAGAATCTATAGGCATTCTGGCGGGCGGAATAGCGCACGATTTCAACAATATACTCATGGGAATTCTGGGCAATATCTCGCTGGCTAAGAACCGCTGCATTCAAGACCAGAAAACGCACGAAATTCTAAGCCGGGCCGAGGCGGTCGTTCATAAAGCGCGCGGGCTTACCGAACAGCTCATAACATTCTCCAAAGGCGGAATCCCCATAAAAAAACTATGCGCGCTGAACGATCTGGTTAAAAGTACGGTCCAGTTCACGCTCAGCGGATCGAAAATCAAGCCCTTTTTCGATCTGGACGCGGCTTTGAATATGGTGGAAATCGACGACGGGCAGTTCTCACAGGTGATAGCCAATATTATAATAAACGCCAGGCAGGCCACAGGCGACAACGGCGAAATACATATCAATACCCGCAATATCGCCACGCATGCCGACACCGAATTTCCTCACAGAATAGGAAATTACGTTAAACTCAGCATTAAAGACAACGGGCCGGGAATCAAACGTGAAAATTTCGCCAAAATATTCGACCCGTATTTCACCACCAAACCCACCGGAAGCGGCCTCGGGCTTTTCACTTCATACTCGATAGTAAGCAAGCACGGCGGCTATATGAGAGCCATTTCCAATCCGGGCGAGGGCGCCTTATTTGAAATATACCTGCCGGCGGCCGAGCGAACAGAAGATAATCCGGGCTGTTTACAAACATCCGCCAAGCGCGCCGGAGGGCTTTACAATATTTTAGTGATGGACGACGAAATAGACACTCTGGCGCCGATATGCGATATGCTCTCGGAGCGGGGAAACGTGGTTACGCTTGTAGAAAACGGCGACGCCGCGCTGAAGTTATATGCGGAAAAAATGAAAAAAGGGCAAAAATTCGATCTTGTAATAGTCGATATAGTCATAAGAAACGGACTCGGCGGAATGGAATTCATGAAAAAACTTCTTGAACTCGATCCGCGGGCGTGCGCAATAATCTCGAGCGGCCGGGCCGACGATAAAATGATGGCCGACTACAGGCAGTACGGATTTTACGGCGCCATAGCCAAACCTTATAAAGCCGAAGAACTCAACGAGCTTATCGCCGGAGTGTTCGCGGAAATCAAATGCTGAAGCTTATTCCACACAGAGCTTTAGCCCCGAATCGACATACCATTTTGAATATTTTATCCCGGCGGCGCTTATGGCGCCGCTTGCGCTAATTACGGCGATTATTTCGCCGGCAGGGTTCGTAACCGGCATAAAACCGTTGGCGTTGCTCGATATTTTAACTTCGCCGGTATAAAAAGGGTCGTCGTAAAGCCGCCTTATGAAACGGGGGTTCGGCTGCGCCTTAACGAGCTCGGAAAGTTTATAAGGGCCCGATCCGTAAACGGTTTTATATTTCATTATAGCGCGCTTATAGCTTTTTAAAATAAAAACGAGTTCTTCTTCGCGTTCGAGCTTTGCGGCCGTGCTGTAAACCGGCATCACCCGCCAGGAAATCAGCATAAAAGCCGCCGCGAAAGTAAAAATCCAGATTAGAGCCCCAAGGCCGTTCGCGTTTCTCGGTCCGCGGCCGGGCTGTTTAAAAAAAGCGTCAATAATTTTCATAAGCCACGTTTTCGCTATCGACTCCCGGCGCGCCGCTTTTAACGTCAAAAACATCGCGCTCGTCCGGTTTGGAAGGAACCAGCCGCCAGCTTTGATAAGATCCGGTAACGGGATCGGCCGGTATGGCGCGTATAAAAGATTTTTCCACAAGCTCGTCGAGCGTGGCCGGATAGCGGTTATAAGCCGAATAAAATTTGTCTATGCTTTCGCGCAGGACGAAAAGATCTTTTTTAAGGGCGGCGTCCCTGGTTTTATTAACGTAATTAGCCGCGGAAGGATAAATGATAAAACATAAAATAGCTATTATGGATATGGTCATGGTTATTTCTATAAACGTGAAACCGGCCGCATAAAATATGCGCGACACGTTTTTTTTATAAAATTCGGCGCGCGCGCCAAGGCGATCGTTTTTTTTTACCACTGGTTCACCTTCGATTCGTCGAGAGCGGTATAATCGCTCGAACTTTTAATATCATAAAGATTTTCACCGTTAGTTTTTATGGCGTCCGGTTCGTCGGTAGAAGATATAATCCTGAAATCCGAAAGCCCCGTAAACGGATCGACAGGCAATTTGCGGAGATACTTTTTTTCTACGAGCTCATCGAGGTTTTTGGGATAATGAAGATTATCCATAAGCGCCGGAGAGGCTTCGCGGGATTTATCGTAATACTTATCTATGGCGGTTCTCACGATCCTCAAAACCGACTTCAGCTCGAACTCGCGCGCAAGGCGCGAACCTGTTTCGCTGAGCGCCATGGCCGAAACAGCTATTATCGATATCACGCTCACGCAGATCATAAGCTCGACGAATGTGAGCGCGCGGCGTTGCGCCGGCCGGCCGGCATATGCGGTGACGCCTGTAACGGCCGAAACTTTACGGCCCGTCATAGCTTCATCAACGCCCTGTATTCGATTATAAAGTTCAAAAGCATCAGAACGAAGGCGAAAAACAATGGATAGTGCGCCCGTTCAGAATACATGGTGAACTTCGAAGTGATTATCTCGCTTTTTTCGAGCTTGTTTATTATATCGTATATTTCCTTGAGCTTTTTTTCGTCGGTGGCCCTGAAATAAAGCCCGCCGGTCAATTCGGCGATCTCCTGAAGGAGCTTCTCGTCGAGTTTCGGAATCACCAGCGTGCCGTCGTGGTTTCTCATATAAAACTTCTGCCCGTTTTGAACAACGGGTATCGGCGCGCCGTCTTTCGAGCCGATTCCGATGGTGTAGATTTTTATTTTCTCGTCATAGGCGAGTTTGGCGGCGAGCATAGGCTCGATATTGCCGGAGTTGTTTTCACCGTCGGTCAATAAAATGATTATCCTGGATTTGACCTTGTTTTTTTCTTCCTTATCGCTTTTCGTGTCTTTTGAAGGCCTTGCGTTTTTGAGTTTATAAACGCAGTTCGCTATGGCGTCGCCGATAGCCGTGCCGTCGATAGGCATTTCGCCTATTTTCACCTTTGAAACGCTTTCGCTCATTATTGAAATATCGGTCGACAGGGGCGATAAAGTCATCGAACGCCCCGCGAAAACCACCAGGCCTACCCTGTGATCGGATAATTTTTTGATGAATTCGCCGGTCAGATCCCTTGCGGCCGTTATGCGGTCGGGCTTCAAATCCTCCGCCGACATCGAGCCGGAAACGTCGAGCGCTATAAAAATATCGATGCCGAGCTTTGTAGTGTCCTGCTCTTCTTCGCCGAACTGAGGTCGGGCGACGGCGGCTATGAGCGAAACGATAATAAGAACGCGCAATATATCGGATAAGGCCGCGAGATAAGTTTTATAAGTCTTTCTTACGGCCTTTTTATAAACGGAAAGGTCGCCGGAGCCTAATCCCGTTCCGCGGGAGCGGGAAAGCCATACTTTATAGGCGAAAACGAGCGCGGGAATAATAAGCAGAAAAAAAACGGCGGGATATTTGAAAGTGATCATTTAAAATCAGCTCCGCTCGTAATTCTGACGAAATCGAAGGCCGAACGCAGTGCTGCTGCGGCGTCCGAAGCGTCCGGAAGGAATCTGGCGAACTTTACCAGATCGCATTCCGAGGTTATCGCGTCGAACGATGCCGCATGGCGGGCCGCAACTCCTCGTTTTTTCATCTCGGCGAGTATTTCGTCGTTATAGAGGTCCACGCAGTTGAACTTGAGGTAATCGCCGGTATAAGCCCTTATTATATGAGAAAGCTCCATATAAAATTTCTTGTATGCGCCTTCTTTTAAAAGCGGCGAATCCTCGAGCGCGCGCAGCGCTTCGAGCGCCGTTTTTTCAGGAGGGACCGGCGGCGGCAGCGGCGGACGCAGGTCTTCGCCCGCTTTTTTAGGGCGCAAAAACAGGTACAGCAAAGCCAGAAGAAGAGCGGCAGCCGCGAAAAGCCACTGACGGCTGTTTCCGGTTTTAACGAATTCATAATCCATGGTACGCTTTATATCGCGCAGCTCGTCTTCGGCGGTGGCGCGCGAGCCGGACGCGGCTGAAACCTCGGACGTTTCCGCCGCCGGCGCTTTTAAAGAAGCAGCCGCAGCCCACGGCGCCGCGGATAAAAAGAAGAGCGCTAAGAGTAAAAATATATTCAATTTTAAGGTTTTTCTAGCTGTCGTCATAATCAAAACCGGTGATGCGCTAAAATTACTTTCCGGCGCCGCTTTCGCGTTTAAAAACATCGTCGTACACGACCACGTTGAGTTCCGCGAAATTTTTCATAATATAGTTTTGCAGGTCGTTTTCACGTTTCCGGGCCGTCAGCTCATTTTTTACGGCCTGCTTGACGCTTTCGTAGGGAAGAATGTCGCCTTTTATGAAGCCGGATAATTTTAAAACGACGAAAGTGCCGTCCGGCTTTACGGCAGGCGCTTTGACTATATCGCCGGGCTTCGACGCCGAAATTTCACCTGTTATCGCCGGAAGATCGGCTTGCAGAGCGGCGGATATTTCGCTCAGAGGCGCAAACTGCGTCTGCTGTACCGCATAAGAGGCGAATTTATTCGCGTCGCCGC
>MWBZ01000114.1 GCA_002069765.1 bacterium ADurb.Bin243
ACGCTATTAAAGCCGGAAAGGCACGCCATATCGATGTTTTAATTGTCGACACCGCTGGCAGGCTCCATACGAAATACAATCTTATGGAAGAGCTCAAAAAGATAAGAAAAATTATCACCCGTGAAATTCACGATGCGCCGCATGAAATACTTCAGGTGCTCGACGGAACGACCGGCCAGAACGCGCTCATGCAGGCGAAAACGTTCAACGAGGCCATGGGCGGCATCACCGGCGTTGCGCTCACCAAGCTCGACGGAACGGCGAAAGGCGGCATAGTGATATCTATATGCGATGAACTCCGCATACCCGTTAAATTAATCGGCATAGGCGAGGCCATAGACGATTTGAAGCAATTCAACGGCCCGGACTTCGTAAGGGCCATATTCGAGCAGTAAAAACGCGCGGGCGTTTCCGGCGCCTTTGAGGGCGGCGGCCTGATTATAACGCGCTGAGCGCTATGGAGGATAAAAAATGCAAAAAGAAGCGATGCTAAAGATCATTAACGACCAGTCGCAGGCGCGCAAGAAAAAACTGGCCGACGCGCTGTGCGAAATCGCATCGGAAGACGCTATCGGCGGCCTTTATCAGATGCTTTCCGACCGTTCCGAATTCGTGGTTTTATTCGCCATGGAGCGTATCGGCGATCTGGCGCTCAACGATATCCAGATCAACGTCAAGTATGTCGTGGATACGCTTTTAAAATTCAAGGATAGCGAATGCATTAAAATGGCGTGCGTCAGGGCGCTCGGCTATTCCCGCAACCAGGTCGTAATAAAAAACCTGGTGGATTGCCTGCGCGATAAGTCTTCCGGCGTGCGTTATTACGCGGTGGACGCCCTTACCAGGTTCGGCCTGACGGCTTCGCTCCCGGTTATAAACCTTTTTACGGAAGAATTTATCGAATGGCCCACGCGTCAGGCGGCCGCGCTGGCGCTTACGTTTATTTCCACGCTCAAAGGTTCCGAAGTGGAAGTCACATTGAAAAACGTGCTTACCATTAAATCCGAAAATATAAAATTTTCGGTCGTGCGCGCTTTCAATGAAGTCGGAAATATAGGCATGGCGGAAAAAATACGCGAGTTTTTGAAGATCGACACGCTTGAAGACCGCTATGAAATAAGAAAAATGATAAAAAGCGTGAGCAAGAAAGAAGAAATGGAACAGCTGATCAAACAGCTCACGCTGCTTAACCAGCAGATGTGCCTGGACCTGGTTATGTCGCTTAAAAATAAAAATATAGACGAGGCCAGGGAATCGCTCGCAAAACTTCTCCGCGGCTGCGACGACAGGCGCATAAAAGCCATCATACTCAGGATAATAGGGCTTTCAAAAGCTAAATTCAGCGTGCCGCTGCTCGGCGAGTGCATAAAAGACCCCGACAAACGAGTTCGCGCTAACGCGATCGAATCGCTTGCGGAGCTTGGCGACGAAACCGTTATCGAGCTTATAAAGCCGGCGCTGAACGACTTTGATAACCGCGTTAAAGCCAACGCCGCCAAAGGATTATGGAAACTCGGCGGCGCCCGTTCGCTTCAGATATTGCGCGATATGCTCGCCGACGGCGACAAATGGATGAGGGCTTCCGCCGCTTACGCTCTTGGCGAAATAGGAGTCATTCAGGTGGGCGAGATACTCCAGGCGGCCGTCAACGACCACGATAACGATGTTAAAGTCAATGTGATAAAGGCTCTGGGGAAAATCGGCGACATAAACTCGGTGCAGATATTAAGCGATATTATGATAAACAAAAGCGAGGACTGGGTCGTCAGAAAAACCGCGGTCGTCGCTCTTGCGAAATCGACTTCTGAAGACGCTCACCAATTTTTGATAAAGGAAGCGGAAAATTCTTCGGAGACCGATCTATACCGCGAAACTATAACCGTCATACTCGAAGAAGTTTTCGGTAAAGATTATCGCGGTAAATTAAAAGGTTCGACGGCTTACGAAACGGCCGTCAGCGATTACGAAAAATCGGACGAGGAAAAACGGCAAGGCGGCGAAACGCCCGAAAGGATTACGCTTGACTGATATGAAACTTAAACGCTATATTTTAAAAACTATTGCGGCGGTCCTGCTCGTATCGGCGGCATATATGCCGTGCCTGATCACGAAAGCGTCGGCGCTCGATTTCGACACACATTCAAAAAGAAATAAATACCTTTCATTTTTAGGGCAGAGCCTGCCGTCTAACAACGTTCAGGCGCTATACGCCGATCCTGAAGACGACAAATCCATATTCATAGGCACCGACAGGGGATTATCGAAGTATAACGGCCGTATTTTCAGAACTTATGGAAAAGACGCCGGGCATTACAGAAGCGCTCCGGCGGGAGAAAATATAAACTTCGTTCTTCCTACCAGTTCAGAAATATGGATCGCCACCGATTCGGGGCTTTCGCGTTATAATAAGATATTATCGCAATGGACGCATTTTGAGCAGGGCGACGATAATTCTACGGTGCCGACCAACTATATACAATGCCTGTATTTCATGGACCCTTTTTTATACGTTGGCACATGGGGAGAAGGCGTCAGCGTGTATAACGTTAAAACCAATAAATGGAAACACTATACCAGCAAATCCGGCCTTGACGGCCGTTATATTTCAGCGATAACTTACGACAATGTTAAAGGCCAGCTCTGGTTCGCCACATACGACGAAGGTATCTTTTCTTTTCAAAACGAACGTTTTACGGGAATCAACGCTAAAACTTCCGACCTTGTTTCCAACCGGGTCAACTGCCTGGCGTGCTCTTCGGGGAGGCTTTACATAGGCACGCCCGAGGGGCTTTCCATATACGACGGAAACAAGTTCAGAACTTATACCAAGGAAAAAGGGCTCACGACCAACGTAATTTTGTCTATTAAAATCGATAAGTTCGATATTTTTCTGGGCACCGATAACGGGCTTTATAAAATATATAACGATACTATCACTCATTATCCAATAAAAAACAGCCTTTCAAGAGGAAAGGCCGTCAGGATCAATTGCATCGAAAAAGTAAAAAACACTTTATATCTCGGCACTCAGCATCAGGGAATGATCGAGATCGTTAGATAAGGTTAAAATAAATTCTTAAAAACTGCTGATTACAGCCAATTTTGCAAGTTTAACTATAACTTCGGGATAGACTCCTAAAATTATTATCAAGGCCGAACTTACCGCAAGGCATATCGCGCTTTCACGCCCGGCATTGCCGAATGAAACCGCCGTTTCGCCGGATTCAGGTTTTTGCATATACATCGCCATTATTATTTTGATATAATAATAAAAAGCTATGAGGCTGTTTATTACAGCAAGAAGCACCAGCGCGTGATGATTTGACAGAAACGCGTTATAAAATATGAAAAACTTGGCTATAAATCCTGATGTGGCCGGAATTCCGGCCAGCGCGAGAAGCGCGAGGGAAAATGAGGCCGAGAAAAAAGGCTTTTTAAAGCCGAGCCCTTTCAAATCTTCTATTGTGTGCACGCGGTTTTCGCCGGGCGAAAGCATGGCCAGCGCCGAAAAAATAGCTGCGTTTATGAAAAAGTATGAAACCAGGTAAAAAATTATATATGCGCCGCAATCGGCGACGGCGTTTTTATAAACCCCGGCGGAGCATATGACGGCAATCAGCATATAAGCCGTGTGCGATATGCTCGAATAAGCCAGCATCCTTTTTAAATTGTTCTGATAAAGCGCCGCTATATTGGCCAGAGTCATCGTGATAACTGCGATTACGCTCAGTACGCCCGTAATCGAAGACGCCATGAAAATAAATGCCGCGGCGAAAATTCTGAATATCAATATGAAGACCGCCGCTTTGACGAAATATGTCATAAAGGCGGCCACGCTGACTGTGGCGGCGTCGTATGCGTCCGGCGCCCAGCTATGGAAAGGAACTGCGGCCGCTTTGAAAAGAAGCGCCGCCGTTATGAAAACCAGCCCTATCAAAAGCGGCGCGCCGGGGCCCGGGCCCTGGACGTTAACCGCCGCCATAGAAGGTATTTCGCTGATAAAAGTCGTTTGAGCCCCGCCGTAAATATGCGCCAGGCCGAATAAAAATAACGCGCCGGCCGCCGCTCCCGTTAAAAAATATTTAAACGCGCCTTCGACGGCCCGTTTGTTTTTGTTATCGAGCGCGCAGAGAATATAAGTGGAAAAAGAAAGTATTTCTATTCCGACGATCGCAGCTAAAAGATCGTTTGCCATGGCCATTATTAATGAACCTATCGCGGCCGATAGCAAAAGAGCATAATATTCGGGCTGAAAGCGCGATGATTCGGATTTCATTTCGGAGGCCGCTATAAAAATCGTAAAAATGCCCATTACCGAAAAAATAAACCCGGCGGCGGCGGAGTAATGGTCGAAAAATACGGCGTTGTGAAATAAGGTGAGCGGCCCTTTAATTTTTATAAAATGGACCGCCGAAATAAACGCCATGGCGGTGAAAGCCAGATATGAAAGTTTTTCGGCGGCGTTGACCGCCCTGAGGCGTCCGCTTCCGGCGCGCGATTCTCCCGCGGCCGAAATCACGAGAATTATGGCGGCGGTTATTCCCGCGATAATAAGCGGGGCCAGCGAGTATAAACCTATTATTAATTCTTCTTTTGACATATTGCATTCACCGAATATTCATTAAAATTTAAATCGGCCGAGCCGGCCTGTTTGACAAATGTATAAGGCGCCGTGATTTTTTTTACGGCGTTTTCTATTTTACAGCTTATAAAGCCCGGGTAAATCCCGATTATGAACATTAAAGCCACCAGCGGCGCCATGCATAATTTTTCCGTATGGCTCAAATCGGTTAGAGCGGCATTTTCTTTTTTTGTAACGCTGCCGAGAAATATCTTTTCATAGGCGGAAAGCATATAAACCGCGCCGATGATCACGCCGGAAGCCGTCAGCGCTCCGAGCGCCCACGAACGGCTGAAAACGCCCGCCAATATCATGAATTCGCCTATAAACCCGTTGAGGCCGGGCAGGCCTATCGAAGAAAACGACGTTATCGCGAATAAAGTGGAATAAACCGGCATATTCGCGGCTATGCCGCCGAAATCGTCCAGCTGCCTGGTGTGGCGGCGTTCGTAAATCATGCCTATAAGTAAAAACAACGCCCCTGTGGATATGCCGTGATTGATCATCTGGATTATCGAACCGCTGACGCCCGACGCGCTCAGCGAAAATATGCCGGCAACTATCGCGCCCAGATGCGCCACCGACGAATACGCTATTAATTTCTTCAGATCGGTCTGTGCGTAAGACATAAGCGATCCGTAAAGCACGCCGAACGCCCCCAGAAACATCATCGCCGGAGCGAAATACGCCGCCGCTTTGGGGAACATGGGTATCGAAAAACGCAGGAAACCATAAGTGCCCATTTTTAAAAGCACGGCGGCAAGCATGACCGAACCGCCCGTCGGCGCTTCGACGTGCGCGTGCGGAAGCCATGTGTGAAGCGGAAAAAGAGGGACCTTTACCATGAACGCCAGCGAAAACATCCAGAAGAGTATGCATTGCGATTTAAAATTATAAGCCGAAGAAGTTAACTGTAAAATATCGAAGCTGGCCAAACCGTTCGCGCTCTGAAAATAGCTGGTGACCCATAAAATGCCCCACAGCATGAATACCGATCCGAATGCCGTGAATAAAAAGAACCGCAGGGCCGCGCCTATCCTGTTTTTACCGCCCCAGGCGCCGATTATAAGATACATGGGGACCAGCATAAGCTCCCAGAAAAGATAAAACAGGATTATGTCGAGCGCGCAAAACGTTCCGATCATGGTAAATTGCAGCAGGAAATAAAGCGACATGTAATAGCCGGGGTTTTCGGTTTTATCGCTTACGCTCGTTATTACGATAGGCGTGAGAAGCGTGGCCAGCAGCACCATGAAAAGCGAAAGGCCGTCTACGCCCAGGCTGAAATTTATGTTCAGCGACGAGATCCAGGGGACGCTTTTATAAAACTGCATCGACGGGCTTTGCGGGTTGAAACCGCCGTATAAACAAAGCGAAGCCGTGAAAATGACCAGCGAAAGGGCGAGCGCTATTTTTTTTACTCTGGCCCCCCCTAACGAATTAAGGGAAGCGAGAAAGAAAAAAGAAAAAAGCGGCATGGTCAGCAGTATTAATATCAAATTGTCCGACATCGAGGCTATCAATTGAGTCATTTATAACACACCTTCACTTTATCAGCGGATAGAATTATACAGAACGTAAACGGTCATAACGGCGAGCCCCGCCGCCATGGCCGATAGATATCCCTGCACTCTGCCGCTTTGCGCGTCGCTCAGCGCCGAATTTATATACTTAAACCCTCTGACCGTGCCGCCGACTATATAATCGTCTATGAATTTGACGTCTATGATTTTATGCAGGAAAATCGATACCGATTTCAGCGGGGATATTATGATTAAGTCGTAAAGTTCGTCGATATAAAATTTATTTTCCTGAATCTTGATGAAAGCGGCGAAAGCGTTATTGATTTTGCTCAGGTAATCGTTAGATGATATGTAAAATTTATACGCGGCTATAAGGCCGGCGAAAGCGGCCGTCAGAGCGATTCCCATTACCGAGTATTCGGAGGAGTGAGATATATTCGCCGCGGCTATCGCCGATTGATATGACGCCAGCAGTGTTTTGAAATTAAGACTCTTGAAAAAAACTATGAAACCCGAGAAAATGGAAAAAAATGCGAGAATATAAAGCGGCACGGTCATGATCGCTGGCGATTCGTGGATATGGCCGTATTTTTTGGCGTCGCCTCTGAAAGAACCGTAAAAAACCAGAAATAAAAGCCTGTGCATATAAAGCGACGTAAGAAACGACGCCAGCGTGGCGAGAGCGTAGAAAATGGCGCTGGAATGAGGCCCGGCGAAAGAGTATAAAAGTATTTCGTCTTTCGAAAAAAAGCCGGACATGAGCGGCAGGCCGGAAATGGCGTAAACGCCTATGAAAAAAGTCGTAAAAGTTCCGGGGATGAGCTTTCGCAGCCCGCCCATTTTCATAATGTCCTGCTCGCCGGCGAGCGAGTGGATTACTGAACCGGCGCCCAGAAATAAAAGCGATTTGAAAAAAGCGTGCGTGGCCAGGTGGAAGATTGCGCTCGTAAAAGCGCCGCAGCCTACGGCTATGAACATAAAACCGAGCTGCGATACGGTCGAATAGGCGAGGACTTTTTTTATGTCCGTTTGAGCCATGGCGATAACCGCCGCGAATACCGCGGTCAGAACGCCCGTGAAAGCTATAATTTTAAGCGCCAGAGCGGAGGCGGCGAATAAAAATCCGAGCCTTACGCACATATAAACGCCGGCAGTTACCATTGTGGCGGCATGTATAAGCGCGGAAACCGGAGTGGGGCCGGCCATAGCGTCGGGAAGCCACACGTAAAGAGGTATCTGGGCGGACTTTCCGCTCGCGCCGATAAACAGCAGAACGCATACGAGATCGACAATTACGACAAAGCCCGATGACGGAAGCGCCGCGCTGAGCGCCTTGAAGTTTTCGGCGAGTTTTATGAAATCGAACCCGGTTTCGAATCCGCACGATTTATAAAGCCAGTACAATATGAATATGGCCGAAAGAAAAGCGAAATCGCCTATGCGGTTGGTTATAAAGGCTTTCCGGCCTGCGGCGGCGTTGGCCGGATCTGACCACCAGAAGCTTATGAGAAGATAAGAGCAAAGCCCGACGCCTTCCCAGCCCACGAACATAAGCACGAGGTTTTTAGCCGTAACGAGTATTATCATGAAAAAAACGAAAAGGTTCAGGTATGAAAAAAACCTGTTTGAATCTTTATCGTGTATCATATAGCCTATCGAATAAATATGGATTAAAAAACCCACGAAAGTGACAACGAAAAGCATTACCGCGCTGAGCCTGTCGAACATGAGATCGCACCCGATCTTTAAATCTCCGGCTGAAATCCAGGTGAAATTATTGGATACTATCACGGTTTCGGTTCCGGCCGGCGAAGCCGCTCCCGATAAAGCGAATACCGAGGCCGTAGAAGATACGAACGACAGAAAAACCATTAACGAGGCCGTTATGCCGCATAAAATCGAGGGCTTTTTATCCCTCAGGGCGAAGCAGAATATCGCGCCGAGCAGCGGGAAAAGCGGTATTAAATTTATGAAATTCATATTTATCTGATGCATGATCACATCAACCTTTCAACAGCGTCAGTTTTGTGGAATCCGCCGTTCCGCGGTATCTGAACATGGCAACGACGAGGGCCAGGCCGAGCGCCGCTTCGGCCGCCGCTATTACCATTACGAAAAGGGCGGCTGCGTGAAAATCCGAATCGTTGAACTGCCGTGCGTAAGCCAGAATGGTTAGATTGGCCGAATTGAGCATCAGTTCCACGCACATGAACAGCACGATTATATTTTTTCTTATGGTGAGCCCGATCAGGCCTATAATAAAAAGGGCGGCGGCCAGGACCAGGTAGTGAGCGAGTCCTATGGTCATTTATTATCACCTTCACTATTTTTAGCCGATAAAAGCGTTACGCCGGCAATAGCTACCAGAATAAGCGCCGAAAGCGCCTCGAAAACGAAAATATATTTTTTGAATATCGAACTTCCGACCGCTTTAAGAGTTCCGAAAGATTCGGCGGCTGCGGGAAAAACTCCCGAATGGCCGGTCGAGGCCGCGAGCGCCGCTGAAAGAGCGGTCAATAAAATTACCGCCAGCACCAGGCTTATTATTTTAGGCGCGCTGATAATATCGTCGAACGATTCGTTATTGCGTTTTTCAAGCAGCATTATCACGAAAAGAAAAAGCACCATTATAGCGCCCGCGTAAACCAGTATTTGAATGATGCCGGCAAAATGAGCGCCGAGCGTAAAATAAATTATCGCCAGGCAGAAAAGGCAAAATATCATGGATACGGCGGATTTGACGGGGTTTGAAACCGAAACTGTCAAAATGGCCGATATCACCGATAAAATTGCGAATATATAAAAAACGGCCGAGCTAATTAACATGGGCATCATCAACCTTATTTATTTTATCTTCTTTTATTTCGCCGCCGTTTTTATCCGAAGTAACGGCCGCGGAAGAACCGGACGGGTCGAACGCGTCGCCGCGGTTGACTACGGGCGGGTAGCCGCCCATAAGCGTTTCTTTGTCGAAAATAAGCTTTTCACGGCTGTAATCCGCCAGGTCGTATTCGCCGGTATCCATTCTGATTGCGTCGCAGGGACATGCTTCCACGCAGAAACCGCAGAAAACGCACCGCAGCATATCTATTTCATAGCGGACGGGGTATTTTTCGATGGGGTTGCCGTCTTTATACTCGCCGGCTTCTATGTAGATGCATTTCGCCGGGCACGCCGTGGCGCAAAGATAACAGGCCACGCAGCGCGGAGTGCCGTCGGGCTTTTTAGTGAGCCTGTGGCGGCCCCTGAAAGTAAGCGGTATCTTTCTTTTCTTTTCGGGATAATCGATAGTGGGAAGGTCCGAATAATTAAAAAGGTTATGGAGAAAATGGCGTATGGTGACGGCGAGCCCTTTTATGATCTCGACGAAGTAAAGCCTTTCCCAGAAAGTGAGCGGCTTGTTTTTATCGATGAACTCGTTGTCCCTGAATATATTTCTTATGCCCTTTTTATTGTCGTCGCCCGGCATTTTTCACCATCCAGAAATTCATTAGAGCTTAAAAAAAAGTATAACCAGGCCCGTTATGAAAATATTAGCCAGCGCTATCGGAAAAAGGCGCAGGTAGCATAATTTCATTACCTGATCGTAGCGGAAGCGCGGAAGCGTCCAGCGCGCCCATATATACAGCCATATAAAAAACAGCGTTTTAACCGAAAAAGCGCCGATTTGAAGAAACGGCGATATGAAAGGGCCGGCGAGGTAGTGGAGCTTTTCGGTGGGAAGAAACGGAATTTGATAGCCGCCGAAAAACATCGTGGTTACTATGGCGGACATCGTTATTATGGAAAGGTATTCGGACATCATGAACATGGCGAATTTCATTCCGCCGTATTCGAGGTGGTGGCCGGCGACTATTTCAGAATCCGCTTCCGGAAGGTCGAACGGAGTGCGGTTGCATTCGGCGAACGCCGCGGTTATAAATAAGAAAAATGCCACCGGCGATAAAATGATTCCCCATTTCGGGATGAAACCGAACATCAGCGCGCCCTGTGCTTCTACTATGGCAGCCGGCTCGCAGTCGGAATATATCATGAAAAGCGAAACCAGCGATATGCCGAGAACCACTTCGTAGCTTAACATCTGTGAAGCCGCGCGCACGCCTCCGAGCATCGAGAATTTATTTCCGGAAGCCCAGCCGGCCATCATTATTCCGTAAACTCCGAGCGAGGAGATCGCAAAAATATAAAGCAGTCCCGGATCTATCGTGGCCACCTGGAAGGGGATTTTAACGCCCTCGATTTCCACCGGGGCCGCTACCGGTATTACCGCGAACGCCATGATCGCCGGTATAACCACGAGCGCGGGGGCCAGGTAGTAAAATAAAACTTTGGCCCTTGCCGGAGTAAGCGTTTCTTTCATGACCATTTTTATAGCGTCGTTGAGCGGGTGAAGAAGGCCCAGCAGGTTGTAACCCGCTATATTAGAGCGGTTCGGCCCCATTCGGTCCTGGATGAGGCCCGCGCCGCGCCGTTCCATCCATACAAGTATAGGTATAGCCGAAAGCACTACGAGCGGAAACGCAACCGCCAGAATTACTTTGATCATAATCGGCAAATAAAGCGTTTTAAAAACGTATGTAGAAATATAATGCTCTAAAGACATATGTACCGGCCTTTTTTATTCGAATAAATGCAATTTGTTTTTAATGTCGTTATAAACTTCCCCTGAGGACCTGTAATCCAATTTTACTTTGAACAGCGAAGCGAGCCGGCATAGTAATTGAATGTTATCCGGCGAGCCTTTTGCAGGAGAGTTTACCGCGGCGCCGTAATGCTGCACCATATTTTGTTTATTTACGAAATGCCCTTCGGACTCGCACCAGAGCGAAAACGGTATGGCCGCGTCGGAGCGCGATGCCGGGGCCTGGAAATGAGAGCTCAGCGACAGTATAAAATCGGCGGAATCTAATTCTGCCTTATTTTTTTCGTAGTATTCGCTCATGCCGAAAGGAGGCCCGGCGAATATCAGGGCCCCGATTTTTTTTGTTCCGGCGGCCGATGCGAGAGTTTCGGGCTTTATAAAATTAACGCCGATCTTTTTAGCCAGTTCGAGTATTCCGGCTTTATTCGGCGATTTGTCCTTTGAAATCAGGTAATCGTCGCTGATACTGAATCCGTCGATGCCTTCGCCGCAATCTATGAGAGCGATATGATTCGAACCTGCTTCGTAAAATGTTTTTAAGATTATATACGCTTCTTCGACGCTTAAATAAGGCGATATCAATACGCCGGCCCGCTTCGCGCCGTCGTTTTTTAAAACGGAAGCCAGCCGTTCGCCGATAAGGACAAAAGCTTTTTCGTAACTTTCTTCGGTTGTGACCGATGACGCGTCTTTTCTGTTGTTTTTTATTACAGGCGCCGTCATTCTATTTTCTGAATTTATATGCTTTCTAAAAAGCCTTCCGTAGTCGCACATAAAGCTTCCGTTCGTTTTTTCGTTTTTATACGGAAGTATCCGGTGCACGGCGTTCTGATCGTGCTGAACGACGGTGGAACATCCGGTGGCGCAGAACGGGCAAACCGATCTGGAGCTTTTAAGATACCACGCGCGGCACTTGAACCTGAAATCTTTGGACGTGAG
>MWBZ01000115.1 GCA_002069765.1 bacterium ADurb.Bin243
GAGGGAAACCAGCTTTATTTCATCCGAGAGCAAAAGCTCGAGCGCGAAGCGCTGCTCTAAATTGCGCGCGCTCAAACCCCAGGGTTTAGCTCCGATGTGGTAGAGGGGAATCAGCTGTTCATAAGGCTGGTAATATTTGCACAATGCTGACTGGCCGGTGCTTTCGACTTTGAGCAAAACGCACTGGTTGGGATAAAATTGCCTGTCGGTCATTTTAAGGCGGCCTTCGCGGTAGAACGTTTCGATGGTTTCCTTAGAAACCGGTACCATGTCGAACCCTTTGAACAGTTCGTGCACGTCTACTTTATCTGATTCGTAATCTTCGGCTTTGATTCCGAGAGATTCAGCTTTGACCCTCACGTTGATATCCTTGCTGACCATTATCACGGGACCCTCCGAGCCTTTGGAATTTTTAAGCCCTGAAGCGACCGACAGTATTTTATTGTCGGCCTTGGTCGGGTCGAACGACGCCGGCATCGTTTTGCAATCGTGATACTTAAGTTCTATGCGCAGCTTGCCTTTGTCTTTATTGACTTCGACGCCTTCGAATATTTCGCCTTTATTTTTTATTTCGTCGAGAAAACGCATCGCGATGCGCGCGTCCTGACCTGCGCCGTCCTGTCTTGTTTTTAGAGAATCGAGTTCTTCTAAAACCATTATAGGAATGACCACTTCGTGTTCCTGAAATTTGAAAATCGAGCGCGGGTCGTGTACCAGCACGTTGGTGTCCAGAACAAATGTCTTCATTTCGTACCTTCCTTAATGTTCGTTTCTACGTTTATATTTTTTCAAGCAGAATTTCATAAGCGGATATTCCACGTTCCACTTTTATAATATCGTTATAAATTTCCTTTTTATTATAGATTAAAATAATCGGGTAATTGCCGGCTGCTACGTTTTCGAATTTGAAAGTGCCCTTGTAATCGGTGACGCCGGTTTTGCCGGCAAGATATACTTTGATGGGCGGGCATTCGTGCTCTTTTATTCCTTTAATACGCACCCTGCCTACTATGGTAGAATATTTTACGATTTTATTGAGCCTTATGACTACGTTCTGGGTTTTTATGGTGACTATTATTTCTTTTTCGAGTTTTTCATAGCCGTTTTTTTGTATTTTTATCAGTTTCGGGCCGACGCCTATGTTGTCGAGCTTGAATCCGCCCTGATCGTTGGTTTGTACGAATTTGTCGGCTATGGAAACTACCGCGTCGGCAATCGGCTCGTCGGTGTCGTCGCAGATCACGCTGCCGTATAAATTGCCGGTATTTTTGGCGAGGTAAATTACTTCGGGTTCGTAGGAGTCGCTTTTAGTCAGGCATATCTTTACCAGACGCCGTTCGGCCGCCGTGTGATTAAAAGAATCCTGATAAGGCAGATACCCTTCGCAGTGGACCACTATTGAATATATGCCTTCGGTTTTATTGATGAAATGAAAAACGCCTTTTTCGTCGGAGTATGTTAGATCCGACGCGCCTGAAGAATCGTCGCCTTCGTTTATAAGGGTGACGCGCGCGCCGGCCACCGGGCGCGAAGAAAGGTCTTTTATTTCGCCCAAAACCGGAAGAAGCCTGGCCGCGGAGGCCGGCCCGGCCAGAAAATAAAACGCCGAAAAAATTACTATATACGAATATATTAACGCTTTAGCCCTGGCGCTTAACGCGCGAATTTTATATCTGGAATTCATTTTTTATATTAAGTCCTCGTTGTCTATAATTTTCTTGACCACGTAATTGGCCTCGGCAGGCATTATGTCGTCGGGAACGTTCTGGCCGTTGCTGATATAGATTATCGGCTTATCCGCTTCGGATGCGAGGCTTAAAATCGGTCCCCAGGTGGTGGTTTCATCGGTTTTTGTGAATATGAGCTTGTTGAAGTTCACTTTTCCGAAGTTTTTGATAATGTCCTGCATGTCGCGGTATTTAATGGTGGAGCTGATGACCAGGAATATTTCTATGTCGATATTGTTGCCGGGATATAAAAATTTACGCAGTTCGAGCACTTCGAGATTGTTGCGCTGGCTGCGGCCCGCCGTGTCTATTAAAATGACGTCGACGTCTCGGTGCTTCATTATGCATGGAAGAAAATCCGATTCTTTATAAATAATTTCAAAAGGAACGCCGATTATATCGGCATAAGTGGATATCTGATGGGTGGCGGCCACTCTGTATGTGTCTATGGTAAGCAGCATCGCCTTTTTTTTGGCCCTTAAAACAAGGTTTGTGGCTATTTTTGCCAGAGTCGTGGTTTTGCCAACGCCGGTGGTTCCGACGAAAGCGACGAGTTTTGGCATTTTGCCGGCGGCGGGAGCGTCTCCGGCGGTTTCGCGGCCTTCGGCTTCTTCGTTTAGCGATATCTGCGGCGCGGTTTTAAAAAGCCCCACCAGCTTTATTCTGAGGTGCTCCTTTAGCTTTTCCCAGTCGTCCTTGCTGGCCTCCGGTATGTTCTGCATGTCGATCATTATTTTATTTATGAGCGGTTCGCAAAATTCGGCCCTGTAGAGAAGGTCGTACACTCTCTGAAGGTTGGGCGGATATATTGCGCCCCTGGACGCCCCGGACGGCGGCGGCGACACTATAATCTGCTGCGGCTGTGGCTGCTTCGCCATTTTGCTGGTGAGCGTATCTAACTGCTGCTGCATGGTGCGCACCATGTCCATAAGCCTGTCGGTATTGTCTTCGCGCACTGGCGCCGGGCGCGGCTGAAAAGACTGCGCCGCCGCGAGCGCCTCGGCGTTTTGCTGGTAATCTGCGCGGACGACGGCTTCGGCTTGCTGCGGCTGTTTTACCTGCGAATAAACCGAACGGGGATCTATGAATTCGTTGGATTGTCTGGATATTACCGCTGGGTTGGTTTTAGGGCCGGCGCCGGCGCTGGAATTTGATCCGGTCCTGGCCCTGGCGGATTTTTTTACGGGCGGAGGGTCGTCTTCTACGCGGACCTCCAGCTCGACCATGACTCGGCCGCCGAAGAGGCCTAAAAATCCCCCCACCTTTACCTTGCGCTGATTTACAATTAATAAATCTTCGCCAAGCTCCGCTTTCGCGCTTTTAAGCGCTTCGAAATAATTTGGAGCGACGTAAAATTTAGATAATGACATTAACTATCACCTATCAATTAAAAAGTTCACCGATTCTATGAAAAAATGACCTGACGCCGTTTTTCAGCCGGTCGGAAGCGGAGCCTGCGCCGTATTTTTCTCCGCCTATATTAAGCATTTTTCGGGCTATCGTTTCTATGCAGCCGCTGGCGCTGGAATTGGGGCTGGCGAGAATATAAGGGCTCTGCGCCTTCACCGCGGCGGCAACCACGCGGTCTTCGAAGATATAGCCCATGTCTTCTATGGCGATATTTAAAAAACGCCTGGTTACAAGAGAAAGCCTGTCGTAAACGTCTTTCGCCTCAACTACGCTGACGGCCCTGTTGACTACCAGATAGAGCTTTTGAACAAAACCGGCGTCCTGGGCGGCGACCGCTTTGATAATGCCGTACGCGTCAGCTATGGCGGGCGGTTCGGGGAGCGTCACGAAAATTATTTCTGAGCAGGCTTTTAAAAAGCAAAGCACGTTCTTATTTATGCCGGCCGAGGTGTCTACGAGTATTATATCTACTTTGCCTTCCAGCTCGCTCATTTCGGCCAGAAAATGGTTTCTTTCGCTTTCGTTTATATTGGCCAGTTCTACGATTCCAGAGCCTCCAGGAGCGAGTTTTACCCCGCAGGGGCCTTCCGTTATTATTTCGGATAATCTTTTCTGCCCGGTTATTACATGGAAAAGATTGTATTTAGGCCTTAATCCGTATATTACGTCTATATTGGCAAGGCCGAGGTCCGCGTCGAGAACCAATACTTTTTTGCCGAGCCTGGAAAAGGCTATGGCCAGGTTGGCTACGAAATTGGTTTTGCCCGCTCCGCCCTTTCCGGACGTAACCGCGATGGAACGAACGGGCGCCGCCGCTAAGGATGCTCTGGCTTTCTGCTCGTTTTGAGCGCTGGCTATTTTCTGCTGCAGGCCGCGTATCTGGCCGGGCACGCTGCGGCTGGAATCGTCCGCCGGCTTGAATTCCGGATCTTTTTGCGGGGCGGACTGATAGTTTTCAACGAATAATTTTCTTAAATTGGATATCTGGTCGCGGTTAATCATAGCACTAATATTATAAACGGTTTTTTAACATTTGTAAAGATAAATGAGCAAATTTAAAATTAAATTTTATCCCATTGCGCTAAATTGAAATCATGCCTATCGCCCTTACTTCTACGACTATTTCGTTATACGAAAGCACCGGCACGTCGGGCGCGTATTTTTCTATAAAATGCTTGAAAAACGGCCTTATGCCTGGAGTTACAAGAAGAATGGGGGCTTTTACGCTCGACGACTGGGCGATTTTTATCTGATCGATCGTATGCTGGAGTATCTGCTGGGCTGTCTGCGGGTCCAGATTGAAGTTGGCGCCTTGTTCCGTCCGCTGCAGCGAATTGATGAGCGTTTCTTCCAGCTCGGGGTCGAGAGTGATCGCGGGTATGTAATTGTCCGTTCCGAGATATTGTTTGGATATCTGGTGCTTCAGCGCGGTTCTTACGTGTTCCGTCATGAAATCTACGTCATTAACATACTTTGGGACGCATTCGGAAAGGGCTTCCAGGATTAGCAGGATATTGCGTATGGAAACGCTTTCCGCTAAAAGGCTCTGAAGGATTTTTTGGAACGCCGCGATGGTGATGGCGCTGGGGCCGATGATTTCGTTGATCAGTTCGGCGTTGGTTTCGCGCACCGTGGAAATAATGGTCTGCACTTCCTGGCGGCCAAGAAGCTCCGGAGCCCTCTTTCTTATAATTTCCTGGATGTGCGTTATCATTACCGAAGGCACGTCGGCCACCATATAGCTCGCCGCCTCGGCCTGCTCCCTCTGCGATTCGGTTATCCATGTGGCCGGCAGCCCGAATGCCGGCTCGAAGGTCTGGATGCCGGGTATTTCTATTCCCTGGCCGCCGCCCATGGCCAGATAATGATCGAGCATCAATTCGTAGCTTCCGGCTTCGTTTCCCTTGATTTTTAGCACGTAGCCGTTAGGGGGGAGCTGTATGTTGTCGCGTATTCGTATCGGCGGCACTATCAGGCCCATTTCTATGGCTATCTGCTTGCGCGTCATGTGAATTCGCTCCAGAAGGCCTCCCTCGCTTTTAGACACCAGCGGTATAAGCCCGTAGCCTATTTCCAGTTCTATAGGGTCGGAAATTAAGAGCGACGCCACGTTTTCCGGCTTTCTCTGCTTTTCGACCT
The DNA here is from genome assembly GCA_002069765.1 of bacterium ADurb.Bin243. GTDB lineage: Bacteria > Muiribacteriota > UBA9980 > UBA9980 > UBA9980 > UBA9980. The sequence goes on from MWBZ01000115.1 coordinate 5,277, forward strand.
CTTCTTCCTTTTGCTTTTCCTGCTGCATGACTTCTTTCTGCGCGCGCGACTGTTTCATAAAATACGCGATCGCCGCCAGAGATATGGCTATCGAAAAAAACGACAGCTTGGGCAGCCCGGGCATCAGGCCCATCGCGGCCATGGAACCCGCCGCGATCGAAAGTATCTGCGGATCGTTGAACATCTGGGCGGCGATGTTTTCGCCGAGGTTGGTTTCAGAGGCGGAGCGCGTAACTATTATACCGGTGGCCGAAGATATCAGCAGCGCGGGAACCTGACTTACAAGGCCGTCTCCCACCGTAAGCAGCGTATATACCGTGGCCGAGTCGGCCACCGACAGATCGTGCTGGAAGACGCCGATAACTATTCCGCCTATGATATTGATTATGGTTATTATGATTCCGGCCACGGCGTCTCCCTGGACGAATTTTGAAGCTCCGTCCATGGCTCCGTAGAAATCCGCTTCGCGCTGGAGGTCGCGCCTTCTTTTGCGCGCCTCTTCGTCGTTTATGACGCCCGCGTTGAGATCGGCGTCGATACTCATCTGTTTTCCGGGCATGGCGTCCAACGTGAAACGCGCGGCTACTTCCGCCACGCGCCCGGCGCCCTTGGTGATTACCACGAACTGAATGACAGTTATTATCAAAAATATTATTATGCCCACCACGTAATTGCCGCCGACCACGAAGTTGCCGAAGGCCTTTATTACCTGGCCGTCGAATTGCTCTCCCAGAAGCAGTATGAGTCTTGTGGAAGATATGTTCAGCGCCAGGCGGAAGAGCGTGGTTATAAGCAGCAGCGACGGGAAAATCGAAAATTCGAGAGAATTTTTCGTGTACATCGAAATTAAAAGAATGACTATCGAAATCGTGATGTTGGCGGCCAGAAATAAATCCAGAAGCACGACGGGCAGGGGAATAATGATCATCAGAACGACGGCCACTACGGCCAGCGTTATCAGAAGATCGGAGCGCTTGAGTATTTCCGCCATAGGCACGCTTAAAAACGTAGGCATTTTATGTATTAATCATTCCTTTTTGCTTGTAAACGAACGCGAATACGGTAGCGATCGCTTCGAAAAATTCTTCGGGTATCTCTTCGCCCACTTCTACTTTTTCATATAATTCTCTGGCCAGCGGCTTGTGCTCATATAACGGTATGCCGTTTTCTTTTGCGATTTCCCTGATCTTCAGAGCGACGAAATCGGCGCCCTTGGCCACTACCGATGGAACGGCGCCTTTCTGGCCCTCTTCATAGGCTATTGCGATGGAAAGGTGCGTCGGGTTCGTTACTATGACCTTGGCTTTCGGCACTTCGCGCATCATCTGTCCCGTGGCTATCTTTCTCGCGCGCCTTCTCAATTCCTGCTTGAGGTAAGGGTCGCCTTCTTCCTGCTTGAATTCCTGCTTGATATCGTATTTGGACATCATTATCTTTTTTTCGAATTCGAAGCGCTGGTAAGTGTAATCGATGATAGCGAGTATCAGCAGCATCAGAAGTATTTTCATGCTAAGATCGAATAACAGCGGGGCCGCGACTCCTATGATCTGCGCGACTTCTAGCCCCATGAATTTAGAGAAGGAGCGGATATTCTGTGTGAAAAAACTGTACGGAAAATAAATCACCACAAGGACTTTTAAAACCGATTTTATGAGCTCGAACAGCGGCTCTTTTGAAAAAATTTTAGACATTCCATTGATCGGGTTGAACCGCGAAACGTTGAATATAAGCGGCTCGAGAGAATAAACGAAGCCCACCTGATAGAAATTAATGGCGAGAGCCGCTATTGTGGCCGTTATCGCAACCGGCAGTATGGCGAGCCATGTGGTGACGGTGAAATCTATTATGAGCTTATTTATGGCCGCGTCATCGAAATTTATCAGCATGTTCGAGTAAGCCGTTTTGAGGTATTCTCCGATAGTTTTCATCGAGAAAGAGCCGCTGTAATAAATGACTATGACGCAAAGCGTCACCACCACCATGCCGCTTAAATCAGGAGATTTGGCTACCTGGCCTTCTTCGCGCGCTTTTTCGCGCCTGCGCGGCGTCGCTTCTTCGGTGCGCTGCCCGGTGGGAGAATCGTCCGCGAAAAGCTGGAGATCGAAATCCAGGGGCGTATTTTCGTCGAACGTCCGTTCGACGCATAATTTTTCCGTTCCGGGCAGGAAAGCCCGGTGGAGAATGTCGCAATCGATATGTGAATTAACTTCCTGCAAGGAGATTTTCATAAATATACGCTTTACTTCAATAAATATAAAATCCGGATCAATTCGTCGAAAATGTTTGAATGAATGAGGTAAATGAAGTATTTGACCAGATCGTCCATGTAGTATATGATGATCATGAACGATACCAGTATGTTCAGCGGGAAGCTGATTAAAAAAACTTCAAGGCGCGGCACCGCGCGCGATATTATTCCGAGCACCACGGAGAGCATTATAAGAGGGACCACTATGGGGGCGGCTATTTTAACGCCTATCGTAAAAAACTCGGGGGCCCTGTCGAAAATTTCGGAAACGAAATTTCCGTTATAATAAACCAGGCCGAGAGGAACTATCCTGAGGCTCTGGTTGAGCGCTTCGATTATAAGGTGGTGGCCGTTTATCATTAAAAAAATAAGGGTGAATATAAGATAATTGAAACTTCCGGTTATCGATTCTTCCTGCTGCGATTCGGGGTCTATTACGGAAACCATAGCGAAGCCTATCTGGATTCCCATCAGTTCTCCGGCGAGCTTTACGCCTTCGATGACGAACGAAGCCACGAAGCCGAGCAATAGCCCCAGAAGTATCTCTTTGACCACTATAAGCGCGAAAATATAAGTTTGCGGAGGGATCTTGACCGCGCCGCGCGAAGATATTTCCGCCGGCATCAGCAGCATGGAAAGCACTAAAGCCGTCATTATTCTTATCTGCGCGGGGAGGCTTTCCGCCCCGATAACGGGAGCGGAAGTGAAAATGCCGGTTATCCTGACTAAAAGCAGAAAAAAAGTCTCAATATATTCGAAAACTTGAATGTACATTTTTGCGTCCGTTACTTAATTACCCATTTTGCGAAATTGATGAAAACGTCCCGGCTGTAATCTACGAGCAGCCTGAGCATCCAATTGCCGAAAAACACGCCCGCAAGGCTTAACGCCACTATTTTGGGGACGAAGCTCAGCGTCTGTTCCTGTATGGAAAAAGCGGTCTGGAATATCGAAACGGCGACGCCGACGACGAGCCCGGAAATCATCATGGGGGCCGATGTTAAAAGCGTCACGTATATCATGTTCGTCATTATTTCTATAACGGTTCTTTCATCCATAGCTTACACTCATGCGAAGCTCGAAACGAGCGATTTTATTATAAGGTGCCATCCGTCGGCCAGAACGAATATCAATATTTTAAACGGCAGCGATATCATGGCCGGAGGAAGCATCATCATGCCCATGGACATAAGCACCGAGGCCACCACCATATCGATTACAAGGAACGGAAGGAATATTATCAGGCCCATTTCGAAAGCGATCTTCATTTCAGAAAGAATGAAGGCGGGCATGACTATGTAAAAGGGGACTTCGGATTTTTTTTCGAATTTTTTATCGCGGGCGAGTTTTATAAATAAGCTCAAATCGCTTTCCTGCGTTTGTTTTAACATGAAATCGCGGAGCGTTTCGGACGTCCTTGAAATGGCTTCCATCTGGGTTATGTCGCGGTTGAAATAAGGCTGGAGGCTGTCGGCGTTTATTTTAGCGAATGTAGGCGTCATTACGAAAAAGGTGAGTATGAGCGAAAGCCCTATTATGATCTGGTTGGAAGGCAGCTGCTGAGTGGCCAGCGCGCGTCGCACGAAAGAAAGGACTATTACAATGCGGGTGAACGAAGTGGCCATGACCAGTATGGAAGGCGCCAGCGTTAGGACCGTTAGAAGAATTATTATCTGAAGCGCCACGGAGATATCTTCGGGATTATTCGTGGGAGTTATTCCGAAATTAATTTTTGGGACCTGGACTGGAGCTTCGGCCGCCGGCTGTTGGCTGCCCGCGCCGGTCTGAGTTTTTACGGCGGTTCGCGCCGGCTTTGAGTTCGCCGCCGCTTCGCCCTGGGCGAAAGCGCTTGAAGCGGTGATATGGTAAACGCACATTAGCGCCATAATTACGGTAAAAAATATTCGCGACATAGCGCAAAACCGCATCAGTCAAACCTCCGAATGTACACCTTATTTGCCTGGCGTTTATGTTGTGCGGTAGAGTCTTTAAATATATTATATAATATAAAACGAATATACTTGAAAAGAAAATTAAGTTTACATAACGCCGATGAAGAGATTTTACTAAATAACGGCTGATTTGTCAACCGTTTTTTTAGGTTCCGGCGGTTTTTAACAGGCGCGTTTTATGAAAATTTGAAAGTATGAAAAATTCGAAGAAATGACGGGTTTATTCGACCGGCGTTTTTTTGTCGGCAGGCATGAATTTTTGAAGATATTCCGAAAACATTTTACCTTTGATGTTTTTATCGCTTTTAAGCCTTATTAGATCGATAGTTTCCTTGTCGCTTATTTCGGCTATTTTGCTTATGCCGTTTCCTCCGACTCCAAGGATGAAGAGTTTTGAGTATATTTCGACGATGTAAATATATTTGTCGGCCGCTATCATGTGGTAATCGAGGACTTTGATGTTGTCGGCCGATGAAAAATTGGAGGCGGCGCCCATATATTTTTTCATAAGCAGTATTATCATTATGCATATGACGGTAGCCAGTATGAACTTTATTATGGTCGAAGTGAAATCGAAATTGAAATTAGATACCGGTTCTTTATACTGCAGTATGTTTTCGTAAGTCTGCCCGAAAACTTCCGGCGCGCAGGATAAAATTATAGAGGCCGCGGCCGCCGGCGCATAAATTAAGCGCATGGCGGCATCGCGGCCTTTGATTATTTTATCGTTAAATAGTTGCCTTAAATTAGAATTTGTCATTTTTGGCCGTTCCGTTAAGGTTTCAGGCTTTGCAGGCGTTCGTGAGGGCTTATGATATTAGTTATTCGGATACCGAAGTTTTCGTCTATTACCACGACTTCGCCTTTTGCCACAAGTTTATTGTTGATCAACACGTCTATCGATTCGCCGGCGATTTTATCGAGTTCTATGATCGAGCCGGCGGTGAGCTCGAGTATTTCTTTAATGAGCATGCGCGTGCGGCCCAGTTCGACAGTGAGCGTCAAAGGCACGTCGAGCAGGAGCTCGATGTTGGAAGTAGCGCCCGCGGGCGTTCCGAAGTTGAGCGATGAAAACTTCGCCGCCTGTACGTTTTGCTGTGGCTGCTGCGGATATCCCATCTGCTGCGGGTATCCCATCTGTTGAGGATAACCCATCTGCTGCGGGTATCCCATCGGCTGCTGCATGGGCGGCTGCTGGGGATAACCCATCGGCTGCTGCATGGGCGGCTGCTGGGGATAACCCTGCGGTTGCTGCATGGGCGGCTGCTGTTGCGGATAAGCCTGCGGCTGCTGTTGAGGCTGCTGCATGGGCGGCTGTTGCTGTTGGGCGGCTATTTGCGGCTGCTGTTGAGGCGGCGGCGTGAACTGCTGCTGCGGCTGGGCCGGAGGAGCGGCCGGCTGCGATACTTGCGGCTGAGCGGCCTGCGATGTTACCTGGTTTAATATAGCGTCTATTTCGTCCTGATTGGTTATCAGCAAAGACTGCGAAGCGCTCGGAGAAACGCTTACTTCCGCCTGCGGCTGTCTTGATTCGAGCATTACCTGGCCTATGAGCGAGATTATGTCCTGCGAAACGCTCACCGGCATGCATATAAATAGCTCGAAGTTAAGCTTGTTTTTGTCGGCGTTGTAAGTGAGCTCGAAGTTAAGCTTCGCATAAATTAAATCGTTTCCGAAACCGGGGTCGTAGCCGTCTTTGAAATCGCTCGAACCCGCGAATGAAATGTTGGCCTCGAAAGGTATTTCGCCGGCGAGAGCGGTCAGCTTGTTTTTCAGGTAGCTTTCGCTGAATCTTTTGAAAAACTCTTCGATCGCTTTATCGTAATGGTTTTTATTGTCTATTACGCCGGCCGTTCCGTCGCCGCCGAGCAGTATGTCGCCGAAAGCCAGGATGTCGGACAATTTTATGAAAATGCCGCCGCGGCCTTTTATAGCGCCGTCGAAGTCGAGGTAATATTGATGCATTACCTGGTCTTTATAATGCCGTGAAATGCTTTCTTTCTTGTCTTCGTTTATTTCGACGAGGCTGACTCTGGTGGTGGCCGAAACTATCGACGTAAATGCGTCGCTTCCGCCGCAAAATACGTCGTCTATAAATTTTCTGAATATTTCGGTTTCGTCGGGGTTCAATATTTTTTTGACTTCGAATGGCGGCGGGGCGCTTCCTCCGCCACC
>MWBZ01000116.1 GCA_002069765.1 bacterium ADurb.Bin243
CGCATGGCAGTTTTTCACCATAGAAGATAAAGTCCATAATTTCATGAAAATATACCAGGACATGTTCGATAAATACCAAAAATACGATTTCAATTCGGCCCAATCGCACGATCTGGTCAACGTTTACTACGAACTTGAAAACGGCGTTTTAAGAAACTGGAAAGCGCCTATAGTAAACGATTTCATGGCTATGATATTCTACGGGATACTTCGGATGCTCATAGAAAAATGGGGGCTCAACGAAGACGGCGGCTCGCTGCAGAACGAACTCGTGGCCGGCCAGGGCGACGTGGAAAGCACCCTGCCTCTTAAAAAACTCCAGCAGATAGCGCGCTTTATCAAAACCGACGAGGCGCTCGTAGAATTATTTAAAACCTCCGGCGAAGAAAAACTCGCCGAAATGTTCGTTTACGCCGCCAGAAACAATTATTCGGAAAACCAGAAAAAACTCTGCCTGATGATATCCGACTACCTCGAAGAATTCGGCTACCGCTCCATGAACGAATTAAAACTCGAAGTGCCGCCTTTAATGGATAAGCCGCAATTCGTATTCAGCATACTTAAAAACTACACAGTATGCACCCTGCCCGAAACCGACGGCTCCTCCAGCCACGAAAAAGACCTGCGCGAAAAAGCCGAAAAACTCGTTACCGAAAAACTTTCCGGGCGTAGAATGTTCGGAATAATAAGCAAACTCGCCGTTTTTAATTTCATTGTGAACAATACCAAAAGGGCCGTCGCCTTCCGCGAATATCAGCGCTTCGCGCGCACCAAAATGTTCGGGCTCGCCCGCCGCATATTCGTCGGAATCGGCCACAGACTGGTAGATTTTAAAGTCATCGACCACGCCGACGACGTTTTTTACCTCACCAAGGACGAAATTTTTTCGTATGTAGTAGGAACCGCCACCATCCAGAACCTTCGCGATTTGATCGCGCTGCGCAAAAAAGAATACGACGCGTATGAAAAAGGCGAAGACCTGCCCGACAGGATCGAAACTTTCGGCCCCGTCTATTGCAACGACCTTAACGTTCCTGCGGAAGCCCCCGCGGCCGAAGAAAACGCCGACCCGGACCTTATGACCGGCCTTAGCTGCTGCCCCGGCGTCGTGCGCGGAAAAGTGAAGGTAATACTGACGCCGTCCGACGATATGTCGCTGAACGGAGAAATTCTCGTGGCCGGCCGTACCGACCCGGGCTGGGTGCCGCTTTATCCCTCGGCTTCAGGGCTTTTGATAGAACGCGGAAGCATACTTTCACATTCGGCCATAGTGGCCCGCGAACTCGGCCTTCCCGCCATAGTCGGAATCAATAACATTACTAAAAAACTCAAAACCGGCGACGAGGTCGAAATGGACGGCGCTAAGGGAACCGTCAGAATAGTGAATAGGGCGTAGTATTAGTGGAGAACGAAGAGTGGAAAGTGGATAGTTTAAGAATATTTTTTTATACAGAGGTAAAATATGACCAACAACGGCCACAACGGCAGCAAAGCTAAAGAAAACAATACCCGCGGCGGCGGAAACGGCGATGACGGAACTAAAAACGGCGGGCGTAATAATTTCGTACATAAATTAGCCGTCTTTTTAATTAGATACCGGGCGTTTCTTTTTTATTCATTCATAATCCTTGCCATAGCCGGTTCCGTATTCATTAAAAATATTAAAATCGACAACAGCATCGAGCTGTGGTTCCTCGAAAACGACCTCACCCTCAAAGCCTATAACGAATTTAAAGACATTTACGGCAACGACGAAGTTATAATCGCCATGGTAGATTCCGGCGGCGACGGCAAAATTTTTGAACCCGCGTTTTTAAGCAAACTCAGGTCTTTTTCCATCGAAGTGGAAGATAATAAAGATATCAGAAGAGTCCTCGGAATAGGCTCTGCGCCCTATATAGGGCTTCGCGGCGAACAGGACCTTATAGTCGAAGATTTATACGAAACGACCGATGAAACGAAGATAAACGCCGCCGAAGTCCAAAAACGCTTCGGAGAAAATAAACTCTGGCCTAAATTACTGGCCGACTCAAAACTGCGCGGCGCAGTTCTTATAATAGAACCGAAAGCGTCTAAAGAAATGGACGTAAAACGGCCGGAAATAATAGCTTTCGTTAAAAACGCCCTCGCGAAGCATAACTTCAGTTATAAATTAGCCGGCATGGGCGTTATGTACGACGAACTCAACCGCCTCAGCCTCCAGGACAGCGGCATTTTTACTTCGCTGTCGTACGTCATCCTGCTCATTACTTTATACTTTTTATTCCGCTCCAGGCACCTGGTGGCCATAACCTTCGTGGTGATGGTGCTTTCCGGCCTCGCGTTCCTTAATGTTTACGGTTTCTTCCACCAGAACTTCAATATGGTCACTATAGTACTGCCAACGCTTATCATGATTCTTTGCATAGCCGACGTCAACCACATATTCAACAGATACTGCCTGCATTTAAAAGACGTGGCCGAAGACAAGGAAAAAGGCCTGGTTATGGTCATCGAAGATATACTCGCCCCCAGCCTTTTTACATCGCTCACCGAATGCATAGGATTCGTTTCCATAGTTTTAACGCCTATTGCCGTGCTCAGGACTTTCGGCGCTTTCGCCGCCTATTCGGCCATGGCCGAATACGTTATAGTATGGGCCACCGTCCCCTATATGCTCGGCCTCATAAAACCCACTTCCACCATCAAACTCGAAAGGCCGTTCGAAAAATTGAGCGCCGGTATAATCAATTTTGTCATACCTAACAGAAAAGCCGTATTCTTTATCTTCATAGCCGTTATCGCCGTCAGCTGCTACGGAGTCAAATTTCTCGACGTGGACACATACTCGATGGGCTTCCTGCTCCCGTCGAATCCCGTTAGAACCGACAGCGATTTCATCGAAAAATCATACGGCAACTACCTGCCCCTCGAAGTAAGACTTAAAACTAAACATAACGACGGAATACTCGACCCCGGCTTTTTAAACAGACTCGTCAACTCTCAAAAAGAAATCGAATCGCTCCCCGACGCCTCTAAATGCGCGTCTATAACCGATGTGATCATGCGCCTCAACCAGGTGTGGACCGATGGAAAAGAAGAATCATACCGCATCTCCGATAACAAACTCCAGATCAGCCAGCTTATGATGATCTATGAAAGCGATCCGGATAACGACCTGGTTTACATGGTGGATAAAAAATACAGTGAAGCGCGGCTCACCATAAGAATTCCCATGGTAAGCGCGGCTAATATGAAAAAAATAGAAGACAGAGTCAGCGCCATCCTCGCTAAAAATTTCGCCGGCAGCAACGCCGAAATTCAGTTCGGCGGCTACGTTCCGCTTTACGTGAGACTCCTTGAATATATTACCTGGAGCCAGGCCGTCAGCTTCGGAACCGCCCTCGTCTATATATTCATAGTGATCGGGCTCTTATTCATGCGCTTCTCGGCTCTGCTGTGGGGGCTCGGCCCGAACGTCATACCCGTAATCATGACCCTCGGCTTCATGGGGATTTTCGATATACGCCTGGATATCGCCACCGTCACCATAGCTTCTATCACGCTCGGCATAGCGGTTGACGATACCATACACGAATTGTTCCACTATTACATTTACCTCGGACGCGGAATGAAGCCCATCGAGGCTATCAAAGAATGCCTCAGCGACGAAGGCCCGGCCGTAATAGTCACTTCCCTCATTTTATGCCTCGGCTTTTCCGTCCTCGGACTCGCCAGCATCAAATCGGTCATGTACTTCGGCCTGCTGATCGCGCTTACCATGATCTTCGCTTTCCTCGGTGAATTGTTTTTACTGCCTTCGATGATCGGATACCTCTCCGATACGTTCAGAATCGACAGGAAAATTCCTAAAATCGAAATAACCGTCGAACAGGACGAGTAAAATAGTGCACAGTGTATAGTGCATAGTGCATAGTGGAGAACGGAGAGTTAAGTAATTTTACTTTTTAAATCGGACGGGCCGTATAGTTAATAAAAATAAAGCGATCAAAAGATCATATAAAGGAGATAATATGTTCAAACATGCCATCGTTTACAGCAATGTATGGGAAGACCCCGAACTCAACAGGCGCTCTCTTATGATAAAACCGGAAGACTCCGTATTGTCCATAACTTCCGGAGGCTGCAACTCGCTCAATCTTCTCGTCGAAGGCCCGCAGAAGGTCGTTTCGATCGACGGCAACCCCACGCAAAACTATCTTCTCGAATACAAGATCGCCGCCGTTAAATCATTCGGTTACGACGATTTTTTAGAGGCGCTCGGCGTCGAATTTTATAACAGGCCTTCAAAATACAGCCCGGAATACCGACTCGAATTATACGATAAATTAAGACACCTGCTTTCGGCCGAAGCTAAAAATTTCTGGGACGATAACCGCGATATCATTAAATCAGGCCTCATAATGTGCGGCAAGGTCGAAAAATTCTTCACAATATACCGCAAAATTCTCATGTTCTTATACGGCTCAAAATACTCCGCCATCGAGAAAATTTTCTTCTGCCCCGACGTCGGCATTCAACGCAAAATTTACGACAACATAAATTTCGGACGCTGGCATTTTCTTAACTGGCTGTTCTTGAACAGATCCATTTTAAGCCTGGTCAAAGGCGCGCATTCCTTCAGACACGTCGATGAAAAGGAATTCGATAAGAACCTCAACCGAAAAGTGGACCGCGCCATGAGAAACATCGATAACCGCACCAATTACTTCTTCTCGCTGATACTCCTTGGCAGATTCCTGTCGCCTAAATGCCTGCCGCCTTACCTTTTAAAGGAAAATTTCGATAAGCTGAAAAATAACATCGATAGAATCGAAGTGTTCCAGGGCATATCAACCGACGTGCTCAAGAAATTCGGCCCCGAAAGCTTCAATAAATTCAATATGTCTAATATATTCGAATGGATGGAAGACGACCTGTTCAACAACGTAATGCGCGAGTTCATCGCTCTGGCTAAACCCGGCTCCCGCCTCTGCTACCGCTACACGCTCGCCCGCCCGCGTAACCTCGACGCGAAAAACCTTGAAATACTGATCCCCGAACCCGAACTCGCGGCCGAACTGTTCGCAATAGACCGCTCGTTCATGTACGAAAGCTTCCACGTTTACAGAATAGATAAGAAGTAAAATTAATCAATCCCATGCCCTTATCTTTTTATAAAAAAACCGGCGCGTAACCTTACACGCCGGTTTTTTTACTCGGGCATATTTATATATTCGATTCTCTTTTTCAGCCATACGGCGCTCGTTCCAAGCCCGTTAGCCTCGAAAAATTCGAGCATCCTGCCGTAACGCACTACCGGATCAAACTTAACCGCATGGCTTAGCTTCCTTAAACAGGCCGGACATAAAAACATCGGTGTCATATCGGTTTCCACAAGACTGTTCGAACCGTTCATCAGACATTTATAAAAAACACAATGGTACATATAAAACATATGCCCTGTCTCATGCGCCATCACTTTCAAACTTCTTTCGAGAAGTATTCGCTGGTAATCCGCCTCGCGCTTCCTGCCGAAAAACTCCGGATCGTAACGCGCCAGACTGTAAACCCCCACGCGGCCCGTAAGCGACGCCTGGCCGAAAACGAAGTTCCATGAAGAGACAGGATAAAGGTCGGTCATGGTAAGCGCAAGCATCGCATACGCATCGGCGGGTAAAAGCTTATTCATGGCCTTAATTATATCGCCCGTCAAAAGCTGCGGCTTGCCCGTATGAGAATTTATCCTCGACCTGAACTTGAAATCCGCAGGCTTCATAATTTCACACGGCATATTAAAAAATATCGAACAATAAAGCTTTAATTTATCCATCAAAATCGACGTTTCAGAAGTGAATTCGCCGAGCGGAAGCAGGTAGAGCCGGTTGCGCTTTTCGTCAGCACCCCCGTAACTCGCGGCGAATTCATCGAAAGTCTGGCCCGGCTCATAATGCGACTTCAGCCACGCCGAACCGTTAAGCTTTTCATACTCGATAGGTTCAAACATTCCGCCAGACGAATATGCGCGCCTCGCTTTTTTGTCCAGAACCGAAAGGTCCCCCGCCGATCGCTCTATTTCGGCTAAAGTGCGCGGCCTGAACTCCGGCCTGTAAAATATCCCGAACCGTACCTGCAATACAAAAAGCAACGCTATAAATAAATATACAAGAACACGTAATTTAAAATCCATACACACCTTTAATTTAAAATTTCCGGAGTTAATTTCACTTGTTCCATGCGTGAAATTATGCCTAGTCCAATAAATCAATATTATTATAACTTAAATTCATAAAAAGTCAATCAAGTTATATATGAGCAAAAACATATTTTACTTACGCTTGACATAAGTATCGAAAAATATTATAATCAAAATATACTCACAATGTCGAAATAATTGATTATCATTGAGAGGTGAAAAATGAAACGCTTAAATAACATTCATCCTGGCGAAGTATTACTCGAAGAATTTTTAAAACCAATGAAAATAAGCGCTTATAAATTATCAAAAGAAATACTTATACCGCAAGGAAGAATTTCAGAAATTATACATAACAAACGAAGAATTACTGCAGATACAGCATTAAGATTAAGCAAATTTTTTGGAACAACAGCCCAATTTTGGATGGGTTTACAGGATGATTTCGATTTAGAAGAAGAAAAAATAAAAATTGAAATTGAATTAAACTCCATCCAAAAATTCGAATTGCAAGTGGCTTAAACCCGCGCGCCGTTCTGACTTTGATCTTTAAAATGAAAGCCGGTCATGCTAAATTAGTCTTGTGACCGATCGCCCGTCGCCGTAGACTGCATATGCAAAATTATGCATATTGCTTTTTTTAGATAAGGGAAGGCGATGGGCCACGGCCCCTCCCTTCCCTTAAAATCCCTTCCAACCCCGAATTAGCCTGACGCTTTATTATTGTAAAGTGCCGACTTTTCTGCCGAAACTTTAATTCAGTTGTGCTCATTTCAATAACCGCTTTAAATTTTGTTGTTTGCTGTTCCTATCTTTTTGTTCTTTTGCAGACGCGCGCATGCGCGCGTCTGCGCTGCAATAATGGCTTGATGGTAAGTTAACATTAGGGTTTTATATTAAAGTTTTTAGTTAATCAACTTATAATGCATCTTTACCCGCTAAAAAATTCAATGCCGGGAAGCAGTTAATTATAGTTTTTATGATTGAACTGAAATAAACTGAAAAACAGGGAAATTATTATGAATAAAAAAAATAAACTCTCCAATTCAATGATGATCCTCGGACAGCTCTTAATCAAGCGCGGCGCTATCGACTTACATCGCTGGGAGCAATTAACCGGCGAAATTATCGACCCGGACGATAATTTATTGACGGCTCTGGCATCCGAAGTTGCGCTCAGCGAAAACGAGCTTATGAATATTCTTTCCAAAGAACTAAAAGTTCCGTTTATAGAACTTGATTGCTATATAATCGATCCCGCCATTTGCCGAATCATTCCGACTGCAATTATTTTTTCTCAAACCATATTACCGCTTCATCGGGGAAAAAATTTTCTATCACTGGCAATGGCCGATCCCGCAAACACTCAGGCAATAGAAGACGTAGAATTCATGCTGGGATTAAAAGTCAAACCAATTCTGGCACGTTCGCGCGATATAAAAAAAATTAGCGAAGAGGTGTTTAAAGAAGAACTGATTACTACCAAACCTGTCATCGACGGCTGGTATGACGGAAACGAAGAAGACGAAGAACGGCATTACATTCCTGAACCGACGGCCGAATCTCTTGCCGCGCGTCTTTTTAATATCGTCATTCAACATATCGTGTCCGGCGAAGCGGACTGTATTCAAATAATAGCAAAGAAACTCGAATTGGATATAATTGAAAGGTAGCGTAAAATATTTTGTGTAAACCCTTTTTGGGGATCGCTAAATTAAGTTTAAAAAACTTAAAATTTTGAAAAAACAACTCCAATATCAATTTTAGCATAAATAGCTAAAAAGTCAAGATGCCCTGTTTTCGTTAGGAAACAGGGCGTTTTCGATTTTGAACATCAAATTTTTGTATTAATCGTTCAACTCCACGCGCCCTTCGAAGTAAATTGCCAGCTGGTCGAGGATTTGGCACCAGCCGTATATTTTGCCCGTCCATTTCCGGGTAACATCCATCATTCCAAGATAAAGGAGCTTGAATAGTGATTCGTCGTCTGGAAAAGAAGAACGGGTTTTTGTGACCTTCCTCATCTGACGGTTGAAATTTTCTATGCTATTGGTGGTGTATATGATTCGTCTAAGTTCGCCGGGGTACTTGAAAAACGTGGCCAGTTCGTTCCAATTGGCCCGCCAGGATTTGATTGAGCTCGGGTATTTCTGGCCCCATTTTTCATCCATGCGGTCGAGCATATCCAAAGCCTGTGCTTCCGTGGCCGCCTGATAAACGAGCTTTAAATCGGCCATAAATTGTTTTATATCCTTGTACGAGACATATTTCGTCGAATTCCTGATCTGGTGAATAATGCACTTCTGTATCTCGGTTTTTGGAAAGACCGCTTTAATGGCTTCTGAAAAGCCTGCCAGATTATCAACGGATGCAATCAGAATGTCCTTTGTCCCGCGGTTCTTCATTTCGTTCAGAACATTGAGCCAGAAACGTGAGGATTCGTTTTCGCCAATCCACATGCCAAGTATCTCTTTGAACCCTTCCAGAGTTATTCCCAAGGCTATATAGACAGCCTTCTTGACGACCTGGCCGTCTTTCCTTACCGAACAATGAAGGGCGTCGAGAAAAACTATCGCATAAACGCTTTCCAGCGGCCGGCTCTGCCATTCTCTAGCCAGGGGAAGAATCTTGTCCGTTATTTTAGAAATAAGCGTAGATGATGCGTTAACGCCATACACGTCCTTGAGATGAGTTTCAATATCCCGCGTTGACATGCCTTTGGCGTACATCGAAATAATTTGTTCATCAATTCCGGAAACATCATTTTGGTGCTTCTTGACGACTTGCGGCTCAAACTCGCCTTCCCGGTCTCGCGACACATTGATCTCAAGATCGCCTAAATTCGAAGTCACGGTCTTTTTGCTATAACCATTTCGGGAATTTTCGGTTTCTTTGTTCTTATAATCGTATTTTGAATACCCGAGCTTATCGTCCATTTCAGTCTCAAGCATACCCTGAAGCGTATCGCCTAAAAGATCTTTAAGCATATCCTGGAGTTCCGTGGCATTCTTGGGCTGGTATTCCTTTAGCAACTGCTTGATAAGCTCGCTTCGGCGTTTCTTGTCTTCGTTTTTTTCTCTCATAAAAAAACCTCCATTATAATTATATAATATTCTGGAGGTTTACACAAATTTATTTACGCTATCAATTGAAATCAAAAATAATTCTTCTTCTCGAATCGCTCCCGATCATGGCCCTATAAAATTAGACTCTCCGGATATACGTGAAGTGGCGGATCTTTTTATTTCTAAATTCAAAATTGTTTCAAATTTAGCTATCAGCGAAGAATTGTTTCCCCAGGAAGCCGGAGCTATTATAAAATATAACGGTAACAATCACCCGTTAAATATTACATTCAGCAATGCGGAAGACGGCGATGGCATTTTGATTGCCGTACGCCCTGATTTCCACAGTTAACGGCAAAAAAACAGCAAAAAGGCACCGGAACGCGCACTTTATAACACATTCATTGAAAAAAATGTAAAATTTATGGGGCACCTCTGAAGTTAACTCGCCTATTTGAGCGTAAAGTTCATGAACCTCGTTTTTAAGAGTATCTTTCTCTCTGTCCATCTTCTTTTTGCGGCCATCTTCCAGACCAGATTTAAGAAGCTCTAATGCGTCCTTTTTCCACTTGAACAATTGGTTAGGATGGACTCCAAACTCAGCCGCTATCTGCGCCAGAGTCTTTTCTTCCTTGAGAATTTCAAGAACTACTTTTGATTTGAATTCACTGGTGTGTTTTTTCGTGTCTAAATTTCGTTATCCGTTATAGTTCTGACTAAAGAGGTTGGAATGATGACGGTCTTGTTAAGTTACTGATTTGCTGATACACGGCGCTGACGGCTGCAAGCCGGCGCGACGGGTGATGGAATTTTATAAAGTATAAAATTTTTAAACTATAATGTGTAGAGCAGATTTTTTTGACCGTGCAACTATTCAAAATTTATTCGTTGTTTGCCATGTGTTGGGCAATTTATTTCGATCACACCTGGTTCAACTTTAAATCCATATTTATTCTTATTGTTTGAAGGACAATATGGTAATATTTTTTTGTGCTGGCGTAAACAAATCTCTGTGTTAATGTACTCTTCAACTTTTTTTAAATATTGAGTTATTGATTCTTCATATTTTAAAACTTTATATTTCATATCTTTATCAAGCCATAACTCTGGTGAGCAATCTGGGTTAAGCCATTCTAAAATGATGTGTTTCATTTTTGCTTTACATATAATTTCCTGAGTATCATTAGAAAGCGTTTGAATTAAAAAATCTGGAAAAGCATTGCCTTCAAAGTCATCGGGCTCGAAAAAAAGATAATAATTATTAAGCGATGCCAGATGATCATAAAATAATTTAAAAAATAATTTGTTGTCAATATTATAAAAGGTTAATAGATCTTGTTCCACAAAATATATTAATCGGACATTGTGGCTCGTATCAATCCAAATCGGATACTCGGTATTTTCGTATTCTATTATTAACTTTGTTTCTGGTTTAATTAAGTAACGTCGTACTTCTCTTGGTACATCCGTCCTCCATTTAAATTTAATCTTTCCAATGAAATCAATTAAAATATTAATTTCATCGCTGGTTAAATTTCTTGTATCGTAATTGCCTTGCATTTTATCATAGTCAAAGTGGCACTGAATAACTTTTACTTTGCTGGCATTTTTGAATTTTTTCATCTGATTAACAACTTTATATGTTTCTAAATCGTCATATGCTTCGATTATATCGCTAAATTGGTTGTCGCACACCAAATATAGTTTCTCGAACAATTGGTAACTGCCAAATTCTTTTTTTAGAAAAATACTATCTCCAAAAGTACGATACCTTGTCCATATATTACATTTAATGTATTTATGATATTCATCGACTCGACCACATTCGATTATATCGAATTTTATTATTGATCTATTAAACCATCCAAAAAATTCTTCAAATTGATAATATTCATTTAACTCACAATTTCTCAGGCGATATGCAAAATATTTCGGATATTTAGTATACACATCTTTCAAACCGTTAGTTTCTACATAGTCTTCTATCTGGCGCATTGTTTTTTCTATATTAGCTATGTTGTCCTTATATATTTTCGAAAAATTTGTTTTTTCTTCATTGGCATTACTGTCAAATCCTATTAAAAAAATACCAAGAAGAAATATAATTAACAAGATGGTTTTTTTCATGCTAATTACCTCTTTTTTCATTTATTTTAATAACTTTTTTATTGGTCACCGGAGGATAAATTTTGCTTCCCGGAACTCCATTGATATAATCGAGATAATAGTAATAGTTCAATTTATCAGGTTCGTTGTCGTAATAAACCCAAAACGTCCATCGGCCCTGTGCCAAGCTTTCGATTTTTGCACCTGAAGCAGTTTTTAATCCATTAACTTTTTCAGAATAA